>NZ_JBSFAI010000018.1:0-153587 GCF_056280165.1 Ralstonia sp. 110700041-2 | reverse complement strand
AAGTTCGTCGGCCCGGCCGGTCTGCTGCAGGCATATCGTTTCATCGCCGACAGCCGCGACCAGGCCACCAGCGAACGTCTGGACAATCTGGAAGATCCGTACCGCCTGTTCCGCTGCCACACCATCATGAATTGCGTCGATGTGTGCCCGAAGGGTCTGAACCCGACCAAGGCTATCGGCAAGATCAAGGAATTGATGGTGCGCCGCGCGGTGTAAGGAGGCCGGCGCTCACGGCGGCTTTGTATAGGCGTAAATGCGACAGTAGCGCGAAGGGAGGTTACATGACTGCGACGTTGCTCGGCACTTCAAACAGTGTCGAGCTGAGCTGCCGCAATGAAGTTACTCACGCAGAGATAGACGATCTCATTACGTCTCATGCATCGCGCCCTTGCCCACCACAGGACCCGTCGCTTGGCCCGTCGGAGAGCCTCCTTTGGGCTCTACCGAAACAGCCAAAGCTGAACGGGCATTGAGTTTGGCGGCATTTTCCTTCGACAACACAATTGAAGTTGAGCGATTGGAGGGGAAGACTCCCAACGAGATCGGTTTGCTATTTTCTGGAATCAGCCAGAGCTCAGTCGAAGCGCTGTCCGAGACCTGAAATGCGACAGCCGGCACGACGATGATCTCGCGCTTTGCTTTATCGACGGTCGCGGTCCAATGCGGCACGCCATCGTCATCTGCAATCGCCGCCGCAGCATAAGCTGACTTCAAACCAGACGGCGCCTCAGTGGGCGCTGCGAGGAAAAGATTCACCGCGACGACAGCAACCATTGCAAACGTCGTTGCAAGCGCCAACGTGCGCCAGAACCGAATGCTGTTCCAAAAACGCCGCATCTGTGCCCCCGCTGGCAGAGTCGTAGGCGCGCCTGTTCGCTCTACAAGCCCCAGATCGGCCTCGATTCGCCTCCACACGCGCGCAGGTGGTTGCCTGGAAGTGACGGCTTCACCAAGGGGAGAAAGACGAGACTCCCAAGCATCGACTGCTGCCTGTAGGGCTGCATCTTCATGCAGTGCACGCTCCACGGCGCTGCGCTCCTCGGTGTCCAACAAACCGAGAACGTATTCAGCGCATTCCAGATCACGATCTGGCGTCATGACTGCTGCTCCAGACACATCTTCAGTTGCAGCAGGCTGCGTCGCACCCAACTTTTCATCGTACCGACCGGCACGCTCAGACGCGCTGCGAGTTCAGCGTAAGTCGCCCCTGTATAGAACGCTTCCACGATCACACCACGCTGGCGACCCTCCAGCTTGCGAATGCAACTCTCCAGGCGTCGATGCTCCTGGCTCATGTCCGCCACTTCTGATGGCGTTGCCCGTTCATCGACGATCTGGCCCCAGTCCGCCTCATCACCGGTGGTCTCGCGCGATTGCCGAAGACGATCGATCGACTTGTTCCTCGCCAGCGAGATCAGCCATGTCATGGCGGTCCCCCGATGCGGATCGAATTGGTCGGCGCGTTGCCAGATGGCGACATAGATATCCTGCAGCACGTCTTCGGCTTCACCTGAGCTGCGCAGGATTCCGTACGCCAACGAATAGAGTTTGGGAGAAGTTAGCGTGTAGAGCTCTGCGAACGCTGATTTACTTCCTTCGCCAGTTTGCTTGAGCAACTCAACGAGCCGTTCCCGAACGGCTTCCTGGCGCGCTGATATCGTGCCCTCGGCTTCGGGCAAAGATGCTCCGACAACGTGCATATGATTTCGCGTGCCTCGGTTGCCCATGACGGGATGTGGCAAAGGTATACCACCGGCGTTGTTCCCGCAACGAACGTCTTGAGCGTAGCGAAGTTGGGATGACATTGCCTTTCCTCTCGTCATAGTCCGAGCGCGCGAGGGCACGCGCCCCCGCGCTTCACGGGAAGGATTACGGCATCAATACCTTGTCCACGACGTGAATCACGCCGTTCGACTGGTACACATTGCCGATAGTGACCATGGCGACCCCGCCCTTGTCGTCGGTGACGGTCAGATGGTCGCCCTTCTGCATGACGGTGAGCGGATCACCTTCGACGGTTTTGAGCATCGCCTTGCCGCCGCCATCGGCGACGGCCTTCATCAGGTCTTGTGCTGTGAGCCGGCCGGGCACCACGTGATAGGTCAACACCTTGACCAAGGTCGGCTTGCTTTCAGGCTTGAGCAACTTATCGACCGTACCGGCGGGCAGCGCCGCAAAGGCTTCGTTGGTCGGTGCAAATACGGTGAATGGGCCTGCCCCGGACAGCGTATCGACCAAGCCGCCTGCCTTCACGGCAGCAACAAGCGTGGTGTGATCCTTCGAATTGACCGCATTTTGAATAATGTTCTTGGACGGATACATCGGAGCGCCGCCCACCATGGTGGTCGCTTCGCTATCGCCCATTGCGGCCGCCGCTACGGACGCATAGCCGCCAGAAATGATTGCGAAAGAAACCAGAACACCAGACAACCCTGCGAGTTGATACCGTTTCATCGTTGACCTCTATCGTGGCGCTTCGCAATGTGGAAGCAACCGATATACGAGCCCAACCGGCTATCGGATGCATAAACAGATCGTGCGACAACGCATTGGCAGTTCACAGAATTGAGTTGGCTTTGCATCAGAAAGATCGTCGATATCCTCCGAGCCGATGGTTGCCGACGCTCAGAGCGTCGTGCGGTCGCAGATTGGGGTTGTTGATCGCGGCTATGCTCGCCGAACTGGAGGGGGACGCTACATGAACGCCGGCTACCGTGCTGATGTCGGATCGGCCGCACGCTGGCAGAACAGCGGGGTCTGTGTTGGTCGCTGCCGCTAGAGCCGGATCGACGTGTGGCCAAGGGTCACGCCTGGAACGCGTGGAGCGCATGAATGGGGTGCTGGCTTGATCCATTCTGCATCCGAAATCGCCTGGCAGACGTATATCAAAACAGCGCTGCGCAGCCCTTGAGATAAACCGCGCAGTGCCCGATCCATACCCTGCCAAAGGAGATTGACCCATGAAGCGAGCACTGCTACTGGTTTTGACCTTGACTACCGCAACCTTGAGTGCATGCGGAGGGGGCGATGACACGCCCATGGCGATGGCATCAACGGCGTCGACAGCACAATTTCCCCAAAACGCCGACATGTGGGCCGGGCTTGGTGGAGATGCCAGCGCACCGGCCGCCATTTCAAAGGTGGTCGACGATGCGGTGTCCGGACTGCTTGCGGACCCCAAAGAAGCACCGTACTTCGCAAACATCGGTAAGCCGGGACACGATACGGTCGGACGTCTCAAAGCCTGCCTGAACCTCCAGTTCAAAGCGCTGTTTGGCGGCCCCTTCAGCTACCCGGGGCAAGTCGCGGCGGACGGCACTACCGTGATATGTGACGACATGGCCACTGCACACTCTGACGTTGGCATCCCTGGCTGTGTGTTCGATCAGTTCATCACCGATGCCGCCGCTGTCATGAAGACCGATGGCGTTCCGGATGGCTACATCTCTCGCGTAGCACCCGTGCTCACCGGCCTCAAGTCGACCATCGTGTCGACCATGCCTCAGTATCTGGGCCCTAACACCGCCCAGAACTGCAAGTGAGCCCGCGAAGCGGGTTGCGCCGCTACGCACTGCCCAGCATTGCAGCCTTTACGGTTGCAATCGGTCTGGTCGGTGCAATGCACTTGAAGGCGGCTCGTCCTGTGCTCGCGATGCTTGGCGTTCCGTGCCCCGTCGACAACACCACTGCGGAGCAAGTCAGCGCGCTGCGCGCCAGCGGACTAGCGCACCTTCGGGCTGTGAAGCTCGCGCCAGCTCGCCCCGTCCCCGGCGGGTTCGTACTGGATGCCACGACCCCCGAGGAGGCCCGCCAGTGGGCACACGAAAATCGCATAGCCTGTGAAGATGTCAAGCACGGCTACAGCTATCTTCGTTGTCGCGGCGTCGACGCCAATAAGCTCGGTCTTGCCGGTCCGCCCGTCAGCGAGTTATGGCTCAGCTTCGGTCCAAATGGCCATCTGATCGGTGTGGACGTCTACCGGCGGGGTATGAGCGCCAACGACACAACCGCCGCCTGGGACGGCGCTAGTTATGCGCTGCGAGATGTGCTCGGTGTGCCAACGTCGACAATGGGTGATGCATCGCCAGCGGTACTGGGCGGATCGCCACTGCAGACCGCACGTTTGCAGTGGCGATTTTCCGACTACGTGGCAATCGTCACCGCGAGCAACCTGCCTTACGCCGGGCTGGCGGTCCGGGAACAGTACATGTCGTCTCGCCTTTGATTTGAATTGACTCTGCAATACCTTGGGGCCGGCAAATTCGCCGGCCTCCACTTAAGTAACTGCGTGCGCATGAACGGCTGAACAGCGCATCAGCCGGGCTTGTGCGACCTTTGTATGGTCCCCGCCGAATCCACGCCACCTGCCCCAACCTCCCTCCTCCACAGACCAAGCCGCAGCGCTTGACATGCATCAATGGCCGATTGTGGCGAGCCTCTACATTGGCAGACAGTGCGGGTATCCGCCGCACATCACACGCAAGGTCGCTCATCATGGCAAACAGTCGACGTACCCTCATCGCAACCGCCTCGACCGCGCTACTGCTCGCGTGGAGTTGTGCTGCGCCCGCCGCCGGCCCATCCAAGGAGAAGAAGGCATCGTCGCCAGCCGCGACGACTGTGCAGCAAGGCAATGCAGACTTTGACGCGCAGATTGCCCATCTGCGCGCCATCAGGGAACGCATGGCACGTGCCGATACCCCAGAAGAACGACAGGCGCTGATGAACGAGCGCATGAGGGTCATGCAAAACATGATGGCCGGCATGCGACAGATGGGCGACAGGCAACCGGCGACAAGAAGAGGCCAAGCCACTCAGATGGCCACGTGTCGGGGCATGATGGAACGGAACACCGCCGTGATGCAGGAGATGATGCAAATGATGATGGACGATCAGGGCACGGGAATGGGCATGGGCATGGGCCGCGGAATGGGTCCGGGTACGGGCGGCATGATGCAGAAGTAGATTCGGCAGGCCAGCTTGCTGCTGTCTCCCATGACCGCGACGCTCGCGATGAGCGTGAGTTCGGTTTCGGCGGTATCCAATGCGCTGCGTCTGCGCCGCGTGAGCATCTAGCCTCCGTGCAATCAGCGGGCGTTCAGGGGGCGCACGCTCATGCTGTCACTGAGCGTGGTCGGAGGATAGACGACCACGGTGTCGTGGTCCTGAAGCCCATCGAGCACCTGGGCTTCCTCCGCGTTGCGCTGTCCGATCTGAATGATTCGCTGTACAGCTTTTCCGTTCTTAACGATAAACGTGCACCAGTTACCGCCGCAGCGGAATAACGCGCCAATCGGCAGCTTCAGTACGTCGGGTTGTTCCCAGATGACGATGCGGCCTTGTACGCGGTACCCATCATTCAACCTGCCTGGCGGGTCGACAAGATCCGCCACAATATGGACGCGCTGTTCTTCAACCCCGAGCGCCGACACCTTGGTAAACGCCCCTGGACCTACTGTCCGGACCGTGGCGTTGACGGCCCACGGACCGCCCCACTCCACTACCGATACGCGCATGCCCGGACTGATCTTGACCGCATCGGTCGATAGCACGTCGACGACGAGTTCGTAGCGCGATGGGTCGGCCAGAAGCATCAAGGCCGCGCCTGCAAGCACCACGCGCTCACTTTGTTGCTCGATGCGCAACAGAACGGTATTGGTCGGGGCACGAACTTCAACGGGTTGCCCGGCTTCCAACGCCTTCAAATTTGCCATGGCGACACGAACGTCGGCGGCGGCGGACGTTTCTCTTGCGCGTGCTGCTGTCAGATCGCTGGCACTTGAGGCAGCCATGGTCCGCATCTGCTCCACTTCCTGCCTGGACATGGCACCGCTGCTCAAAAGCGTTTCGCCCCGGTCCAAGTTTCGGCGCGCTTGGTCGTAGTCTGCCCGCGCATGCGCGGCCCGCGCCTGGGCCTCACTGAAAATTGCCTCTGCCGCATCAACACGTGCGCGTTGGGCAGCTCGTTCTCCCGGAGTCATCGGCACCGGCACCAGAACGGCGATCACCTGCCCTGCCTTAATCTGATCGCCTTCATGCAGTTCAACGCGAAGCAGTCGGCCTGTGATGGGCGCAGTGATGACGTAACGATCATGCGCACGGATTTCGCCGTCTTCATCGATCGTGACTTGAAGCGGCCCACGGGTGACACGCCCTGTGTCCACGGCCGCAGGTACCGGCCAGAGTGCGTACGTGAGCGCCAATGCCAGCGCCAGCGCAGCACTTGCAAGTGCGAGCGTCTTTCGCAGGCCACCACGCTTCATGATTCTCTTGCCTTGAGCACTGCGACGATATCCAACCGTCTGATCTTGGCCGCCACCAGCAGCCCCGAACACACGACCGCGCCACCGGCTACAACGAATGCGTAAGCGAAGGTCGCGGCGTGAACCACGAGCGGAAGGCGGTACAAGTCGGTTGCCAGCCGAGTAGAGAGGAGACCGCACACGCCGTAGCCGAGCAGAAGTCCGGCTGGCAGCGCAATGGCGGTGAGCACAAACTGCTCCCCGAGCAGAATCCACGCGACTTCGGCCTGCGTGAACCCGAGTACGCGCAGGGAAGCCAACTGTTGAACACGTTCCGAGTAAGCGATGCGCATGCCGTTGAACGCCACACCAAACGCGATCACACAGGCAAAGGCGAAGTTGATGGACGTGGACAGACGAACGCTCTCGTCCATGATCTTGCGGAAGCTGGCGATGACGGACTGGCGAACCGCCACTGCATTCACCGCTGGCAGACGCTTGAGCGTCGCATACAGATGGGCAGCCGCATGCTGATCGACGGACAGCCTCGCACCTGACCAGTTTCCACTCTCCCCAAGCAGCTTTGCCAGTGCATGCTGGTCCATGTAGGCCGCGACGCCCACCAGATCTCCGGACAGCCGCATCAAGGTGACTTGCCTGGTTTGACGCTCTCCTTCAAGCACTTCGATCGTGATCGGATCACCAGGTCTTATGCCAAGCACGGCGGCGAGTCGGGCCGAAACCACCAAGCCGTCCGGGGGCATATGCAACGGTCTGCCCTCATCATCAATTAGCCTGTGCAGATCCGCCTTCTGAGCGATCCCACTCAGCGAGACGCGCCGAGACCGATACCCCGCGGATAGCTTGACCGGTACATCGCGGAACCCCTCGACCTTCAGCACGCCGGGCAGACGCTCTATTGCGTAGATGGCTCGGTGGGATAAGGGTTGAGAAAAGGCCACCGTCACATCCTGCCGCTCGATTTGCTGGAATTGGGTATCGAAAAGGAAATCGATTGAATCGAAGAAAAACCCGCCGACGACAAGAATCGCGCTTGCGCACGCAATGGCCAAAGAACCAAGGAGCGACTTGACGGGCTGGCGCGCGATATTGCGCGCAATCATTCGCCACACCACGCTCATTTGCCGGTAGATGCCCGCCCGCTCTACCCAGCCCACTGAAAACGCTGGCGGAACGACCGCGCGAAGCGCCTCGACGGGCATCAATCTCATGGCTTTCGCAGTGCTCGCGATGGCACCGCCAACCGCCGTTCCAAAGCTAATGAAGAACGCCCAGGCCATCGTCGAAAAATCGGCGCGAAACTCGAGGTGGGCCAGCCGGTAGTACCGGGCGTAGAGGTCGGTTAGATATGTCCCTAACGCCAATCCCCCTCCAATACCGACAACGGTGCCTGCCGCAGCAACGACGCATCCGAGCTGCAGGTAATGCAAACCGACTGAAAGGTCACCGTATCCAAACGCCTTCATCAAGCCGATCTGTGAGCGCTGTGTATCGATCAGTCGGGTCAGGACGTTCTGCAGCAGAAACATTGCGACCAGAAAAAAGATGGCTGGCACATAGGTGGCAGTCACGCGGTTCTGTGCGATCTCGTCGGTAATGAACCGATTCGATATTTGGTGATCGCGGCTGATTGTTCCAAGTCCGCCGTACGGCAACAACGTTCGATCGATTTGCGCGATGACGTGCGGCGCGGGCACGCTGCCATCGAGAGACAGCACGAGATCATTGAAAGCGCCATCCATGCGGAACGCTGCCGAAACCGCATTCACTCCCATCCAGACTACGCCGTAATGGCGGTTGTCCGGGAAGATGGAGCCCGCGCCTGCCTCGTAGACATACTCCGGCGAGATTGCAAGACCAACAATGTGCAGGCGCTTCCAGCGGCCGTTCAGGATGGCGCTGAAGTACTCGCCCGCTCGCAGGCTGTTGGCATCTGCGAAGGCCGCGCTGACCAACACCTCATCCTCTCTGCCCGGCGCAATGTATCGGCCGCTTTGAAGATGCAGCAGGTTGAGCGCGGGCCAACCGAGCTCCGGGATGGAAACGAGGCGCGCCGTGGCTGGCTCGGAAAGGCCGGGTATGTCGACCGTGACATCTGACACTACGCGTGCGTCCACATGTGACACTCCAGGCAATGCAGCAACGCGCGAGGCAATCTCCAGTGGTGCGCGCTTCAGATGCACGAAGAGATCGGCAAAACGGTATGACGCGTAGTAGTCCTGCTGGGCGTTCAACAAAGCCAGATAGGTGCTGCGCATCGCAACAAACGTGGCGACACCACATCCGACAACGAGGACTGCCGCCAAGACCTGCGCCCGCATTTGCCAGAGGTCTCGCCAGAGTAGCCGGACAAGCATGCTCACCATGCCAGGTCTCCGACTCGGGCACGCTGCCCGTTTCGGCGGTGCTCGACAATGGTGCCGCTGCTCATACGAACGACACGATCCGCCATGTCGGCGATGACGGCGTTGTGCGTGACGATCACGATCAGGGTGCCGAACTCGCGGTTCACCTGTTCGAGCACCTCCAGCACCAGTTGCCCGGTCCGAAAATCCAGTGCGCCGGTCGGCTCATCGCACAGAAGGACATCTGGCCGTTTTGCGACCGCGCGGGCGATGGCAACGCGTTGCTGCTCACCACCCGACATCTGTGAGGGAAAGTTATCCGCAAGCGTCCCGATCCCGACCCTGTTCAGAGCCTCAGTGGGATCCAGCGGATGCTCCGCGATGTCCGTCACCAGTGCGACGTTCTCGCGGGCAGTCAGGCTTGGAATCAGGTTGTAGAACTGAAAGACGAATCCAACATGTTCCCGTCGGAAACGCGTCAGGCCCCGGTCTCCCGCGTGGGAAAGATCGTGGTCCCGATACACGATGGAACCGCTCGTTGGTGTATCCAGCCCGCCCATCAGGTTGAGTAGCGTGGATTTTCCGCTACCCGACGCCCCGAGCAGCACAACGATTTCACCCGGCCCGAGTTCCAGGTCGACGTGTTCCAGAGCGCGCACGCTCACGCTCCCCATTGGGTAGACCTTGCTGACGGCCTGAATATTGAACACCGTTTCCACGACACACCGGTCTGCTAGGAGGGCGGGCGAGTGGGCCGCTCAGATGTTTGGTGCTGCGCTGAATGCGACGTCCAGCGTTCTGCAATCGCCCTCCCCACCTGCATGCCTGCCGCAATGGCAACATCCACAGAATCAAAATCCGGAGAGACGTGGTGGAAACGCTCCAGTTTCGGGTACTCCAACGCGGCTTGTTTTGGCGAGCAGACAAAGCCGGTGTAGGCGTACTTGAATCCATCGCAACGCCCAACGACCACCAGAATATGAATGGAGCAGCCACGGTGCTGTTCAATTGCCCAGGCCGACATATCGATCTCCTGCAAGGCGCTCGGGGTCGTAGTGCATGCCTGACTGATCAAGCTCTGCCGCCCATGTCTTGGCAAGGTTTGCCGGGCGAAGAAGAGAGGGGCAACGCACTGGTTCTTTCAGGCTACTTGTATTCGCCCGCAAGGCGTTGACGTACCTCAACCACTGCGGACGCGATCCCTGCGGGCCCAGCGTGTCGGCAATACGTCTCAGGCTCGTTGCCAATGCACCCTGCTCAGCGCTCGACCTTTGTCCGTGTGTCTTTGGCGGAAGATGCAATCGATTCCCGTCGCCGCCATCGCAGGTGCTTCGTTTGCAACAAGTGCTGCCAATCCAGTTTGGCAAACCCATAGACGAGCGCCAGAAACACGACCTGCGACACGACGAAGTACACACCCATATACGCCCCGTCGATCTCCGTTTCCACATCCAGATAACGGGCACCCATCTGGGCAATGCGCGTCCAGGTCAGGTAGCTTATCCAGCGGCCAACGAAGAACGGCAGGCCGATCAACCAAAGCCGCATCCCAGTCAAGCCGTAGGCTATGAAGATGTAGTTGGATGGGAACGGGCTGAAGGCATACGCGAGCATCAGCCCGACCGTCATACCTTTGCGGTCTTCCAGCCAGGCACGTACAACGTCGATGTTCTGACGATCCGCCTCGCGCATCCAGCGGTTGCGTACGAGCGTGCAGGATAGCCGCGCCAGAACCAGGCGGCCGAGGGTTGCTGCGCAAGCGGCAATGCCCGCAAGAAGCACCGGGTTGGCATCAGGCCGTGAGAAGCCCACCCATGACATCACCACCCATGTGGGCGGTGCGAAGGCCGGCATCACATTCAGCAGCAGGATGGTCGCGAACAATGCGAGCAGGTTTGTCATGACGATCAAGCCTCTCCTCCGAGCACATGGAACAGTTCGTCTTCTTGCGCGCAATGCAGCCGCAGGATGGCATCGAGCCCATACAGCAAGCGTTGCAGCTCTTGCGTCACAGCGGCATCGGGGCCGTCGGCGGAAACATCCGCCACGATCCGGCCCAACAGGTTCGTCACGCGGAATATCTCGCGATGCATGGCGCTCATTGCCGCCATCGGGTCGTCTCCTCCGAGCAGGCGGGCGACGTCCGGATAGAGCTGGGTATCGTCTCGGCGCTCATGTGGCACCAGGACGTCAGCCAAGGACTGGTTGAGCGATAGCAGCGCGCCTTTTGCGGCACTGCCTCCCATATGGGGCAGTGAGTCTGCGACCATGCGGATCCGGCTCAGAATGGGCTCCAGCTCCGCGTGTTCAGCCTTGAGGCGCTCGACGTCTGCGCAGACGAGTGAACGGGTCGCTTCATCTGGCGTGGGCAACAGCGCTCTCAACGCGCTGGCGATCGCCAATACATCGATGAGCTCCTGCAGCATGGCGCCCGCCAACGGTGGTAGATGGCCCAGCGCTGCGACAACCATGGCTGCGAGCGACAGAGACATGCCAATCATCACGCTCTGCAGTGCCACGCTGCGTGTACGGTGCGCTATCCGGACCGCGTCAACGAGCCGATCCAAGCGGTCCACCAACAAGACAATGTCTGCAGCTTCCGAAGAGGCCGCAGCGCCCCGCGCACCCATTGCCACGCCAATGTCCGCCGCGGCGAGCGCAGGTGCATCGTTGACGCCATCACCGACCATGATCACCTTGCCGTCGGCGCGGGCGCCCCGAATCACCGCGAGCTTGGCCGCTGGCGACAGGGCCGCATGGACCTCCGTCACCCCCAACATGGATCCAACCGATTCGGCAACATCTGCCCGATCCCCGGTCAACATCGCTTGCCGTTTGATACCCTCTCGACGCAGGAGTCGGAGCGCACGAGGTGCCTCAAGGCGAACGCGGTCAATCAACTGCAATGCGCCCACGAGTTCACCATTGACGCCGACAAACACAGCCGACGCACCGGCATAGCTCACGCGCTTGGCGAACGCTTCCACCCAGGACGGCTCGGCGGATGAGCCCAAGACATAAGGCAATGAGCCGATGGAGACGACATGTCCGTCAACGCGGCCGCAAACGCCAGCGCCTGGACTCTCGACAACCCCACTCGGCAGTCGCAGCTTTGCACCCTGTTCGCGCGCAGCCTTGGCGACGGCTTCTGCCGTGACGTGATTCGATGCCTGTGCGATTGACCCGGCCAGGCCCAGCACAACATCGGACGCGTAGTGCGGTGCGCATTCAACATCGACCAGTCGTGCAAATCCGCTGGTGAGCGTGCCAGTTTTATCGAAGAACAGCGTGTCGGCCAACGCCAGCCGCTCCAGCGCGCCGCCGCCTTTGACCAGCACGCCTCGCTTGGCACAACGCGACAGCCCTGAAACGATGGCGACGGGCACTGCCAGGATAAGCGGACACGGCGTAGCCACGACAAGCACGGCAAGACAACGCGCCGAATCACCCGTGAGAATCCAGCTTGCCCCAGCGAGGAGAACGGCGACGCCCCCAAAGGCAAAGGCGTACCGGTCAGCCAGCCTTACGGAAGGACTGCGCTCGGACTGCGCCGCACTGACTAGCCGGACAACGCCTGCAAACGTGCTCTTTTCGGCGGATGCACTCGCGATCATCTCGAAAGCGGCGCCCACATTCAGCACGCCGCTGCAAATGGCATCTGCCGTCAAACGATGGCGGGTGAGCGATTCTCCTGTCAACGTGGATTCATCGAGATCGGCAGGCCCGGACAAGGTGCCATCCACCGGCACGACTTCACCGTGCCGCACCAGCAACCGGTCACCCGCTTGCACCTTCTCCAGACTGACTTGGTGCCACTGCCCGTCGGCGAAGCGATTGGCCCGCTTGGGTGCATGGCCGAGCAACGCGGTCATCTCGCGCTGCGCACGCGCTTGCGCGAAGTCTTCCAATGTGCGCCCCGTCGCGAGCATCAACGCAATGACCGCTGCGACCAGCACCTCGCCGGACAGGAGCGCAAAGCTGATCGATATCACTGCCAGAACATCCACGCCGGCCTGCCGTCGCATCAGTGACCGAACAATCGTGACGACCAGGGTTAGCCAGTTTGGAACGACACCAATCAGCCAGAGTTGCCACGCCAGGACATCGGCACCGAGGTACCGTGCCCACAACCCGGCCGCCAGAGTCAGCGCCGACACGGCAAGCAATGCTACGTTGGCGAGCAAGCGCGTGGAGTGCATCATTGAGCCTCTTGTCGGCGCAGTTTTCATGTGCGCTAGATCATGCGGCGCAGCAGCCGATCCTTCAGGATGAATTCATGCCAGAGCGCCGCGGCGGCATGCAGTCCCACCGCGATATAGACCAGCGTGGCGCCCGACTCATGCACCTCCTTGGCCAAGTGCGCCAACGTCTTGTCTTGTGCAACCGCCAGCGGCAGATCCAGCCCGAACGGTTGGATCGGCTTGCCACCCCAGGCCAGTGCCAACAGGCCCAGAACGGGCATCCCAACCATCAGTGCATAGAGCGCGCCATGCGTAAGTCGTGCTGCAAGCTGCATCAGCGGTGTGCCCGGAACGGGAGGCGGGGCCTGCGTGGCCACCCGGGCCAACAGGCGCAACACCATCAAAGCGAGCAAGGAAAGCCCCGCCGTCTGGTGAATGATGAATAGCGCTGCGCGCTCGGCACTGCCTTTCGGGAAGAAATCCATGATTTCGATGGCCACGACGGCGATCAACACCGCCAGAACCACCGCCCAATGGAGCGCGCGCATGGTGAAGGAGTATTTCAGTTCGGATTGCATAGCGTTATCCAGGATGTGTTGAGTAAGAGGTCAAGCGGCAGCAGATCAATCGTCGAAGTCCCACATCCGATGCAGATCGAGCTGGAGACGGCTGTCTGCCTCCAGCAGGTCGACGCGGGCGAGCCTCTCGGCCAGTTGGGCCTCGGCCAGACTACGGCGCGCGGCCAATAGCTCAGTCAGGCCCGACTCCCCTGCGCGATACGCGCGCATTGCCCGGTCGGAAGCGCTTTTTTGCAGCGTAGCCGCTTCCATCTGCGCTTGCGCGCTCGCCCGCTTGCCTTGCAAGTTGCCATAGAGCACATCGAATTCGGCACCGAGCCGTCGCTCGGCACCCAGCCTGCGCCGTGCCGCCGTTTCTGCATCGGCAGCGGCCGCCACCGCCGTTGAGCGACGATGCGCAGAACCGATCGGCATGGCAACGCTCACACCCATGATGCGTTCGGCACCGCCGCGCTCCACCGTAACAAACATGCCGACGGTCGGGTCGGCTCGACGCTCCAGATCGGCGCGCTTGGCCATCTGCTGCGCCTGCGCCTCTTCTGCCATGGCAAGCCGGTATTCGTGACTGTCCTGGATGTACTGCGTACGTAATCGATCTGGTGGATCTTGCGGCAACGGGGGTAGCGCGGTATCGGCGCCGAACGCGGGATGGCCCAGCCCTGGAAACCGGGCTTGCAACTCCGCCTGCGCAGTCTGTTCCGCTGCCGCGGCTGTCGCCAGCATGGCTTGCGTGCGCGCGCGATCAGCTGCGGCCAGTTCGGCATCCAGGCGTGAGGCATCGCCCATTTGAACCCTGCGGGCAGTCAGCGCCGCCAGATCGGCAGCTGCCTTGGCATTTTCCAGCGCGGCCAGGCGTGCCTGGCCTGCTCGTACGGCACCAAACCACAGAGTCAGAACCTGGCGCGATGCCTCATGGCGTGCGTCCTTGACGGCAAGCTGGCCCGCCTCGGCGGCCGCGTCGGCGAGCTGCGCATCGGCTTGCGCTTTGCCCCATAGCCGTAAGGGCCGCTCCACAGTGATCTGCCCTTCGGCATGGCGCTCGGAAGGGTCGCGCACCTGGCGGCGTTGGCCAATCGCACGCACCACGGTTTCCGCCGTGCCGGCGCGGACGCCTTCAGCCCGGGCCAGTACGGCATCGCGGCGGGCCTCTGCCGCGAGCACATCGGGCGACAGCGCGACGGCCTCGCGCACGGCGTTCTCGGATGGCAGATGGCTCGACGAACCTTGCGCTTGCGCTACGGCCGTCCAAAGCACCAGCGTGCCCGCCCCCGCCAATACGATGCGAAACAGATCCAACCTCATTGTGAATCTCCTTGCCCCGCAGCCGCACGCGGCCGAGGCAACCCAAAGCGTTCAAACAGCAGGGGCAGAAGAAGCAGCGTCAGCGCAGTCGAAGAGATCAGCCCACCTGACACGACGATCGCCAGCGGCCGCTGAATTTCTGACCCTGGCCCGCTGGCCAGCAGCAGCGGAATCATCCCCAGCGCGGTAATGCAGGCCGTCATCAGGACGGGCCGCAGGCGGTCTCGCACGCCGGCGCGTACGGCTTGCGCCATGCCCAGGCCGGACTCCAGCAGCGTGTTGAAGTGGGAGACCAGCACCACGCCGTTGAGCACCGCGATCCCGAGCAACGCGATGAAGCCCACGGAGGCGGGCACCGATAGGTATTCGCCCGATATCCGCAACGCAGCAATGCCGCCCACGAGCGCGAACGGAATGTTGGCGACCACCAGCACGGCCTGCCGCACCGAGCGAAACGTCAATATCAGCAAGAGGAAGATTGCGCCCAGGGCCAATGGAACAACCAGCGCAAGGCGCGCTGCGGCGCGTTGCTGGTTCTCAAACTGGCCGCCCCACACGACGCGCAATCCTTTTGGCAACGTGCCAATGCCGCCGACTGCTGCCTGGGCTTCTTGCACGAAGCCGGCCAGGTCCCGACCATCGACATTGGCCTGGATCACGGCAAACCGGGCGCCGTCTTCATGGTTGATGCGCACAGGCCCATCCACGCGCTCGATATGCGCCAGAGAGGTGAGCGGCCATGCTTTTCCGTCGGGTGCCGTCACCAGAAGGCTGGTCAGATTTTCGGGTGCCTGCCGCAAGCCTGCTCCGCCACGCAAGATCAACGGCGTGCGGACGATGCCCTCGGGCACCACGCCAATCCGGTCGCCCTCGATCAGCGCCCGCAGTTGCGCCTGCAGCGCGTCGCCGGAGAAGCCAGCCTGACCGACGGCCGCCCGGTCCAGCGACACCTTCAGGTACTGCACGCCGCTGTTGCTGGGCGCAATCACCTCTGCCGCACCCGGGATGGTGCGGACCTTGGCAGCGATGGCCTGCGCCGCTGCATCGATGGCGGCAAGGTCGCTGCCGAAGAGCTTGATGGCAACGTCGCCGCGTGTGCCGGTCAGCATCTCTGAGACACGCATCTCAATGGGCTGCGTGAAGCCGTAGATCACGCCCGGGAAGCGCTCCATGACGCGCCGGATGGCTACCGCGATGTCTTCCTTGCTACCGCGCCACTGATCCTTGGGCTTGAGCACCAGGAAGGTGTCGGTTTCGTTCAGGCCCATCGGGTCCAGCCCAAGATCATCCGAACCCGAGCGCGCGACGATCGAGCGTATTTCCGGCACCTCCTTGAGGAGCGCCTGCTGCACACGTTGATCCATGTCGAGCGACGCCGCGAGCGAAACAGACGGGGCCTTCTGCAACTGCACGATCAGATCGCCCTCGTCCATCGTCGGCATGAAGGTCTTGCCGACCGACATGTACAACACCACGGCCAGCGCCAATGCTGCCCCGGCCAGCCCGAACACCGTGCGGCGATGCGTTGTCGTCCATGCCTGGATTCGCGCGAAACCGCTCGCGACCTTCCGCATCAGCCAGGGCGGTTCATCCGCATGTGAAAGCAAGAGCAAGGAAGCGAGGGCCGGGACCACCGTAAAGGCAATCACCACGGACGAGGCCAGCGCCAGCACGATGGTCAGCGCCACCGGCCCGAAGAGCTTGCCCTCCAACCCTTGCAATGACAGCAGCGGCAGAAACACGATGGCAATGATCGACACGCCCGACAGCATGGGTACCGCTACCGTTGCCACTGCATGGCGGATGACCGCACCGCGCAGCGCCGGATCTGTCTTGTGGTCTTGCGCGCGCGCCATGGCCGTCTCGATGTTCTCGACCACGACGACGGCCGCATCGACGAGCATGCCCAGTGCAATGGCGAGCCCGCCAAGGCTCATCAGGTTGGCCGTCAGACCCACATAGCGCATCAGGAGAAAGGTCGCCAGCATCGACAGCGGCAGAGTGGCCGCCACGACCAGGGCTGCCCGCACCCCACCCAGGAACAAATACAGCGTAATGACGACCAGCACGCTGGCTTCAATCAACGCGCGAACCACGGTATTGGCCGCACGGGTGACCAGCTCGCCGCGGTTGTAGAAGACGTGGGTCGACATGCCCTTTGGCAACTGCGGGCCGAGCGCATCGAGCCGCGCCTGTACCGCCTCGACCAGCTTGCGGGCATCGCTGCCGCGCAGGCCCAGCACCAGTCCTTCAACCGCTTCGCCGTTGCCGTCTTTGCTGACAGCGCCGTTGCGGGTCGCCTCGCCCAGCCGCACGGTTGCCACATCGCCGACCGTGACCGCAGGCGCGGAAGATAGGCCCTGTGCCGGCACCACGACAATCGCACGCAGATCATCCAGCCCGCGCACGCCGCCTTCTACACGCACGACCCAATGCTCGTCGCCGCGATCCAGCCGCCCTGCTCCGTCGTTGCGGTTGTTGGCGTCCAGCGCCTGGCGCAATTGGTCAAGGGTGATAGCGCGTGCGCGCAACCGCGCCGGGTCCGGTGTCACCTCATAGCTGCGCACCTCGCCGCCGAGGGCGTTGACGTCGGCCACACCCGCCACGGTGCGCAGCGCTGGCCGGATCACCCAGTCCAGCACGCGGCGCCGCTCGGCCAAGGAATAGCCATCGCCCTCCACCGTGAACATGAACATCTCGCCCAGCGGCGTGGTGATGGGCGCCAGGCCGCCCACAGCCGTCGACGGCAGATCGCGCGCCAAGCCGGCCAGACGCTCTGATACCTGCTGGCGCGCCCAGTAGACGTCCACCCCCTCTTCAAAATCGACGGTCACATCGCTGATGCCGTATTTGGACACCGAGCGCACGATCGTCTTGTGCGGCAGGCCGAGCAGCTCCTGTTCGATCGGCGTCGAGACCCGCTGCTCGACCTCCTCAGGCGTCATGCCCGGCACCTTCAGCACAACCTTGACCTGTGTCGGCGAGATATCGGGAAACGCGTCGATCGGCAGGTTCAGATACGCCCAGACGCCGGCGGCAGCCAGCACACCGGCCGCGATCAGCACCAGCACGCGCTGGCGCAACGAAAACTCAATCAGGCGGGGCAACATCACTGCTCTCCCGCCAGCAAGCCCTTGAGCGCACCGACACCTGTCACCGCTACGCGCGTACCGGCTGGCAAGTTGGCACGGATGATGGCGATGGCGTCGTCTGTACTGGCGACGGTGACATCCTGGAAGCGGAAGCCCTTATCGGTCGCGACGAACACGCCTGGCACGCCCCGCACGTAGACCAACGCGGCCACAGGAACCCGCAGCAGGCCAGAGGCGCTTGCATCGGCCTGGCCGCGCAGCTTGAGCGTGACATTGACGCTCTCCCCGGCACGCAGGTCTCCACGCCGCTCCAGCGATGCGCGCACACGCACGCCTGCAGTGCCATCACCGGAGGGCGCAACACCAATGACCGAGCCCCCCGCGCCGCGTTGCGCGACCTCGACGCGGTCACCTGTGGCCGGCACCGGTATATCGCGGCCGACGAGCAGGTCCAGTTCCAGAGCGGCCGGGTCAACGATCCTGAAAAGGGGTGCCGCCGCTTCTACGCGCGCCCCCGGAACGGCGTTGACTTCGGACACCACACCGCCACGGCTGGCAACCAATTGCGCCTCACCAACCGGGCCGCTGAATGCGATGCCCGCGGAGGCCAGCTCTGCCCGCCTCGCCTTGACCATGGCGCCGGCTTCAGCGGCCCTCGCCTGCGTTGCCTGCCAACGGCTTGCAGCGATGATGCCGTCGTCATACAGCGCCTTGTCGCGTGCGAGCGATTGCTGCGCGAGCCGCGCCTGCGAGTTGGCTTCCGTCAGTGCGCGGCTGGTTTCGAAGAGCTGCGGGCTCAAAAAACCGGCCAGCGGCTGGCCCGCCCGGACGGTTTGCCCGACCGACACCAACACCCGGGGCACCATGCCCCCGTATGGGGCGGCCACCACATATTGCGCATCCGGCTTGAGAACGACACGCGCATGCGTGCCGACCTCCAGCCCTGAAGCAGCGGCGACTGGGCTGAAGCGCACGCCGAGGGAGCGCGCCTGCTCAGCCGATAGCGGCACCACTTGGGCGCCTGCTTGGGCAGCGGCCTGCTCAAGGGGAAACGCGATCAGCGCAATACACGCACTGGCCGCGACGATTCGTTTGAAAGACATGCCTGACTCCAATCCTCGGAGGCGACGCCACGGACGCCACCTCTGATTGCCGCGCATACGCGAGCGAGCTCAAGATCAACCGTCGCTCAGCATTTCCATGCGACGCGAACGACAAACTCTTACGGTGGATGGCCCATGGAAAGCGGAGTTGCTACCGCCGCGTAGCGTTAGGCGTGCGCAATGCAGCAAAAGACAGCGCTTTTGACACATTCATCATCGCCAATGCAGACACGAGAGGCTTGTTGCAAGTCAACAAGTCACGGAGCAACGCGCACGCCGGCCGTCAACCGGGTACGGATCAGAACTTCAGCGGGGGAGCTTGGGCCGGAGGTGGCCGATTGATGCGATCGCGCCAGCGCGCTCGAACAGGCGCTGGCCGACAGGCGGGACGTAATACAGCGGCGCCGGCAAGCGCCGCAAGGAGAAGGAACGTCAGCGCGGATACGCCGGCGGCGGCCGCTGCCCAAAGAAATGCGGCAAGGTCTGCCGGGCCAATGGCAGGCTCGACATCCACCTCGAAGGGTTCCTGGCTCGTCAATGCCCAGTCATGAAGACGGGGTGCGACCTCCGCAATAGCGGGAGGACGGTGAGCAAACGATACGGATTGGAAATGAGAATCAACCGCGGCAGGAAGCGTGGTGTGCACGTGCAGGCCAGATTGTTTCGGTGTTCCGAGATGGCCGTGCAGAAGCGGGCTTAGCAGCTGCATCAACACGATGGTCAACAACAGCATTGCCCGGAGCGAGAGGCTTGCGGTCGCACGTGACATGTGCGAATTGTAACGCAATGTGCCTTTCGTTTGGCGGCACCAGGCCACCGGCTCCCCGGAAAACTCTGGCCGCCAAGCGCTTCGCACGTGCATCGTGAGATGTCCCGAAACAGCAGCCGACGGTGCGGCAATCAAGCTCAACCGATTCCCATCGGAGACAGTCCCACCACAGCATGCGTCAACGCATATGCCGACGAATACTCCAGCTCGCCCGAGGCCTGCGCGTGGATCGTGAACAGCGGTTGCCCAACATTCACTTGATCCCGCAGTCGCACACGCATCTGTACGCCCGCGACTTGACGCATCGGCGCGCCCGCAAGCTTCGCAATGCGGGCAAGGTGGCGGTTGTCGATGTGGGTGACGATTCCATTTTGCTCGGCAACGACGTCGCGGCGGAACACGGCTTCTCCGGGGATGCGCAAGCCACCCTGCGCCTCGCAGATCGCTTCGAACTTTCGCCATGCAGCACCGCTGTCCAGCAGGTCGGTTGCCATGACAAGCCCCGTTCCGGCAACAGCCGTACCGCAAAACTCCAGCAATGCGCCGGCCAGCAATAGAGACCGTTCCCGCAAGTCGAACGGCGCGGTAGGGGTCCGTTGGAGTACAGCCAGAACGTCTCTTGCTTCCAGCGCAGGGCCGATCCCGCGGCCAACGGGCTGCGCGCCATCCGTGCGCACCATCAGCACCTGCACCCCAAAAGCTTGCGCCACACGCTTGAGCAGCATTTCAAGGCGTTCAAGGTCTTCGACACTGCGGACTTTGGCCGTCGGCCCCACAGGCACGTCGATCAACACATGGGTGGACCCGGCCGCGATCTTCTTGGAGAGAATGGACGCCACAAGCTGGGCATCGCTGTCGACGTCCAGTGCCCTTTCCACTCGAATCAAGACGTCGTCCGCCGGGCTGAGACTCAATGCCCCGCCCCACGCGAGCGATGCCCCAACCTGCCCCACAACGCATCGCAACTCTGCCGCGCTCAGGTTGACGCGGGTGAGCGTTTCCATCATGTCGGCGGTACCCGCAGGCGAGGTGATGGCGCGTGACGACGTTTTAGGCAGCAGCAGCCCCGCCGCCGCACAGATGGCAACGACGATAGGGCTGGTGCGATTGCCGGGCAGACCGCCCACGCAGTGCTTGTCTGCCACGACCGCGCGGTCCCACTGCAGACGCTCTCCGGAGTCGACCATCGCTTGTGTGAGGTCGATGGTTTCCTTGATGGTCATGCGGCTGGATGCGCAGGCGCTCAGGAATGCCGCGATATGGACATCGGCATAACGCTCATGCGAGATGTCAGCAATGATCTCCTGCAATTGCTTGGCGTCCAGATGCCCGCCATAGATCTTGGCCCGCAGGGCGCGCAGCGACTCAAGCGACGGCGCGTGCCTGACGCAGACTTCGTCACCCGGGCGCGCCATCAACGAATCGACCGCGCTGGCTGACAGGCTCACCTCATGCTTTTCCAGCAACCCCGAGCCCACGAGGTTCAGCGTGGCGATCAGCGATCGCTGCCCGATCTGGACTTCTACGCGGGCCTGCGCGGCAAAGCCCTCGGACCGGCAGATCGCGCTGTCAGGGTGCATGTAGATGACGTGCTCCTGCCACGTGTCAATGCCAAGCGCCTTGAACCTGAGGCATCCCAGCGGGGCAATGGACGCGTCAACTGGGGGCATGGAGACGGTGGTCATGACAGGCATGTCAGCCAGCGAACCGGAAGTGCCCGCTGTGTAGCGTGATCTCCTTGGAACCTGTTTGCTCGAACAGAAGGCGTGCAACTTCTTCGATATCTCCACGGTGCACCTTGAACGCGCTCAGCAGATCGTCCGACCGGCAGGAAAGCGCACCAAAATGATCCTCGAGGGCTTCCGCCGTGATTGCGTAGCTTGCGGAGCAGCCATCGACCGACGCGCGGCATTGCAGGCGCGGCCCTGCTGCGCAGTATGTCGGGTCGTCAGGCAGGAACCTGATCTGTTTCATGATGGCCTCCAGATACGAAAGCGCCCCGGTCAAACAAGCATCTGCTTGCTCAAAGGCAGGGGTAGATCAAACATGCGTGAAATGGCATCGACCAGCGGCCCTGTCAGTGCAATCTGGTTCGAAGGATGCGGGATCGTGTCGCACGTGACCACCTCGGCGCTGGCCGCACACAGCTGGCTGTACGCGTCGGCGGCGAACACAGCATGCACTCCTACGCATACCGGCTGCGGTTTGCCGGCGCGCTGCAGCAAGCCTGCGGCCGCAAGCATCGTGCGCCCGGTCGAGATGATGTCGTCGACGAGTACCGGCACACACCTTGGTGGAATGTTCGGCAACTCAGTCACTTCCACGTGCCACGCACTGTGTCGCGTCTTGGTCAATGCTGCCCATGGGGCCCCGCACATGCCTGCTACTTGCTCGACCCACTGCCTGCTTTCCTCGTCAGGCCCGATCAGGAACGGCGCCTGTACATGGGTCTGAATCCATTCGGCAATGGCAGGGGCGGCTTCCACGGCGACCGTCGGCACGCGATAGACCTCCGACAAACGCGAAATGCGATGCAAGTGCGGATCCACCGTGACAAGCCAGTCGAACACGGGATTGAGCAAGGCGGCAAAGTGTTCCGCAGCGCGAATCTCGCCCGCATTGAAGATGACATCCTGCCGCATATACGGCAGGTACGGCGCAATCAGGCCAACGCGGCGCGCCCCGCCCTGGCGTGCGGCAATTGCCAGCCAGAGCAGTGGCAAGAGCTTCTCGTCGGGATGATCGAGTGTGCAGACAATGGCCACTTCTGCGCCGTGCACGGGCGTGTAAAGCCGCACGTACGACTCTCCGTCGGGAAAGTGGGTCACTGCGGCATGCCCCAACTCCGCGCGCAGCGGAATGGCAAGTCGCATGGTGGCGGTGTCGCAGCCGGGCATGGCAATGAGCACACGCTGCGGGTCCAGGGCAACGGTCGGGGCGGTCATGCACCCTCCAGTTCGTAGGACTGGCGGTACTCCGGCATGCGGACCGGCCACTGCAATTCATGCTCGATCCGCTGGCGCAAGGCGTCGCTGGCGGCTGGCTCGCCATGCACGATGAAGGTCTGCTGTGGCGGCCGCGTGAAGCCCCGTAACCAGGTCATCAGTTCATTGGCATCCGCGTGGGCGGACAGATTCTGGATCTGCTCAACCGAGGCTCGGATGGCAACCTCGCGTCCGTGCACGCGCAACGCCCTTTGACCGGCCAGCAGCGCGGCGCCCCGCGTGCCGGCGGCCTGGAAGCCCGACATCAGGATGGCGTTGCGCTTGCCGCCGCCAAAGCTCTTGAGGTGATGCAGCACCCGCCCGCCGGTCGCCATGCCGCTTGCCGCAAGAATGATCTTGGGCGCGCGATCGTTCCCCAGATGCCTCGACTGTTCAGGGCTCTGCACCGGAATGGCCAATGCACAGGCGGCCTGGCAGTCGGCAGCCTCGATATGCAGATCGTCAATATGATGCGCAAACACCCCCGTCGCCAGTTCGGCCATCGGGCTGTCGAGGTAGATCGGCACATGTGGAATCCGATGCTCGCGGATCAGCATGTAAAGGCAATACAGAAGCTCCTGCGTACGCCCCACAGCGAAAGCCGGGATCAGCAGCGTGCCGCCCTGCCCGATGGTCCGCTGCACAACCTGCTCGAGTGCATCGAGCGGGTCCCCCTCCGGATGCACGCGATCGCCATAGGTCGATTCGACCAACAGGGTATCGGCCTCCGCAATGGGCTCGGGTGGCCGCATGACGGGATCGACCTGCCGCCCCAGGTCGCCGGAGAAGACAATGCGGCGCCCCTCGGTCAGCAATGTTGCCGTGGCCGCACCGATGATGTGTCCTGCACGGTGGAACTCCGCTTCCACGCCGTCGGCAACGGAGAAGCGCTCGCCATAGCCGACGGGATGCAGCCGGCGTAACGCCCTGGCGGCGTCCTTTTCGTCATAGAGCGGCAACGCGGGATGATGGCGCGAGAACCCCTCGGCGTTCGCGTACTGTGCATCCTCCTGCGCAAGCCGAGCGCTGTCAGGCAGCAGGATGTTGCACAGTTCTGCCGTGCCTTTCGTGCAATAGACCGGACCATGAAACCCATTGCGCACGAGCAGCGGCAGGTAGCCGCTGTGGTCGATATGGGCATGCGTGAGCACGACCGCATCGATGTGATGCGGGTTGACGGCAAGCTTGTCCCAGTTGCGCAGACGCAGCGACTTGTAGCCCTGAAACAGCCCGCAGTCGACCATCACACGGTGCGCGCCGGTCTCAAGCACATACTTTGAGCCCGTCACCGTGTCGGTTGCGCCGAGAAATTGCAGCCGCATGCCACAGTCCCCTGGCGCCTAGCGAATCGTGATGCGCTGCTGTGGAGAGGCGTCCTTCTTGGGCAGCGTCACACGCAGCAGTCCGTTTTCGTACGTGGCGTCGACCTTGCTCTCATCGACTGCCGCATCCAGCGTGAACATGCGCTGCATGGTGCCGCTGTAGCGCTCGCTGCGGATGATGCGTTCGCCTTCCTTCTCTTCGGAAGTGCGCTCCACCTTGGCCGAGATCATGACCGTACCGCGATCGACCGTCACGTCGATATCTTCCTTTTTCGCACCCGGGATTTCTGCGACAACGCTGTATGCCTTGTCAGACTCCGTCACATCCACCTTGAATGGCAGCGCGCTATCCATGCTGCCGCGAACCGAGCGCAGAAGCCCCTGGAAGATATCGCCAACCGGTTCAATGGCGAACGGGTCATAACGCTTGAGTTGACTCATGACTGCCTCCTGATGAGTGATCCCAGGGTTCCTGGGGTCAATAGATTCATCGTGGCACGGCAGTGCCGGAGCGCCTTGCGGCAGATCAACGGTGGCGCACGGTAGCCGTCGCAAGCGCGGCTTGGGACTCGCATCAAGCACATCGCTTCTGAGGTGCCGGCTGCCGTGTCAGGCTTTCCTGACATGGAAACCCGCGGCTCCGACAGCATTCTCAGCGCAGCCTGCATGACGCGGGCGTGTGCACTGCCAATACTGGTGGCACATCACCAAACAGCGCAGCGTCTTGTCGCATCGCCCCCTAGAACTCGACAACGCCCAGCCAGTACAACGGAGCGCGCCATGAGCCGGAACATCGAATGCATCGCCCTGTGGAATGCGCCGCAAGACCTCGCCGCTTTTGACACTGCGCTTCCTGTTGGCGCACACCTTGTAGCGGACCGCGATGGGTACGAACACCACGGCATCTATGTCGGCAATGGGCAGGTCATTCACTACGCCGGCTTCTCGCGCCGTCAGCGCCGCGGGCCGGTGGAGCGCATCTCCATTGGCTGCTTTGCATGCGGTTTTGCAGTGACCATCCAGCGCGACGCCAGCCCCTGCTACGACGGTGAAGAAGTCGCCCGCCGTGCCGGTTCACGCCTGGGGGAGCGCAATTATCGGCTGCTGACCAACAACTGCGAGCACTTCTGTTCGTGGTGCCTGTTCGGAGAATGCCGCAGCGCACAGGTGGAGGCGTGCCTGAAAAGCCCCGTGCGAGCTGCGCGCACGCTATTCAAGCTGATGCTGCTGGCGCTTTCGACCGAATGTCGGACCGCACACCCGCAGGCTCGGGCCGCGTGACACCGGAGAACTCCATGCCCCAATGCGATACCTCGTTGCGCGAGCTGGTCACCAAGTGGTTTGGCCTGAGCGATATGCCGCATCTGCGAATCACGCGCCTGCATTGCCCCGGCGTCGATTGCGGCTGCGTGCGGGCGGAGCTGACGACATCCGCCCGCCCGCTTGCCATCGTCTTCTTTCGTCACCAGGCGGGCTGCTGGAGGTTGTTTCCGCCATCGCCCACACGCCGCCGATAGTGGCAACGTAAGTTTCCCTGCTGTAAGCCGACCCCAACTTGCGGGTGGGTTGATCCGCATCAACCGTCATTCCGGCTCAGGCACGAACATCAAGGTTCGATCCGGATGCCGGTTGACGCACGACCATGCGAAGGTGAACACGTGAAAGAGAGTATGCAGCCACGGCAGCAAAGGTTCTCGCTCTGGTACGCCGTCATCGTCGCGTTGACCATGCTGGCGTTTCAGACGCTGTTCATGTCCGAGCAGGTCGACACACTCCCCTACAGCGACTTCAAGGTCCTACTGCATGCGGGCAAGATCAAGGACGTCGCCATTGGTGACCAGGACATCACCGGCACGTTCTCGACGGAAGGCGTCGAGGCGTTGCTGACGCAGCAGCAGGTCGATGCCATCCACCGTACGGGCAAGGGCGACCATCCTTTCCAGACCCTTCGCGTGAATGACCCGGCTCTTGTTCAGGAGCTGGAGGCGGCAAAGGTGCGCTTTGTCGGTCGGCCGGACAACAAATGGTTGAGCACCCTCTTGTCGTGGGTTGTGCCTGCGCTCCTGTTCTTCGCGGTTTGGAACTTCCTGATCCGGCGCATGGGCGGGGCCGCCGCAGGTGGGCTGATGGAAATCGGTAAGAGCAAGGCAAAGGTCTACATGCAAAAGGAAACCGGCGTGACCTTCGCCGACGTTGCCGGCATCGATGAAGCCAAGGACGAGTTGTCGGAAATCGTGAGCTTTCTGAAAGAGCCACTGCGGTATCAGCTCCTGGGCGGCAGGATCCCCAAGGGGGTGTTGCTTGTGGGGGCACCCGGCACGGGCAAGACGCTGCTTGCCAAGGCAGTTGCCGGTGAAGCAGGCGTGCCTTTTTTCAGCATGAGCGGGTCGGAGTTTGTCGAGATGTTCGTTGGTGTAGGTGCCGCACGCGTGCGGGATCTGTTCAGCCAGGCCGAATCCATGGCGCCATGCATCATCTTTATCGATGAACTCGATGCCCTGGGCAAGACGCGTGCGTTCAACCTGGTTGGCGGCAATGAAGAGCGCGAGCAAACGCTGAACCAGCTTCTGGTCGAAATGGACGGCTTTGACAGCAACAAGGGCGTCATCATCATGGCCGCGACGAACCGGCCCGAAATACTTGACCCTGCGCTGCTTCGTCCTGGCCGGTTTGACCGTCATGTCGCCCTGGACCGTCCGGACCTCAAGGGGCGAGAGCAGATCCTCAAGGTCCACGCCAAAAACGTCACGCTGGGGGCCGATGTCGACCTAGGCAAGATTGCCGCCCGAACACCGGGCTTTGCCGGCGCCGACCTGGCCAACCTCGTCAACGAGGCGGCGCTTCTTGCGGCGCGCGAAGGTAAATCCGCCGTCGAGACCACCGACTTTGACCAGGCGCTTGACCGCATCGTTGGCGGCCTGGAGAAGAAGAACCGCGTGATGAACGCCACGGAAAAGGAGACGATTGCCTACCACGAAGCCGGCCATGCCATCGTGGCCGAGCACCGCCCCCTGGCCGATCGCGTTTCGAAGGTTTCCATCATTCCAAGAGGCATCGCTGCCCTGGGCTACACGCAGCAGACGCCTACGGAGGACCGCTATCTGCTCAAGCACAGCGAATTGCTGGACCGGCTCGACGTGCTGCTGGGCGGCTACGTTGCCGAGCAGATCGTGTACCACGATGTATCGACCGGTGCGCAAAACGACTTGCAACGCGCCACTGACATGGCCCGCCAGATGATTACCCAGTTCGGCATGAGCGAACAGCTCGGACTGGCGACCTATGAGCAGACGCCCAACCCGCTACTCGCCGGCACAGGCTTGATGCAGCGCGAGCGCAAGGAATATAGCGAAGACACAGCCCAGTTGATCGATGCGGAAGTGCGCAAGGTGTTGTCCGATGCCAGCGCACGCGTGACCGCAACACTGGAAGGCCAGCGTGCCAAACTGGACGCTTTGTCGCGTATGTTGCTGGACAAGGAGGTGGTTGACCGCCACGACCTCGACATGATTCTGGCTGGCAACGTGACCCCAATGCCGCCCCCGAAGGCAGAAGCGGGCTCCCCCGCCAGCGTTCCAGCGCTAGTGCCAGCGCAACAGCCGCATTCACGGTAACAGCGCCGTGGTCAATGGCTCGATGGCGGAGGTTTCGTCCAGATGGATCAGCGCGTCAAACTGGGCACCGATGGCGGCATCGAAGTAGTGCGAGGCGTACTCGGTTTTCGGCAGGTACAGCACACCGATTGCCCGCTCCAGCAGCGGCTCGTGGAACACATCTGCCGCCGTATCGCCAAGCGGCAGGAGGAAGCGATCCAGCCCGGTGCTATGGAACACATGTTCCCAACTGTCCGGCAGCGCGGGGCGCACCCACTTCCGCTCGGCCTCGCCGCCCCACTCGGATGCGGCGCATACATGGCCCGTATAGGTGGTAAAGCCGACAAGCAATGCGGCGCCGCCCACCCGCTCACGCACGAGCTGTCCAAGGTTCCACTCATGCCGGCTGGCGGACTCCGTTGCCCGCGCATCGCCCACATGCGAGTTGTGCGCCCACACGACGACCCGTCCGTCGCCGCCTCGGCGCTGCCGGTATGCAGCCAAACCAAACAGCGTTTGTGCCATGTGCGCATCGCGCAGGTTCCACGTATTGACGCGGTGCCCGAATGATTCGCGGTAGTACGCTTCTGCGTTGACGACGACGATGGCGTTCTGCTCGGCAAAGAAATGCGAGTCGATGGCAGCGATCCCGTCCTGCTCGATCAGCCTGGCCTCGCTTGCCCGAAGCCGACGCAGTTGCTCGACCACCTCGCGTTGCGCTGGCAGCCTCAAACCTGCGGCGGCTTCGTAGCCGTACGTCATGGGTTCACGCACATGGTCCAGTGCCGCGTAGTGCATGCGCGCCACCGCTGCCTGCTCGGGGTCGGTCTTCTGCAGGTATTCGATGACGGCCTCGGCAGACCGGTACAGGCTGTACAGATCCAACCCATAGACGCCCACACGTTCTGAGGCAGCAAGGGCCGTGTTGTGCTCATGCAGCCAGGTGATGAAGTCGAGCATCTCCGGGTTGCGCCACATCCACTCCGGAAAACGCTGGAAATCGCCTAGCGCCTCGGTAGCGGTGTCCGCGCCCTCGCCCTGGACATAGCGGTTGATGCGCCACACGTCCGGCCAATCCCCCTCGATGGCGACAGCGTCAAAGCCGCCTTGCACAATCAACTGCCGTGTGATGTCTGCGCGTGACTGATAGAACTCGCGTGTTCCGTGCGTAGCCTCGCCAAGAAGAACGTAGCGCTTTCCCTTTGCCATCTCCAGCAGGGGGGCGTAGTCGGCAGCGCTTCCGGTGAGGCGGCTGGCCGCTTCGCGGACACCAAGAAAAGGCGTGAGAGGGGCAGACATGGGCGACGGACTCCACGGATGCAGCGGCAGTATCTGCAGTCTAGGCAGCGCTGATACACATTGATTGCGCTATCTCAAGCGACAGGCCGCTCGGCATTGCGGCGCAGCTCGACTCGAGTCTGGCCCGATGAGAGCTGCTGCACGCAGAGTTGATTCAGCCCAAAGTGCATCGCGCTGCGGGAGGTACTCTGAGAGTTGTCCACCGCGACTGCGTTGCAGATTCTGGTCTGCAGCAGGCCGGAGGAACTCGCCCTCATAGGAGTCAACATGAAACAACGCTCTCAATCCGAACGAGTGCGGCCGGCACGCTGGAGCCCATTTGCCGTCGAGCCGATCCACAACCGGTATCGGCAACCCGACAAGGCACCCGCGGCAAGCTGCTGCCCAGTCTGCGGTGCTGTCTACCTCAAGGGCCGCTGGTTATGGCGCAGTCCACCGCCCGGAGCCACTTCGTTGATCTGCTCGGCATGCCAGCGTGCCGCCGACCAGATGCCGGCAGCCCGAATCCACCTCTCGGGGGACTTTGAGGCGGCCCATCGGGAGGAGATCCTGACACTCGCGCGCCACCGCGAGGCAGATCTGCGGGCAGATCATCCGATGGAGCGCATCATGGCCGTCGAATCCACGAGCAGCGGCACTGACATCCTGACGACCGGGTTTCATCTGGCGCGCGACATCGGCCACGCAATCCACCATGCATTCCATGGGCACCTGACATTTGACTATGGCAACGCAGAAACCGAACTGCACGTGAAATGGAGCCGGTAGCGCCGAGGGGGCGTTCCGTAGCGCGCCCAGCCGCCTAGCCGACAGACCGATCATCCATACAACGGATCATCGCCGGCCTTGCGAGCCAAGCGGCGCTTCAACAGCGGTCAATCAGGCCGAGGCAGGTGCAACTCAAGACAATGAGACCTCTGCGTAGCGCTGCTCGATTTCGGCGGCGCTGCCAAGTTCGGTACCGGCATGGCTCAACGCGGCTGCGGCGGCGGCCATGCCGTACCGAAATGCCTCTCGCATGCCTGCATCGCGGTTTAGCGCCCACACCATTCCGCCCACGAAGCTGTCACCTGCCCCAATCGTGCTGAGAATTGACGTTCCGACAGCACCCGAGCGGACAACCTCTTCCTGCGTGACGAGCATGGCGCCGCCCGCACCCAGGGTGAGCGCGACCACCTGCGCGTGCCCCTTGCGGACAATCTCCCGCGCAGTCTGCATGCAATCCGCTTCCGTCTCCAGCGCGTGCCCCGTCAGTTGCCGAAGCTCGTTCAGGCTCGGCTTGATCAGGTATGGCGTATGCGGCAACGCAGCACGCAATGCCGGACCGGCGGTGTCCAGTACGACGCGGCTGCCGCGCGCCTTGGCCCTGTCAATGACCCATGCATAGAAATCGTCGGCAACCCCAAGTGGCAGGCTTCCGCTCAGCACAAGGTAGCGCGGCGCTGGTTGCAGCGCATCGAGGTGGTCCAGGCAGCGCTGCCATTCCGCCTCTAAGACGACCGGCCCCGGCATGACGAACCGAAACTCCCGGTGGCTGCACAGTTCCGTCACGGAAAAATTCTCTCGCGTCTCCCCTTCGATCCGGAGGGCGGCGAACGATAAGCCCTCTGCCGACAGGAGACGCGCCAATCGCTCGGCCACCGGACCGCCGGCAAGGTAGATGGCGAGGCAATCCCCGCCCAGGCGATGGACAACGCGGGCGACGTTGATTCCGCCCCCTCCAGGGTCACAGCGGGCCGGTGCGCAGCGCATCTTGTGCGTATCCGTCAAGCGCTCCACCGACGTGGCGATATCGATTGCGGGATTGACCGTGAGCGTGACGATTTCCGGCATTGCACACCTCCAGGGGACACGACTGGCAGCATGACAGTGCCAACGTGTCCAGGCGATTTTTCTGGGCGCAGGGTAATCGGCCCTCGTTTGATACGGCACAAAACCAGCGCCATCCATCATGCCAGTATTGATTGGACTGGCCGAGTCACCCTTGCTGCTTGTCGTCTCAGGTTGGGGATCGGCTTGAAAATATAGGAGACGCAATCGCCATGAAGACCGCATCACAAAACCACGGGCACCTCACCGCGAAAGAGATCAGAGAGATCATCGGCCCGTTCGAGATGGAGGTGTTGACTCGTATTCTTGCGATTGATCCGACCATCGAGGATGTGCAGATCGCCTACAAGTGGCTTCGCTCAGACGAGCATCTCGTCCGCGGCATGAATATCGAACTCACTGGTAAGGCCAAGACGATCTATGAGCTCCTTGACGCCGAGTTTCCGGACTTCGACGCATTCGGGCATGGCGCCTAGGTTCCTCTTGCAACAATCCGTCGAACCCGCACCGAAAGGGAGGCCGTCATGGTCAACGACACCGCGCACGTTGTCTGGCTCGAAAACCTCCGGCGGACCGATGTTCCACGGGTCGGCGGCAAGAATGCGTCGCTCGGCGAGATGCTGGCCAACCTGGCGGGACGGGGCGTCAACGTTCCGCCGGGCTTTGCACTGACAGCCGATGCTTTCAGGCAATTCATAGAGGCAAATGATTTGCAGCCGGTCATCTTCTCGGCGCTCACCGACCTCGATGACAGCAAACTTTCCCTGGCCGAAGCGGGACTTGCCATCCGACGCGCCATGCTTCGCGGTGAATGGCCAAAAGAGACGGCGCGGGCAATCCGTCTTGCTTACGATGAACTGAACCGCCGAACAGGGCAATCCGACTTGGACGTTGCCGTGCGATCCAGCGCAACGGCCGAGGATCTGCCAGAAGCAAGCTTCGCTGGGCAGCAAGAGACCTATCTCAACATCAAGGGCGAGCGCGCCCTGCTTGACGCCTGCCGGCGCTGCTACGCGTCGCTTTTCACCGACCGGGCGATCAGCTACCGCCAAGCGAAGGGAATCGACCATCTGAAGGTCGCGCTGTCGGTCGGTGTCCAGCGCATGGTGCGATCGGACCTTGGGGGCGCCGGCGTCATGTTTTCCATCGATACCGAGACGGGCTTTGACAAGTCCGTCCTGATCAATGCGGCATGGGGGCTCGGCGAAAACGTGGTTCAGGGAGAAGTCGATCCCGATGAATATGAGGTCTTCAAGCCGCTGTTGTTGGAACCGTCGCTATCGCCCATTGTCGGGAAAAAGCTTGGCGGAAAAAGCCTCAAAATGATCTGCACAACCGACAACGAGCAGCCGACGAAGAACGTCCCCACCTCGAAAGCCGAGCGTGCGGCTTTCGTCCTGAGCGACCACGATATCCTGGCTTTGTCTCGCTGGGCCTGCGTGATCGAACAGCACTATGGCCAACCGATGGACATTGAATGGGCAAAGGACGGGCTCACCGGCGAGGTGTTCGTCGTGCAAGCCCGCCCGGAAACGGTCGAGTCACGTCGTGAAGCCAGTGCGGTAAGGACGTGGCATGTCAAGAAGGCAGGCCGCAAGATCCTCTCCGGTGTCAGCATCGGCGAAGCCATCGCCGCCGGCAAAGTCTGCATCATCGAAAGCCCCAGCGACATGGGGCGTTTCGTCGACGGCGCCATCCTGGTCACCCAGACGACGGATCCGGATTGGGTGCCCGTCATGCGGCGGGCGGCTGCCATCATCACCGACCAGGGGGGACGCACATCGCACGCAGCGATCGTCAGCCGAGAGCTGGGGCTTCCAGCCATCGTCGGCGCCGGTAACGCGACGCATCTGCTGCATGACGAGCAGGAGATCACCGTGTCATGCGCAGAAGGCCGAGAAGGATTCGTCTACGAAGGCATTGCCGACTTTGCGGTCGAGGAGATCGACTTTGGCAATATCCCTGCGACGCGCACCAAGGTCATGCTGAACCTCGCCAACCCGGCGGCGGCGTTTCGCTGGTGGCGGATACCCGCCGACGGTGTCGGGCTCGCGCGAATGGAGTTCGTCGTGAGCAACCATATCAAGATCCACCCGATGGCTCTGGCCCGTTTCGAGACACTCAAGGACGAAGGTGCCAGGCAAGCCATCGCAGCGTTGACGACTGGCTACGAAGATCGCACGGAATATTTCGTCGATCGCCTTGCGCGTGGATTGGGACGGATCGCAGCGGTCCAGTATCCGCACCCTGTCATTGTCCGCATGAGCGACTTCAAGACCAATGAGTACGCGCATCTGATTGGCGGCGCGGAATTCGAGCCTAAGGAAGACAATCCCATGCTCGGATTCCGTGGCGCATCGCGGTACTACTCCCCACGCTACCGGGAAGGCTTCGCGCTCGAATGCCGCGCCATTCGACGCCTGCGCAATGAGATGGGCTTCACGAACGTCGTGGTGATGATCCCTTTCTGCCGTTCAACAAAAGAAGCGGACCGCGTGCTTGAGGTCATGGCTGACAACGGCATCCATCGTGGCGAAGCCGGTCTCCAGGTTTACGTGATGTGCGAGATCCCATCGAACGTGATTCTGGCAAAGGCCTTCGCGCAACGTTTCGATGGCTTCTCCATTGGCAGCAACGATCTGACGCAACTGACGCTGGGCGTTGACCGTGACTCGGCCGATCTCGCGGCGCTTTTCGACGAACAGGATGACGCCGTCAAGTGGATGATCCAAAGCGTCATTGCGAGTGCTCACGAGGCGGGTGCACATGTCGGTCTGTGCGGTCAGGCGCCGAGCGACCACCCTGAGTTTGCTGCCTTCCTGGTCGAATGCGGTATCGATTCCATATCGGTGAGTCCTGACAGCTTCATCGCGGTCAAGCGCAGTGTGGCTGCCGCGGAGAGCACTGCCGCGAAAGCGCCGTGATACGGACGTCACTCAAACTGGTCCTGATCAGTTGCAGCGCTTTTTCACCCGTACCGCAGTCACCTTATATTCGGGCGTATGCACCAGCCGGTCTCGCACGGGAGAGGTCAATCGGTTGACCAGGAGATCGGCGCGGTGAAAACTGCAGAACAATTGTCCAATCTGCATCGCATGGCTGATATGCAACGGCAGGATCGCGGAACCATACCGGCTTGATACCTCGACCACATCACCTTCGGTAAAGCCGTGGCGTGCTGCATCCGCTGGTGCCATGTCCAGCGTGTCCGACGGCCGTAGCGCTGCGTTCGGGGTGCGGTAGCTCATCGTGCCGGCGTTGAAGTGCTCCAGCACGCGACCTGTGGTCAGAAGAAAGGGATAGTCATCGTCTGGCCGCTCGGGCGTCGGCACATAGGCGACCGGTATCAGAGCGGCCGTCTTGCCGCCGGAAAAACGTTCCCGGTGGAGCACGGGTGTTCCGGTGTGCGTTTCGTCAGGGCACGGCCAATGTAGGTTTTCGCCGTCCAGGCGCGAATACGCCAAGCCGGCGCCCTCTGGCCAGAGCGCGCGCACTTCATCCCAGATCTGCTCGGGGCCGTCAAACTCGAAACCCTCCGGCTTGCCCATGCGTGCAGCCAGCGCTTGGATAATCCACCAGTCGGAGCGTGCCTGCCCAGGAGCCGTCGTGACAGCATGAACACGCTGTACGCGTCGATCCGAGTTCATGAAGGTGCCCTCTTTCTCGAAGGCCGATGCCGCGGGCAGAAACACCGTACCGAACGCCGCAGCCGTCTGGTTGATAAACAGGTCTTGCACAATCACCAGATCCAAGGCGCCAAGCGCGGCAGCCGTTGCGGATGCATTGGCCAGCGAGAGATAAATGTCGTAGCCCATCACCCACAGCGCCTTGAGCCGCCCCGCCTGGGCTGCATCCATCATTTCTACGACATTCAGCCCGCGCGTGGCGGGCAGTTTGGCACCCCACACCTGTTCAAAGCGCGCGCCCGCCTGGCCAATGGACTGGGCGCCGGTGAGGGTAGCCGGGTCGCATCCCATCTGTGCTGCGCCCTGTACGTTGTTCTGCCCACGCAATGGATTGATGCCGCTGCCCGGCCGACCGAGATTGCCCGTTAGCAGCGCCAGGTTGATGAGTGCCATCACCGCTTCGCTGCCTTGCAGGTGTTCGGTTACGCCCAGGCCATGAAAACACATGGCGGGCTGCCCTTTGGCGTAGATTCTGGCGGCGGCACGAATGGCCGGAGCCGACACGCCACATCGTTCGGCAACGCTCTCAGGAGCGTAGTCCGCGACATGCGCAGCGAAGGCATCGAAGCCGATGACCCTCTCGGACAGAAACGTGCGATCAACCCACCCTTCCTCGATGATCGCGGCGGCCAACGCGTTGAACAGCAGCACGTTGCTGCCAGCGCGCACTGGCAGATGCACGTCGGCCAACGCCGCCAGTTCTGTACGGCGCGGGTCGATGACCACGAGCTGCGCTCCCCTCGACACGGCCTGCTTGATGCGCGCTCCGACGACCGGATGATTCTCGGTCGGGTTCGCGCCGCAGATCAGGAACGCGCTCGCATGCTCGATATCATCGAAGGTGTTGGTGGCTGCGCCAATGCCAAGCATCGTCTTCAGCGCTTTCGCACTGGGGGTATGGCAAACGCGGGCGCAACAGTCGACGTTGTGCGTGCCCAGCACCACGCGGGCGAACTTCTGTGCCAGGTAGTTCTCCTCATTGGTCGCACGTGACGATCCGAGTACGCCAATGGCATCCGCCCCGTTTGTGGCGATGATGTCTTGCAGCCGTGACGCCGTGAAGCCAAGCGCCTCATTCCACCCCACCGCTTGCCACCTTCCATTACGCCGCAGCATCGGTTGGGTGACACGGTCTGGGGCGTGGTTGTACTCGAACGCATACCGCCCCTTGAGGCAGAGATGCCCGCGATTGACGGGGCTATCGGCAGGGCGCACCACGACTACGCGGCCACCGGCCGTTCCAACTTCCATTTGGCAGCCGACTGCGCAGTATGCGCACGTCGTACGGGTCCAAGCCGTAGGCTTGACGCCGGACCGTTTGTCGAACAAGGCTCCGCTGGCACAACTGTCTACACAGGCGCCGCAACTGACGCACCCCGCTGTGAGCAACGTAGGCCCCTTGCCGATTGCAATGCGCGTCGTATCGTCGCGCCCGATCGTCTCCCAGATGAATTGCCCTTGCACTTCCTCGCAGATGCGTACACAGCGGTCGCAATGGACACAGCGTTCCATGCCGACGCCAAGGTAGGGATGGCTGTCATCTGTAAAAAATCCGTCCTCGTGCTTGCCCCCGGGCGGCACACCGTATTCGGCCAGCAGACGGTGGAACGGGTGCTTCGGGTCTGCGGCATACGCCGTTCGCGGATAGCGCGCGGCAATGAGCTCCAGATTCGTGCGGCACAGTGTGTCGAGCGCATGGCTGCGCGTCTGCACGACCATGCCTTCAGCCACTTCGGCTGTGCAACTCGCAACCGGCCGCCGTTGGCCTTCGACCAGCACGAGACACAGGCGGCACGCGCCAGAAGGTGTCAAACGTTTGTCGTGGCACACGTGCGGAACTGCCTTGCCCGCCGTCGACAGCGCGTCGATCAGCAAGGCGCCTTCCGCCACCTCCAATGGGCTGCCGTCGATCGTCAGTCGCACCATGCTTGCAGCTCCGACGGATAGTGGCGGCGCACAGACTGGACAAACTCGGCCAGCCCCCGGCCATGTCCGCACAAGCTGGTCGCCGCCAATGCGTCAATCAACCGGCGAAAACGGTCCGCATCAACTGGCAGACGGTTGGCCGCCGCATCCGCCATCGCTGCAAGAATGGGCGTACCAAGATGACAGGGCGTGCACTTGCCGCATGACTCGCGAGCGCCGAAACGCAAGACCTGGGCAACGATGCGCGGGATGGACGTGTCGTCGGCAAACGCGATGACGCCGCCATGCCCCACGGCGCAATCGATGGTCTGCATCTCTTCGTAGCCGAGCCGGGTGTCGAGCAATGTCGGTGGAACGATGCCGGCCAACGGCCCACCGACCATCAGCCCATTCAGCTTGCCACGACGCAACCCTTGCCCGAGCTGCTCGACGACGTCCGCCAGACTGATGCCGAACTCGACTTCGTAAAGCCCAGGGCGGCGAAACAGAGAATTCAAAGACAACAACTTCGTGCCTCGGCTGTTGGAGAAGCCTAGGGCGGCATACGCGGCGGCGCCATGGGTCACGATCCAGGGGATCGCGCACAAGGTCTCGACGTTGTGTACCAGCGTGGGGGCGCCAAACAGTCCGCACTCGCTGATCTGCGGAGGCCTTGGCCGCACTTCCGGACGGCGGCCTTCCAGCGCGTTCAGCAGGGACGTCTCTTCTCCACAGATGTAGGCGCCCTGCCCCACGACCAGCTCGAGTTCGAGTGTCGGCCCGAGCCAGCCAGCCACACGCGCCTGTTCCAGCGCATGCGACATGACCCGCACCGCATCCGGGTACTCCTTGCGGATGTAGATGTAGCCGCGTCTTGCGCCTACTGCGTGTGCGGCAATCGCAGTGGCCTCAATGAGGCGGAACGGATCCTCCTCTAGCAGGAACCGATCAGAGAACGCGCCCGGGTCACCTTCGTCGGCATTCACGACCACATACTTGGTTTCGGCGCATGCGCTGGCAACGGCTTGCCATTTGATGCCTGCGGGGAATGCGGCGCCGCCTCGCCCTCGCAATCGGGACGCCGCCACCATGTTCACCAACGCTTGTGGCGCCATCCGTCGAGCTTTCTCGAGCGCTGCCCCGCCGCGGCGATAGGTCGGCAGATCGCGCACGCCACCGCGCAGCACGTTGCCTAACAACACGGCTCGGCTCGCATGTTCGCCCACGTGCGGTCGAATATCGTGCGCGCCGTCACTGGGTGCGTCATAGCACTTGCCAAGGCAGTAGAGCACCGGTGTCTGCGTGGCTGCGGTCTGCCAGCGGTCCGGTCTATCGGCGCGGGCGGCAAAACATGCCAACCCCGCGCAAGCGCACTCGCTGATCGCCGTGTGCTCAAGGTGATAAAAGCCGATTGGAGCTGGATGCCGTTGCCTGGGCATCGTCACGGTCTCGCTGGCGCCTCGGTTCGTGGGCGACGTCGCCGCTAGGGTAGACACGACGTCGCTGCCGTTAGCCTGTTCCGCATCCCTACCCCGCTTATGCCGATGCAGGCGCCTGCGCAGGACGTCTCGTAAGACTGGCTTCATGTTCGTGGCCGCAACGGAAGGACAGAATCATTGTTCGCCAGCCGCGCGGGCGCAGCTTGATGCCAGTCAAGCCGCCGGTTGATGCCAGGCCGCCATGGCGCTCAACATCGGTTGGATTGGCGCTTCGCGCTGCACTTTTCTGGGGGATCGGGCAGGGAGCAATATGCCCCCCGAGGAGCCGTCGATACTCACCCTTGCTCTGACAGAAGTGCCCATGCTGCCGTGTCTGTGCGGAGTTGAGATTCTCGTCTATGCGCGCCTTGTCACGTTGGACGATGTCGTAGCGTATCTCGTGAGGCAACGAGAAGCTTCCCATGACCGATAGACCGGGTCTGCTACGCATCCGATAGTCATGCAGCGCAGCGGCGTTTCGATCCCGCGGCTCTTACCATGGCAGGTTTCCCCTGTCCGTGCTCCGTCGATGTAGTGGGCAGACAGCCGCAGGAAGCTTGCTACGTGGATTGCCTTGATTTCGCTCGACATGAAAATGGACTCGCGTTTATACAGCGGAAAGGTGCTTACAGCCGGCGGCTATCTTGGGGCTCAGCCGGTTGATCAGGCAGCGATCGTGCGCTCGACTTCATTGATCGCTTGAGGACGACCAACGGGATATCTGCGCTGCCTCATATTGATACGCTCGCTTGCAGGCTAAGGTTGAACACTACAGAGGCGAGTCAAGGCGTGTACGCCTGATAACGCTCCGCATGTCAGGAAAGCCTGACAAGTTTCGGTGCCCTCGCAGAGACGTCCAGCACCACATTCCGTGTGCGAGCGCGCCGCGCGCACCGGTTCCAGTTATTGGAGAGTGATCTTGAGCGACCCAGGGAGCAATCCCCGCATCTTCCTGTCGACCGTCTTGCCCCGACCCAATCAGCAGCGCCTGGTCACGGCAGTGATGCTGGCGTCCGTCGTGGTCTTTGTGGCCGTATTGCCGTTTGCTCAATGGCAGCTGGCGCCGGTCTGGGGGTTCATTCCCGTCTATGAATCCGCGGTCGTCATCAACGACCTTGTCACCGCTGCGATGCTGGTCGGGCAGTTCACCCTGCTCCGCTCTCCAGGATTGCTGGCCCTGTCATCGGGCTACTTCTTTACCGCCACGGTCGCGGCGGTGCACATGCTCAGTTTCCCTGGGCTGTTCTCTGCATCGGGGCTTTTGGGTGCGGGCCCGCAAACCACAGCGTGGCTTTACATGTTCTGGCACGGAGGGTTTCCACTGTCCCTGATCGGCTATGCCCTTCTGCAAGAGAACGAGCGAATACGGCGTATCAGGTTGTCGCGCGCCGTCTCTCCCGTTCTATGGGCTGCCGGCGCCGTGCTGCTTTTGGCTTATGGGCTGACTGCGCTGGCGACCCACCCGTCTCTCCTGCCGGCCATCATGCGCGGGAACGGATATACCGGCGCCATGTCAACGACAGTCAGCATTGTGTGGATGCTGAATGTGCTGGCCGCAGCAATTCTGTGGCGGCACCGCGGCCACTCGTTGCTGAATCTATGGTGTACGGTGGTCGCCGTCACCTCGGCATTTGAGGTGGCACTTTCTGCCGTGTTCAACCACGGGCGGTTCGATCTCGGTTTTTACGCCGGCCGCGCCTATGGTCTTGTCGCTTCCGGCTTTGTTCTGGTCGGGCTGATCATCGAACATGCCAGGCTTTACGCCATGCTGGTGAAAGCACTGGATAACGAGAGCGCGGCGCGCGCAGGCGCCTTGGAGAAAACGCAACAGCTGAACGCGGCGAACGAGCATCTCGAGCAGCGCGTCAAAGACCGCACCGCCCAACTGAGCGCTACGAACAGCGAGCTTCGACAGGAAATCACCGAGCGTAAGCGTGCCGAGCAGGCGCTCGAGCGCTCGAGAGAGGAATTGCGTGAGCTGGCAGCGATCAGCTCAAGGGCACGTGAGGAAGAGCGGCGGCGCCTTTCACGCGAGCTTCACGATGAGCTTGCCCAATCGCTGGCAGCGCTTAAGGTCGACATGCAAATGTTGGAGCACAAGCTTGATGCCACGAACGCGCCGGTTGCCGAACGCTTGAGCGCAATGGAACACGCCGTAGATGACATGATCCGAGCGACACGTCGTCTCGCGTCCGATCTGCGCCCCTCCATGCTCGATGATCTCGGCCTCGTACCTGCGTGCAGATGGCTTGTCGAGTCGTTTCAACGGCGGCACCGCATTCATTGCGAACTGAAGATCGTACCCGGGCACTTGGAACTTCCCGAGCCTTTTGCATCCACCGTATATCGTGTCCTGCAGGAGTGCCTGGCCAATGTAGCGCGCCATGCCGGCGCGTCGGCTGTACATGTACGGCTGCTCTATGAGGCGTCCATCGTCCAGCTTTCCGTGCAGGACGATGGCATCGGTTTTGACCCCGCGCATCCGAGAAAGGATCTGTCTTTCGGGCTTGTGGGCTTGCGTGAGCGCGCCTATCTTGTGCGCGGCAGCTTAAGCATCGAATCGTCGCCAGAATCCGGAACGTTGATCGAACTCACCATTCCGCAAACGATGGTCACATCTCCGCAATTGCCGCTGCCAGCTCCCGGTGCCGAGCCCAAGGCAATGTAATGACATCGCCGCGGCGCTCGCTCCGGCCAGCCTCATGCCAACCCGTGGCTGAGCGCGTACCGAATCAGGGCGACGTCATTTGGCAGGTTCATCCTTTCAAGAATGCGAGCCTTATAGGTGCTGACCCTCTTCTTGCTGATGCAGAGATCGTGCGCGATCGCTCAGGATCCGACCCAATCCCTCACGAAAGACGGCATGGTCGTCCGCTATCAGCACCTTGATCATCGCGTGCCCCCTGGATCTGTGCTTCCACTCTTGCATCGTAGGTGGCACGGCGAATCCCATCCAACGCTTGGCACATGGCCTTCTGATCGAGGTCAGGAACGTGAATGCGCGCTGTTTTGGTGGCCCGACGGGACCAAAGCTCTCGTCAATACCGCTCGGGCAAGGGCGAGATCGTTTGCGTGATCGCCGGTGAAACGCAATGCGCACACGGGCCATGAGCCGAAACATCGACGGCATAGAACGGTTGATGCCCATCAAGATGTTGTTCGCATCTGCGTCCAGAATGGTTTCTCCCCGAACCCGCATAGGAGAACGCATCATGGCTGAATCCGATACCAAGCTTCCCGTGAAGACCGGCACGGAAGCATCGACCAAACAAGCCGGTGGCATGCAACCCTGGCGCGCATTCGACAACCTGCGGCAAGAGGTTGCACGTGTCTTCGATGATTTCGACCGCGGATTTCATCTCTTTCCGTTTCATCGCGCGGCGCTGGATATCGCGCCGTTCTGGCGGCGCGAATGGGCATTGACGTCCGCGCCCGCAGTAGACGTTGTCGAAACCGATAAGGCTTACGAGATCAAAGCCGACCTGCCTGGCATGGAAGAGAAGGACGTCGAGGTCAAGCTGGTCAACAGCGGCTTGACCATCAAAGGCGAGAAGCAGGAAGAGAAGGAAGAAAAACAAAAGGACTACTACCTGCATGAACGCCACTTCGGGGCGTTCGAGCGGTCATTCCGCATGCCAGACGGCGTCGATACAGACAAGATCCAGGCCAGCTTCAAAAACGGCGTATTGACGGTGACGCTGCCCAAGACGGACGCGGCGCAGGCGGCTTCCAAGACCATCCCCGTAAACGGGGGCTGATGTAACGGACGGCATATCGCAAGAACGGCGGAGGACGGATGGCTGCAAATCGCTGCACGATTCGCCGATTCTCCGCTGCGCCGATCCTGGTCTTACTCGCGGCCCGCGCGCCTACGTTCCGGCCGCGTCATCCGGTTGACAGGATGCGACCTTGAAGTTTTCTGCTGCCCTTGAAGACGTGGCAGCGCCCGACATTGGGTCAAGGAGTGTGAGCGTGACCTTGCCATTGGACATTTCATTTCGGGACTTTCCTTACTCCAAAGCGATTGAGGATGCTGTCATCGAACAGGCGAACAGCCTTGCCAGGTTTCAAGCGGAGATCGCACGTTGCCGCGTCAAGTTGATTCAACTGCCTCGACAGCAGACACCCATCCAATCCGTCAGGGTTCATATTGATGTGATGACACGCCACGATAGCCACCTCTCGGGCCATGCCTCCGGCGAGGACGCCCGAGCGGCACTTCGCGAAGCGTTCAGAGAAGTCGAGTTCGCGTTGCGACGCGAGATGGTACGTGGGCAATCGAAAGCAACCATCGCAGCCAAGGGGGGCATATGAGCTTGACCGTTCAAGCCGGGCGGGGTTGGGTGGATGTTCGTACAAAGCGGCGAAGCGACAAGCGCTGGGAATGCGAGTGCCGGTTCGTGTCGCCCGGTGGAAAATGCTCGTCCTGGATTTCCGCCGCTAGCGCTGAAGGCTACGTTTCCCGCGAGCTTGCCTTCAGCGCGGGTATCTTGCTCGGCCGGGAGCTTGCTGCGCGCTATGCCGTATTGACTCCGGTTGAAACCACCACGTATCAATGAAGTGGCAGGGCGAAGAATGCCGGCGCCATGCATGCTTCGCCATCCTGAAAAACACATCGTTTGCCGACGTCGCTACCGAGTCCTTTGGCGGGGCCAAGTCATCGTGCGCACGATCGCTCCATGTGCCGGCACCACAAGCGTGCCCTGACGTACCACACCGTTATAAGACGCACTGACTTGGTACTTGCCACGCGGCAGGCGAGCGTAGAGCAGCGGGCCTTCCGTTACGACCACCAGGGACACCGCCCCGTCTGCGGAACGAATACGGGTGTCGACTTCTGAAACGTACGCCCCACCTTGCTCGATGAACGTCAAGCGCAGGTTGTAGTTCGCTGCAACGCCACGCATTGCATCCACCGCATCCTGCCCGACCCCACCTGACACATAAGCCACGCCTCCTTGCACATGTGGCATGGGACGCACGGCAGAAGCATCTTCATTCAGACACCCCTCCTCGTACATGGCCCGCCACGATCGCCTGTTCATCGTGCCGCCGGGCATCCCTCCTCGTGCACGGCCGCTCATCCGATCCGACTCGTTCAAGCCGTGAATATCCTGCATGCGCTGCATCAACGCACGGCGTTCTGCCGGTGTCCGGGCATTGCGCATCTGCGCGCAGAAATCGGGGCTCGGATGGTGTAGTGGCTCGGGGGTGGGTGCCTGCGCCAATGCCGCGTGTGTCGACACGAGAGACGCTGCAACCAGCGCAGCCCGCAAGAGGTTCTGTAACCGCAGCATGATCGGCTCCTCCTTGAGAATCCGTTCGCTTCCCTCACCCCACAATGGTCGATGCGCACCGGAGCGCGTTGATATGGCGCAACCTTTGATCCAGCCCAACCCCGCGCCCTCCGTCATGGCTAACCTGAAAGACAACAGCCCGTGCGTGGCGTGCAATGCCGGCGGCGGCACCTTCTGTTTCTGTAAGCGAAGCCGCACGCCACGGCACACCCGACCCAATGTGAGTTGACCATGACAGCCAGGACCCTCGTCTTCCATCAAACCGCCCGCAGGATGATGCTCAACGGAATCGACCTGTTGGCCAGGGCCGTCAAGGTGACGCTCGGGCCTGGTGGACGCAACGTGATCATCGAACGGCCGGGCATGACGCCCATGGTCGCCAACTCCGGCGTTGTGGTTGCACGCTCCATTGCACTGCGCGAGCCATTTTCCGATATGGGCGCTCGGCTGCTGTGCGAGGCAGCGGCGCGCACCAGCGAGGTCGCAGGTGACGGTACGACCACCGCCACCACGTTGGCGCACGCCATCGTGGCCGAGGGCGTGAAATACGTAGAAGCCGGGCACGACCCGATGCAGCTCAGGCGCGGCATTGAGGCCGCAGGCGCCGTGGTTGCGCAACAGCTCCACGACATGGCACGCCCCTGCACGACCGTAGACGAAATGCGGCAGATCGCCACGATTTCCGCCAGCGGCGACCAAACCGTGGGCTCGCTGGTGGCGCGCGCGGTTGAACAGGTCGGCAAGGACGGCGCTATCAGCGTGGAAGACGGCTCGAGGCTTGAAGACCAGGTCGAGATCGCGAAAGGCGCGCGCGTGGACCGCGGGTTTCTCTCGCCGTTCTTTGCCACCACCGAAAGCCGGGCCGTCGTACTGGAAGAGCCCCGGGTGCTGTTGTGCGATGCCACGATCGGCTCAATCACCCAGCTGCTGCCGGTTCTTGAAGCCGTGTCCGGTACCGGCAAGCCACTACTGGTCATTGCCAACGAAGTGGAAGGCGAAGCGTTGGCCACGCTCGTCGTCAACAATCTGCGCGGCACGCTCAAGAGCTGCGCGATCCGTTCGCCCGGCTTTGGCGAGTCGCGCACGGAGCAACTGGCCGACCTTGCTGCGCTGACTGGCGCGACCGTTATCTCATCGCAGACCGGCGTTTCATTGGAGCACGCGACGCTTGATCAGCTCGGCCACGTACACCGTACGGAAACCACCAAGGATGCGACCACACTCATCGCGGGCGATACGGCAAAGGCCGCAGTGGAGCAGCGCGTTGCCCAATTGCGGGCACAGCTCAACGAGGCAAAGACGGACTACGACCGCGAGCAGCTTCAGCGACGGCTTGCACGCCTGAGCGGTGGCGTTGCCGTCATCAAGGTGGGCGCGGCAACCGAGGCTGCGTTGCACGAGCGCAAGAACCGCTTCCAGGATGCCCTTCACGCCACGCGTGCCGCCGTTGAGGAAGGCATCGTGGCGGGCGGTGGCGTTGCACTACTCCGAGCGCGTTCCGCCATCGACGCATGGACCGCGCCCAATGCCGAGCAACAAGCGGGTTCCCATATCGTGCACACCGCCCTGGCCGCGCCGATGCTCCAGATCGCAGCCAACGCAGGAGCCGATGCACAGGCGGTCGTTCACCAGGTGCTCTCCGGTGAGGGATCGCACGGCTACGACGCAGCGTCCGATCGTTATGGCGACATGCTGGAGTTGGGCGTTGTCGACCCTGTCAAGGTGGTGCGCACCGCATTGCAGAACGCCGTGTCGATTGCCGCCCTGTTGTTGACCACGGATTGCATGATCGCCGATGTGCGGGAAGGCTACGTTGACCGGTCGGATGAAACTTCAAACTCGACCATGTTCAACGCCGGATACGCATAGCAAAGACAATCCGGAGCCTTTCGAAGGCTTCTGGCGATGGCTCCAGCTTTGCTCACGATCAAATGCGCTTCCGAGCCGTCTACTACAGTGGTAGCAAGACGCTTCGACACACCGAGTTCGCCATGATCGCTCAAGCATTCGTCCATCCTCCGTTCGCAAAAGCGGCACCCCTTGAGCCCATGAACGAAGACGCGTTGGCGACGGCATTTCTTCCGGTAGCCAGTTCCAGTCTGCTCCCTGATCCAGCGCTTGCCGTGCTGGCAAAGACTGCCGTCCATTGGTTTGCCCCGCGATCGGCGAGCGAAATCCATGTCAGCGCGGAGCACGGTCGCATTCGCATGGCCGGCCACGTCGGCAATGCCAGCCCGCTGAACTCTCTGAAGAGGGCCCTGCTCCGCTTGCCAGGCGTCGGCGGCCTGGACATGACGGTTACGGTGGAAGCCCTCACCAATCCACTGAGAACGTATCCCGCCGCCCAACAGCGTCAACACGTCGGATAACCGGGAGCGCGCAAACATGCGTACGACATTTTTCTGTGCGACCGATTGCCCCTGCCCGCAGATTGCCTTCGATACGACGTGCCCAGAGTCGGTGGAGGAGATTCTCCGGGCGTACGCTGCGCTCTTCTGGTTCAACCTCTACCTCAGGTGCCCCGACTTCTCCACCGCGGATGGCATGTTTCCGCGAGATCCAGACACTCGCCAGAAGTATCTGGCTGTGCATTCGAAAGTCTTCACACACTGGGCCACGGCGGCCAATCGCATGGGCATCCCCACCACCCGTTTTCGTGATATCTGCGCCAATGTGCGCGCGGCATGGATTGGACCGGACGACCCATTGCGCCCCTGCCGTTCACGCGCCGACGTTCTGTCGGACCACCCAGAGCTCGATCTGGATTAAGCGCTGGCTGGGTTGCTCAACAGAAGCACGTGAGGCGACCGTCCAATGGGGGCAGCTCGGAGAGCACGTCGTCCGGACCGGTGTCCGGCCTGAAGATCGTGATGCCTTTGAGTCGCAACTGCCATGCGTGAAAGAGCAGTGCCGCAACCTGTGCGCACGACGCGCTGCACGGAAGAAGGACCGTCTTTGAAATGGATGCATCAACAAACGGTTGCAGCGTCGCCACCATGCGCAAGTGGTCGAGCCCATCAATCTGCCTTGCGGTGACAAAGTAGCCGGGCAACGCTGCACGCTGTCCGTACAGCGCCCGGAAAAGCCTGTAGGCGCGGTTCTCAGTACGGTAAAGCTGCGGCGCGCGATGTTGGATACGCACGCGACGCTGATACACCCAATCGAACGCAGGTTCGATACCACTGGAGCAGTTATCTCCGAACGCCAGGCTTACGCTACCCGTTGGTGCCAGGGAGAGGAGGTGGCTATTGCGCAGTCCGTGCTTTGCGACAGCTTCGCACACGGCCTTGGGCAATGCGGCGCTGAAATGTCCGGGAGCAAGACTGCGTTCCGGACTGAACAGCGGATAGGGCCCGCGCTCGCATGCCAATGCGGCCGAAGCTGCGTAGGCGCTATCACGCAAGCATCGCCCGATCTGAGCGGCGAAGCATCGTGCTGCCGGAGCGTCGTATGGCAGGCACATCATTGTGAGAGCATCGGCAAGGCCGGTCACGCCTACGCCGATCCTGCGTTTGGCCTGGGCCTCGTGCATATGCTCAGGCAACGGCCAGCGTGTGATCTCGATCGCGTTGTCGAGCATTCTGACTTGAACACGCACCGCCCGGCTCAGGCCGACGAAATCGAACAGTGGTTGACCGCCCATTCCAAACGGCCACTGCACCCACCTGGATACATCAATCGGCCCCAGTACACAGCTGCCCCAGGGCGGCAATGGTTGTTCTCCACAAGGATTGGTTGCGGCAATCGTCTCGATCTCGGCAAGGTCATTGGCAGCGTTGATCGTATCGATGAACAGCAGACCCGGCTCTGCACTGTGATGCGCGGCTTCCGCGATCATGTTCCAAAGCTGCCGTGCGGGAACGACTGCGTAGCACCACTTGCCGTTAGACAGCGCGTGGGCGCCTGTAGCCAGCCGTTGTGCATTGGGCACTGCTCGATGCTGCAGGCACCAGAGACCGTCATCGGCAACCGCTCGCATGAACGCGTCGGTAACGGCAACCGATAGGTTGAACGTTGCCCAGCGCCTGCGCCCACGTTTGGCAGTAATGAAAGTGGCCAGGTCGGGGTGGTCACAGCGCAGAACGGCCATCTGCGCGCCACCTCGCGTGTTGACGAGCGCCTGCGTTGCGCATACCCGATCAAATGAGTCGAGGACGGCACAGACGCTTCCAGTTCCGCTGTTCGACGTTGCCTGCTCAGCATCAGCAGGGGCGATGACCGAGAAGTCGTAGCCGACCCCGCCACCCATCTGCAAGGTGCGCTGTGCTGCATGCAAAGCGCGTTCGACATCGGAAGCGTCTGCGACGGATTGCTCGCTAGCGCCGATAGGATGCACGAAGCAGTTGACCATCGTCCCGTGATTCGCACTTCCCGCGTTCGCCATGATGCGCCCCGCTCCAATGGCACCTTGCAGCAGATTGGCGTAGAACAAGCGCGTGAAATGCGCGCGCTGGTCTGGCTGCTCTGCAGCGGCAAGCGCATGGGCAACCCGCTTGAATACGTCATTGCACGTCGTTTCGCCGGGCGCAAGATAGCGATCTGCAAGTACAGCGGTACTCAAAGGTGATGGTCCGCCTGGACGGTTCAGAGGCCCTGCCCGCATCGAAGTGCTCCCTTTGCGCGGATGACTCCATGCTAGGCAACACCGCCCTGAGAGCGTTGATCGACATCACGCCCAAACGCATCGCCCCCGCCGTAACGTCTTTGGCTCAGGCAGCTAACCGCCCCAAGAGAACCGACCCCTCAGGAGCGCCCGACAAGCCGATCTGGAGACTTGCGTCAGGTCAAATCCGGCAATACCGAAGTGCCTAATCTCCAGTCATATCAACCGGAGATCGTGATGCAACAGCCTACTGATGCCGTCTGCACCCTCGCCTGCGCCACCATGCGCGATGCCAGCCGCGCTGCGGAGTTCTTCGTGGATAGCGAGCTTCAGCTCGCGCGCCTTCGCGTCAAGATGGCAGAAACCGCATTGGATAGCCTGTCCCAGCTGGAGGGCCAGTTGGATACAGTCAAAGACTGGACCGCACTGGCCTCGGCGCAGAGCGCGTACATGAAGCTGCAAGCCAACCAAAGTGCGAGCACTGTTCGCCAGTGGGCCGACCTTCTCAATGAAGCGCAGCGGTCATATCTGCGCCAGGCGACAGAGTGGAACGACCAATTCCAACATCGTCCCGGAACGGCTGCATCTCCTGCACAACTGTTGATTGCGTCTCTTGACTCCTGGCAGACCTTGGTCAACACCTTCAACGCGATCGCTGCATCGGCTACGCAAGCCCGATCGCCATCGCAGCCGCAAGCGAAGTCCGGGAGCGCGCCAGGCGCCTGACGGCTTGTGGCTGTGAATGGAAATACGCCCGCCCAAAGACAATTTCCATGTGCCCTGTGCCACACAGGCACAGACGAAAGAGAGCAGCTTGATTTCTCTCAACGAGGGTCTCTGGTAGCTACCTATTCTTGAAATAGCCATCGGACATGTACGTGCCGAATGGAAAAGGTTTTGATCCAACGGTTGGACTTGATTTGTTTGCAGGAGCCCAAAATGCACAGGAAACTCATGATGACTCTGCTCGTCGTCGCAGCAGCCTCTGCGTCGGTGTACGCGCAGAGTCAGCCCGATACGGCACAGAACGGCGACGGAGAAAAAGCCAGCAAGGTGGATCCCTACACGGAGGGCGCAAAGCAAGCCAAGCCCGATCCATACACAGAGGGCTCAAGACGTGGCAAGTTCGATCCGTACACAGAAGGCGCAAAGGGCAAACGTGATGCCTATACCGATGGCGCCACGCAAGCCAAGCGTGACCCGTACACAGAGGGATCGAGACGCGGCAAGTTCGATCCATACACGGAAGGCGCAAAGGGCAAACGCGACCCACATACGGATGGCGGCAATCAGACGAAGTAGCCGCATCTGGTGTTGCCTTGTCAGGCTCCATCTGGGCGCGTAGCTGGCATCGTCAATACAGCAGATATGCCGCGCGCTGGGAAAGAAAGACATCGGCCTGTGCGGTGTAGGCTCGCTCGATCGCGTCCAGCGCAATGCCGTCACGCAGCATCGCCCAGACCGTCTCCGACCCGACAGACGTGCGGATCGCCTCCAGCTTGAACTGCTCGGGATAACGTTGCGACAGTACGCGGGCGAGCGCTAAACCGATGCGGCCCGGGCGGGTCAGAGCTGACACCCGGTGGATCGCCACACCCGAGCACGAGCGGCCATGGTACGGCCCTTCCGCAGGAACGAAATGGACGGGTGTATAGATGGCGCCCGTGTCCAGCGCATTGAGTTCTCGCGCGAGCGCCGCGCCGTCCATCCATGGCGCTCCTACCATGCCAAACGGCGCCGTCGTGCCTCTGCCTACGCTCACACGTGCGCCCTCGACCAACCCCACATCCGGATATCGCTCCAAGGCAGAAAGATCGCGCAGGTTCGGCGATGGCGGAACCCAACCCAGCCCGGTGTTGGCAAAGCGCATTGCACGGTCGTACTGCTCCATGGCCACCACATGCAGCGCCGCCCCGATGTGCAGTTCCCCGTTCAGCAACCTGGCAAGCTCGCCGATCGTCATGCCGTGCACAAGCGGCAGCGGCACATAGTTCGTCAATGAGCGGTCCGCCGTATCGGATACCGGCCCACCCACCAGATCACCGCCGAGCGGGTTGGGACGGTCCAGCACCAGCACTGGGATATGAGCCTTCGCAGCAGCTTCCAGCGTCGCCCCCAGGGTGGCAAGGTAGGTAAAGAACCGCACGCCGGCGTCCTGGAGGTCAAACACCAGGACGTCCAGATCGGCCAGCGCGCTGCGCGGCATGCCATTGCTGTTGCCATAAAGGCTATGGACGATCACGTTGGACCGCGGGTCGATCGTGTCACCAAAGCGCGCGTCGAGATCGGTGCCGATACCGTGCTCCGGTGCGAAGATCGCGTTCAACCGCACACCGGGTGCCTGACTGAGTACATCGATGGTGCGCCGCCCCTGCGCATCGAAGCCACTGTGGTTCGTGACCAGGCCGACCCGCCTTCCAACAAGCAGTGCGAAGCCGCCGGCCTCGAGCACGTCGATGCCTGTCCGTACGGGACCCACCGCCGTGGGTAAGCGCCGTTCCGCGCTGATCACAGCGTCGGCCATGGTCGGGGCACGCGTGGCGATCTGCTGACCAGAGAGCAGCGGCGCAGTGCTCGATACCAGATTCAGGACGGCTTCACGCAACGGCATGGCGTTACCCCGCTCGTCCGGATACAGGCGGCTCGTGAGCACAATGACAAACCGGCGCGTGACCAAGTCGATCCATAAGCCGGTTCCGGTGTAGCCCAGATGCTGAACGAGCCCCACGCGCGGTGCGCGATAGCGGTTGGGGATCAACGGCGCCTGCACTTCCCAACCCAACGTGCGCGTCGCCTCCACGGCAGTCGAACCGTCGGGCGTCAACAGCAGGGCAACGCTGTCCGGTTGCAAGATTTGGTGGCCCCCCAGGCTGCCCCCGTTGAGAAGCATCCTGGCGAACAGCGCGAGGTCATCCGCCGTGGAGAACAAGCCCGCATTGCCGGAGACACCCCCCAGTGCGGCGGCGGTCGGATCATGCACGTTGCCGCGAAGCCATCGTCCGTTGCGCACGATGGTCGGCGCGATACGGGCAATCGCCCTGTGGCTCGGACGGAACGCGGTGTCGCGCATGCCAAGCGGTCGAAAGATATGCTGCGCGCACCATGCGTCCAGTCCCATCCCGCTGACACGCTGGACAAGCTCGCCCAAGGCGACATAGTTGAGATCGCTGTAGATGACATTGCGCCCCGGCTCCCCTATCGGGGGCATGATTTCGATGGCGTGAAGCACCGTGGCGTGGCTGCGGAGTTCCGATCGGGCAGCCAGGCCCGAAGGGAGTCCAGACGTGTGATTGAGCAATTGCCGTAGGGTGATGCCTGCCTTCCCTACGTCGCCGAAGGCCGGCCAGTAACGGCTGGCCGGCGCGTCCAGTTCCAAACGTCCGCGCTCTGCCAGTTGCAGTACCGCCGTGGCCGTGGCCACTGCCTTGGTGAGCGATGCGAGATCGAAGATCGTGTCTTCGGTCATCGGCTCGGCGGGACCGGCGGATCGCTGACCCAGCGCAACACGTTCGCGCACCGCATTGGCTTCACCGATCGCGACGACAGCTCCGGCCACATTGGCATCGGCAATCTGCGCAGCAACTACGGCTTCCAGCTCGTGCATGGGCACTGGCGTACCCAGCGGCCCAGGGTCGTTGGCTGTGGGCGCGGCCTGCCCACTCTGCATGCAGGCCAACAGCGCCGCTGTCACTACCGCGACTATCGCGGCAAGTTGGCTGGATCGTAACGATTGCGCGCGTTCCATAGCATCCACCCGTTGGTGCCTTCCGCATCGGCAGCGTCGACCTGGGCGCGAATCATCTCGGCGTTGAACTCGCGACGATCAAAGGCATAGTCCCGGAACGCCTGCAGCCACGGCCGGAACCTCTCACCAGGCAAACCTGTGCGGCGCTTCGCTTCAGCGAGCGAACGCGAGACGATCTCGCCGGGCTGCTCGGTCGGCTTTCTGGTGCCCGGCAGGCCCCATGTGAAGCCGGAGGGGTACAGCATGGGCGAGATGTAATCGACCACGGCGCCCAGCGTGTTGATCTGCTGGCCAATCGCCGTGTCGTCGGTGTTCCAGCAGACGTAGCCGAAAATATCCGCCGCCAGGTAAATGTTGTACGCCCGCAGCCGTTCTCTCGCCCGCGCAAGGAACCCCGTGATGGCCGCAACCCGATGTGCTTGCGTGTTGGCTTGATGGAACTGCAAGCCATTGGCGTCCGGAAAGCGCAGATAGTCGAACTGGATTTCATCGAACCCCAGTCTTGCTGCCTCTTCCGCCACGTCAAGCGTGTTGGCCCAGGCGACTTCGACATTGGGGTCGATCCATTGTTGGTCTTCACGATCGCGCCAGACCTCTCCATCACGATCACGCACCGCCCATTCGGGGTGCGCTCGAGCCAAGCGGTCGTCCTTGAACACGACGATGCGCGCAATCAGATACAGCCCACGCAAGTGGAGTTTCCGAATCACGGCGGCGAACTGGTTGATGCGGGCCACCCGGTCTTTTTGTTCGGGGACTGCGCCCACCGCCACACGAGCCGCACTCGGGTAAGGTGTGTCGCCCCGGTCGCCCTTCATGTCGATCACCAGCGCATTGATGGCCGTCTGCCCCTGGAGTGCGACGGCGGCATCGCGCAAGGAACGGTTGGATACGCCCTGTACCGACAGGTAGACCGCCCGGGGCTTGATCTGCTTGAGCGGTATCTCGACTGCGGGTAGCGGGCCGCCAAGCACCAGCTCGGCACGCGCATAGCCGGGGGCGCGGACGCTGACCGTCGCCCGTGCTTCCACTGCCGAAGCTGGAATGGTAATCAGACCGGCAGCATCGGTCTTTCCGCTTTCGCCGTGAACGAATGTGATTGCGCCCTCTACAGGAACGCGGGTCTGTGCGTCTATCACCCTGACCTCGGCAGCGCCGGCAAACTGCGCCCAAGAGAGCAAGACCGCTGCAAGCCAGAGGTGTGCGCGGCTACTCATGATTACCACCCCCGGCTGCATTGAGAATGTTCGCCATGCATTGCGCACCACAGCCATCGGTGATCAGGTATCGGGGCAACGCCATGGCAGGTTGACTCGCCCGCAGCGGTTGCGCGTCCAGCGTGAAGGCTGCGGTATAGCCCTCCTCTCGTGCGAGGCGCTCCAGCTCGGGATCGTGGATGCCGAAGGGCCATGCCAGTGCGTGCACCGGGGCTCCGATCTCTGTTTCGATGCGCTCCTTCGCGCGGCGCAACTGATCGCGGGCGAACTTGGTGAAATCATCGGCGCTTCGGTGCATCCGCTCCACGCGGAAGTCCGGATGCCAGTACGTATGGGATTGCACGCCAAACTGTCCGGTGCGGGCCAACGCTCGCAACTGGGGCCAGGTCATCGCGTATGGAGCATTCGAGATGGCAGACGGGTACACAAATAGCGTCACGGGAATGCTCCGGCTGCGTAGCGCGGGCCACAAGGTCTCGTACACAGACCGATGGCCGTCATCCACCGTAATGGCAACCGCCTTTGCGGGCAGTGCACCTTGCTCGCCGTCGTGCCAGCGCACGATGTCTGCGAGCGGAACGATGCGATAACCCGCCGCCTCGATCGCCTGTAAATGCGCCTCGAATGTCTGCATCCGAACCGTCATGGTGCTATCCACTGTCGGTGCAAAGCGGTGATAGACGAGCACCACCACGTGCGGTTCCAGGGCGGGCATGTCTGCGTTGGCTCCAGGGCACGCAAACACCAGAATCGCCCAGCACAACGAGAAGACCCAGGTGTTCACAGCCGTGGCTCCGAATAAGGATGGAGGGTGCGCATCGCTTACCCCGCACCGCCTATGACTCGCGTGGGGTGCCGTGCAGCCAGTGCCAAAGCAGCACCCCGCTGCCCGCCATGCCGCCCAGATGCGCAAAGTGCGCAACATTGACTTCGGTGCCGCTCACGCCGAGGGTCAGCTCCACAATCGCATAGAGCGTCGCGAACACCCACGCCGGCATCGGGATGGGCGGGATCAACGGAACGATGATGCGATTGGGAAACAGGACGGCATACGCGAGAAGCAGTCCGAATACGCCCCCGGACGCGCCAATGACCGGCCCCGCCGGAAGAATGCTCAAGGCCGTAAAAGCGAGTTGCGCGAAGGCTGCACTCAAGATGCTGGACAGATAGAGCTGCCAAGTCCGAGGCGCACCCACGGTACGTTCGACGTCGCGCCCGAACAGGTAGAGGCCGAACATGTTGAACGCCAGATGCGCGCCATTTGCGTGCAGGAAAGCGTATGTCAGCGGCTGCCACGGCAGGAATCCTCCCACCACGCCGCCGCCAGATACGCCGAGTGGCCAGAGCGCAAAGGTTCGTAGCAACGCGTCCCCCGCAAAGACTTCTGCAACGAACGCCGCCACGTTGATGAGGATGAGCAGCTTGATCATGAAGGCACCCCTGATCTCTGCCCACGATACGGCTGCGCGCGTTTGCTGGGTTGATCTCGCGCAAGGCGGTTCGACTGTGTGCCGTGATCCTGCAATGCAACGCGTTCCGCTTGATGTGCCGCAAGGCCCCGGCATGGCCAGATGAAACGATGGAGCTACGTGCACGCAAGAGGATGACCCATGCCTTTGGCCGCTTCCTATCAATACCCCGCGAACCAGGCCATCGCCGCGATCTTCAACGAAATCGCTGATCTGCTGGAGATTGAAGAGGCCAACCCGTTTCGGGTGCGTGCTTACCGCAACGCCGCACGCACGGTCGAAGGCATGACCGAAGGCGTTGACGCCATGCTGGCACGCGGCGCCGATTTGACCGCCTTGCCGGGCGTGGGAGTCGACCTCGCGGCAAAGATGCGCGAGATCGTCGAAACGGGAAGCTGCGCCATGCTCACGCGCGTGCGGACCGAGGTTCCAGCGTACGTGCTTCAACTGCTCCAGTTGCCTGGCCTAGGCCCAAGGCGGGCCCGCGCGTTACAGCACGAACTGGGCATCACATCCCTGGATGAGTTGGCCCGGGCCGCGGCCGCTCACCGCATTCGCGAACTGCATGGCTTTGGCGCCCGAAGCGAACAGCGTTTGCTCGAAGCCCTCAACGCACGCTTGACGCGCGATCGCCGTTACGGTCTGGCAATCGCCAAGCCGTGTGCCGATGCATTGACGCATTACCTGCTGGCAAGCGGGCTGGTCGACCAACTCGTCGTTGCCGGCAGCTACCGCAGAGGGCGAGACACCGTGGGGGACCTTGATCTGCTCATCACGGGAAGAAAACGCGCCCAGATCGTGGAGCATCTCGTGCACTACAACGAGGTTGCCACCCGAATTTCAGCAGGCCCCACCCGCGCCAGCGTCGTCCTGAAAAATGGCATGCAGGTGGACTTGCGGGTGGTGCGGCCCGATGCTTTCGGCGCGGCGCTGGTGTATTTCACCGGCTCGAAGCCTCATAACATCGCACTGCGCAAGCTTGCGCAGGCCCAGGGTCTGAAGATCAACGAGTACGGCGTCTTCCGAGGAAAGGAGCGCATTGCCGGCCAGACGGAGGCATCGGTCTACAGCGCCGTCGGGTTGCCCTGGATCTGCCCCGAACTGCGCGAAGACCACGGGGAGATCGCAGCCGCGCAGTCGGGCCGACTGCCATCCCTTGTTGAGCAGGCCGACATCAAGGGGGATCTTCATGTCCACACATCCGCCAGCGATGGCACCGCCAGCCTTGAAGCCATGGCAGCACAGGCGCGCATGCTGGGCTATCAATACCTGGCGGTGACCGACCATTCGCCGCGCATTGCCGTGACGCACGGGCTCACCGCAGAGCGCCTGGCCGCACAAGCCGACGACATCGACCGCTTCAATGCCGAACACAAGGGTTGGCCCATGCTGCTCAAGGGGGTTGAAGTCGACATTCTGGAGGACGGGGCACTGGACCTGCCCGATTCGGTGCTGGGCCGCCTGGACCTTGTGGTGGGCGCCATCCACAGCCACTTCAACCTGTCGGCTGATCAACAGACATCGCGCATTCTGCGCGCGCTCGATCATCCGCACTTCAGCATCCTCGCCCACCCGCTGGGCCGCCTGATCGGCGAGCGCAACGCCTGCAACGTGGATCTCAAGCGGGTGCTGACCGCCATTGCCCAGCGCGGCTGCTACGTTGAGGCCAACGCGCAGCCCGCGCGCCTCGACCTGGCCGACATTGGATGCCGCCTGGCAAAGGCGGAGGGAGTGCTCGTGAGCATTGCGTCGGACGCGCACAGCCCGGCCGATCTGCTGAACCTGCCGCTTGGTGTCACGCAGGCCCGCCGGGCGTGGCTGGGGCAGGCAGACGTGCTCAATGCGCACACGCTCCACACGCTGCTTCCGTTGTTGAAGCGGACCATGTGACGACCACATGCGCACACCACCTCGGACAGTCTGTATCTGCAGCGCAACATGTCGTACGCCGTGCCCATCGGGTTGATCCGAGTCAAGGTGCCGGAAATCGTGCGGTCAAGAATGAACACATGATTTTCCACATCAGTAACCAGACCAATCGGAGCCAAACCATGAGCGTCCCAGTCGATATTTCTTTCCAGGGAATTCCGCATTCCAAGGCCGTCGAAGAAGCGGTTATCAAGCATGCAGACCGCTTGAAGCGTATTCGTGCCGATCTGATGCGGTGCCGCGTCAGCCTTGCCGTGGGTGCCAAGCACCAGCACCAGGGCAAGCCTTTCGACGTCAACGTCCACGTGTTCACACCGCATCAGACGCATATTTCGAGCAACACCTCCAACGAGGACCCATACGTCGCACTTCACGAGGCCTTCTCGCACGTGGAACGAATGCTCTTGGAAGCCGGTAGTAAACGCTCGTCACAGTCTTGAGGCGTCGTGGCCATGCACACGCGCTATTGCATGTGCAAGCCACCATTCACGGCCAGATTGGCGCCGGTTACGTAGGCAGCGTCCTCGCCGCACAGGAAGGCCACCAAGGCAGCCACTTCCTCCGGCCGGCCGAGGCGGCCTACGGGAATCTGCGGAAGAATCCGCTCTTGCATGATGTCGCTGGGAATATCGCGCGTCATTCGCGTGGCGAGATAGCCGGGCGAAATCGTGTTGACGGTCACGCCCTTCGCGGCGCACTCGAGGGCCAGCGCCTTGGTGAACCCGTGTATGCCGGCCTTGGCCGCCGCGTAGTTCGTCTGCCCGAACGCGCCCCGCGATCCGTTGACCGACGAGATGTTGATGATGCGGCCCCAACCGCGCTCGATCATGCCTTCGTACAGCGGCTTGGTCATGTTGAAGACGGAGTCGAGATCGGTGGCCAGCACGTTCCGCCAGGCATCCAGCGTCATGCGCTTGAAGGTCATGTCTTGCGTGATGCCGGCGTTGTTGACCAGAATGTCGACCGGGCCGACGGTCGAAAGCACGTCGGACGTGCATCGCTGGCAAGCGTCGTAGTCGGCAACATCCACCGCGAACGTCTGGAACAGCCGCCCCTGGGCATGCTGTTCCGCGATCCATGCAGTCACATGTGTATTGCCCATCGAATGGGTGACTACAACCCGATGCCCTTGTGCATGGAGACGGATGGCAATGGCTTCGCCCAGGCCGCCCATGCCACCGGTAATGAGCGCAATGCGATGTGTTGTCATGACGGCCTCATCGCGCCGTCGGACGTGCGCCAGCGCGCGGGCATCCGCGCTGGCACAGGAGCCACTCGTCTGGTCCGGGTTCGGTGCGCAACCGCACGACGGCATCAACCGGCTGCGCGCCTGCGCTCACGTTCACGGTCTGCATCGCACCGCGATACGCGGCCGTGATCTGATAGTGCCCGCGAGGCAAGCGCATATACAAGAGCGGCCCCTCCGTGCGCACGCGCAAACGGAGCTTGCCGCGATCATCCGCAACAGACACATCCACATCCGACAACGCCTCGCTGGTTCTGGCCGACACCACGTTCAGCCGCACGTTGAAGCGGCGTGCCATCGCACGCATGGCGTCGCGCTCGTCGCTCCCAACGCCTCCTGACACATAGGCGATCTCGTTCTGGAAGCGCACCTCTGGAGCCGCAGCATCGGGACCGACTGCGCCAGCGTGCGCGCTGGCGGCCAAAGCCAATGCCGCAAAAAGGCCGCGTGGCAAAAGACGACATGCGTGGCTCATCTCATACCTCATCGCTCGGCGGCCGGGTGGCCGACCGTCTGCGCCAGCACCGGCACTTCGTCTTCATTGAGCGACAAGGCTTCTGCCAGAAGGCGATGATTGAGCCAGCCACGTACCACACAACCCAGTTTGGCGGAGGCACAGTAAAGCGACACGTTTTGGGAGATCGCTCCCGCCGCGACACCGGCAAAGGTTTCACGCACGGCTTCCGGCATCTGGTCTGCACGTGCATGGTTCACCACGTACACCAGGTCGAGCGGCGCCTTGCCGACAAAATCCTGATAGCCGGTAAGGTTGCGCGCGTCGACGGCGTGCTTGAGCCGCAACCGGTGCGCCACCGGCTCGTATTGGTAGACACCTTCCGGCAGGGCGACGTAGATGTCGATCTCGTTCAGCCCGTGCGCTGAAGGCGCGGTGCGCCCGCCTGTTTCCGGCCGGTTGATGCCATTCGCCGCCCACAGCAATTCGCTGAGCTGCTGTAGCGACAGCGGCGTGGGCGCGAACTCCCGCACGCTCTTGCGCCTGGTCAGCGCTGCAATCAACGTATTGCCGCCATCCAATAGCGGCGACGCCAGTGCAATGGTTGCCGGCGCAGCACGGGACGTCGGCTGTGGCAGTAGATGTTGCACAGGGTCGTAAGACAGGAGCATCGCCTCGCTCATGGCATCCACCTCACAAAACAGAAAATCCATCGGACATGTGTCGCCGCCTATGCGGAGATGATCACCTTGAGCGCCTGCGTCTTTGCCGCGTTGCGGAACGTGTCGTAGGCGGCGAGGATGTCATCGAGCCTGAACCGGTGCGTAATGAGCCGCCCAGGCAGCAGCTTCCCCGCACGTACCGTTTTCAGAAGCATCGGCGTGCTGACGGTATCCACCAGCCTCGTGGTGATGGCGATGTTCTGGCTCCACAAGGTTTCCAGGTGAAGGTCCGCCTTGACGCCATGCACGCCGATATTTGCAATCACGCCACCTGGCGCAACCAGTTGCTGGCAGAGCTCGAACGTCGCGGGCACGCCCACCGCCTCGATCGCACAGTCGACGCCCACGCCATCCGTGAGCCGCTTCACGGCGGCTGCGGCGCCTTCACTGGAGACGTCGATACACGCCGTTGCGCCCAGCCTGGTGGCCACTTCCAGCCGTGCCGCGTTCGTGTCGATCATGATGATCTGCGCCGGCGAGTAGAACTGCGCCGTCAGCAGCGAGGCCAGCCCGATGGGGCCTGCGCCGACAATCGCTACGCTGTTGCCCGGCTGAACGCGGCCATTGAGCACACCGCATTCGAATCCGGTCGGAAAGATGTCCGACAGCATGACCAGCGCCTCTTCATCGACGCCCGGCGGCAGTTTGTAGAGGCTGGTCTCCGCATGCGGAATGCGGACGTACTCGGCCTGCACGCCGTCGATGCGATGTCCCAGGATCCAGCCGCCCGTCTCGCAATGCGAGTACATGCCACGCCGGCAATTCGCACATTTTCCGCAAGACGAAATGCACGAGATCAGCACGTGATCACCCCGCTGTAGCGATGTCACGGCCGCGCCGACCGATTCCACCACGCCCACGCCTTCGTGGCCCAGCGTGCGCCCCGGCTCGCAGGTCGGGACGTCGCCCTTGATGATGTGCAGATCGGTGCCGCAGATGGTGGTCAACGTGACGCGCACCACGGCGTCGCCGGGTGCCTGCAACTCCGGTTTCGGCTTGTCGGCCAGGGTGATCTTGCCAGGCCCCTCGTAGACAAGTGCTTTCATGGGAATCACCAAGGAAGACGATGACTCCATGCTAGGCAACCGCCCTGCGCGGACGTTGATCTACGTCAGGGCGCATGGCGTCAAGCGCGCGATATTGATCTTCAGTGTCAGGAGATGAAACCCGCGTATGGCCGAACAAGCCACCACCAATCCGTGCGCGCAGCCAGCAGAAGCCTTGGTCAGTCGCATGCTCGATGCGGCAGCGTATCCACACCCGGCGGCCGATCTGCAGATGATCGAAACGCATCTGTCGTGGGTCTTCCTGGCTGGAGAATTTGCGTACAAGGTACGCAAGCCGGTCAAGTTGGACTTCGTCGATTTTTCGACGCTCCTTGCGCGGCAAATCGATTGCGAGGAGGAATGCCGCCTCAACCGCCGCCTCGCCCCTGCGCTCTACCTTGGCGTAGTGCCAATTTCGAACGATCCGGCCACGGGGGCCATCCGCGTCAATGGGCAAGGCACGCCCTGTGAGTACGCAGTCTGCATGCGCCGGTTTGCCCAGCAGGACGTACTGATTGCGTTGGCTCGTGACGGGCGACTTCGCCCGAAAGAAATCGACGCGCTGGCCGACCTGATCGCAGACTTCCACGCAACCGCGCCGGTCGCCAGCGCGAGTTCAGACGATGGAACGCCCTCAGGCATTCGGCGCACGTTCGAGGACTGCGCTGCCGGAGTTATTGCCTTGGGGCATGCACCGCTGGATGCGGCGACCACGGTATCGCTGCTTCGTCAGCACACAGTTCGCCTCGAAGAGACATTCGCTTCACGCCGGCGCAGCCGCCACATCCGCGAATGCCATGGCGATCTGCACCTGGGCAACATCGTGTTGATCGATGGCCAGCCGACCCCGTTCGACTGTCTGGAATTCTCACCGTCACTGCGGTGGATCGACACCATGTATGACACCGCCTTTCTGTTCATGGACCTGCTCGCCGCAGGTCTGGACGGGCTGGCGTATCGACTCATCAACCGTTATCTCGAACGATGTGGCGACTATGGCGGGTTGGCAGTACTGCCCTTCTACGCATCGATGCGCGCGCTCGTGCGGGCTCGCGTACTGCTGGAACGCGCCCATCAGTTGGACGGGGCCCCCGATGTGGCTGCCAGGCTCCGCCGCGAGGCAGGCCGCATGCTCGCCCTGTCTCGGGAGCTGCTCTGCCGAAACGACGCCTGCATTCTCCTCATGCATGGCCTTTCAGGCAGCGGAAAGTCCACCCGTGCCGCGCAGCTTGCCCAAGCGGAAGGCATGATCCGTGTGCGCTCTGATGTCGAGCGCCAACGCCGCTGGCATGTCCGCGCAGTCGATCGCTATCTGCCACGTGCAGTCGAACGTACGTATCGGCGTCTCGCCGCGATCTGCAAGCTCGGTGCAGGCGCTGGCTTTCCAATGATTGCGGATGCCACATTCCTCGCCGAGCACCAGCGCCGACGTTTCTTCTCGCTGGGCCGGCGGCTGGGGACAGCCGTGGCCATCGTGGACTGTGTTGCCGACGTCGACACGCTGCGTACGCGCATCCGCAATCGCATGCGCGGCGGGCGCGACGCATCCGAGGCAGACCTGCACGTGCTGGACGCCCAGATCGCCACACAAGAGCCGCTCAACGTAGACGAGCGGGCACATGTTATTCCTGGCGAAATGTCCAAAGTGGTGCCATACATCAAAGGTAGAAGGCAGTGATTTTGCCCGGGGCCGGCCCAGGCAATCAAAGGCCTTGAAACGAAGCGACGAAGCGATGGCGTTTCACGGGCGGCCGCCAATTTGCGCCATATCAACGCGTACAAGCACAGAGTGCCTACGCTGCAGTTGGAATCCTCGTTCGGCGGCGCTGTTCACCATCCGCCAAGACCCCACCGGAGAACGCAATGCAACAACCCGCCGATATGGCCTGCAACGTGGCGTGCGCCGTCATGCGCGATATGAGCCGCACCGCCAGCTTCATGCTCGAGACGCAAATCGACCTGTCTCATTTCCGGCTGAAACTGGCCGAGGCTGCGTTGGAAGATGTGCGTGAATTGGAACATGAGCTGAGCGGCACGCATGACTGGACATCGCTGGCCTCCGCGCAAACCATCTTCATGAAGATGCAATCGAGCCACAGTGCGACGGCGCTGAAGACTTGGGTCGAGTTCACGAACAAGCTGCAGGCCGCCTATCTGCGTCGGTTGACGGAGTGGACTCAGCAAATGCAGCAGCCGGAAGCGCAAACCTCTTCGTCTCAGTTGTTCGCCGCATCGTCCGATTCGCTGAAGGCATTCTTTGACAGTTTCAGCCTCATGGCTCCGTCGGACTCCGAGGCAAAGAAGAACCGACCGGCGCGCCACACTCCGGCAAGCGCTGAAAAGACCGCCTGATCGATACGCCAAGGAGCCCATCATGCGAGTTCAGGACGTTTATTCACCCAATGCAGTCCATATCCCGCTCTCCTGCACGCTTCAGGAGGCGGCACAGCAGATGCGTCAGAAACATGTCGGTGCGCTGGTCGTGACGGAGAACACCCCGTCTGGCCCCCGCGCAATTGGCGTCGTCACGGATCGCGACATGGTGCTCGATGCGGTCGCGGTTGGCGTTAGCCCCTCACAGACCTGTGTGGCCGATGTGATGAGCCGAGGCATCCTCAACGTACCGCTCGACGCAAGCCTGAGCGATGCGTTGCAGGAAATGCTTTCGTCCGGCGTGCGACGTGTTGGCGTGACGTCCGACGGCGCGCTCGTTGGGGTGCTGTCCCTGGACGACGTGCTCGGCGCCATGGCCACCGAGCTGGGGCTGATCGCCCGCCTTGTCCATAACGAGCGCGAACGCGAGACGACCGGTAGCGTCCAGCCGCCGCTGAGCGTGTAACCCGGCCACCGGCTGCCATCACATTTCAGGAATTCTCTCCATGAATGCCGAACCGCTTTCTCTCAGCATGGACATCGTGGCGGACGACGCAGTGCTGGAAGGCACCCTGGACTGCCCCGGCAATGCAACCGGCCTGGTGATCTTTGCGCATGGCAGCGGGAGTTCGCGGTTCAGCCCGCGCAACCGGTATGTTGCCGATCAGCTCCACGCCGCCGGCCTGGGCACGCTGCTGTTCGATCTGTTGAGTGCCGAAGAGGCATCACATGCATCATGCCGTTTCGACATCGCGCTTCTGGCGCGGCGTCTGCAGACAGCCACACACGCGGTCGGCAGCATCGCCCGCGAACGCAGTTTGCGACTCGGGTATTTCGGCGCCAGCACGGGCGCCGCAGCCGCGATCCTGGCAGCGTCCGAGCTGGACGACGCCTGCGCGATCGAAGCGGTGGTCAGCCGCGGCGGTCGCCCGGATCTTGCCGGCCAACGTGCGCTGGCCAGACTGGCCTGCCCGACCCTACTGATCGTCGGCGCCGCCGATTTGGACGTTCTCGATCTCAACCGGCAGGCTCTGAGCCAGATGCATTGTGAGAAAGCGCTGGAGACGGTGCCACGCGCAACGCACCTTTTTGAAGAGGCCGGCGCGCTCGAACAGGTGGCCGAGCTCGCACGGGCATGGTTTGTTCGCCACCTGAGTGCAGCCACCCAACCCCACCAACACGCGAGGTAACCCCGTGCGATTCAAAGATCGATTGGATGCAGCGCGCCTGCTGGTGCAGGCGCTGGAAAAGTACAGGGGCACCCACCCGCTGGTGCTGGCCATTCCAAGGGGTGCGGTTCCGATGGGCGCACTCATCGCATCCGCGCTCGGCGGTCAGCTTGATGTGGTTCTGGTGCGCAAGCTCGGCGCGCCGTTCAACCCCGAACTGGCAGTGGGCTCTGTGGAAGAAGGCGGCTGGTCTTACATCGCGCCCTATGCAGGGCGCATTGGCGCGGATACGACCTACCTCGAACAGGAGAGCGCCGAGCAGATGGAGGTCATCCGACGGCGCCGGGCGCTGTATACCCCGAACCGCGGCCCGTATGACGCAGAGGGGCGTGTTGTGATCGTGGTCGACGATGGACTGGCAACCGGGGCGTCCATGAAGGCAGCACTTCACGCGATACGGGAGCGCCATCCGCAACGCCTCGTCTGCGCGGTTCCTGTGGCGGCGCCGGACAGCCTGGAAGACATTCGCCCCCTGGCCGATGAGATCGTCTGCCTCTACGCGCCGCAGGGTTTCCGCGCGGTCGGCATGTATTACGCCGACTTTCCTCAGGTCGAGGACGCTGAGGTGCGTGCCGCGCTTGGGGCTGCTTCGCAAACCGAACGCCGAGCTGGCTGACACGGGTGCGGCCCCTGCCGCCACCGAGCCTTGCCGGGGTTCAGTCCAGACCGTATCTGCGCACATACCAGGATTTCATCACGTAGGCTGACAACCCATAGGCCAGGACGATCGCAGCCAGGCAGGGCCAGTAGGCTGCCGGCAGCGGCACAAAGCCGAACAATGCCCCGACCGATGTCAATGGCATGGCGACACCCACGCAGGCAATGGTGATGCTGGTCAACACCAGCGCGGTACTTGCCCGGCTTTGCACGAAGGGCACCTTGCCCGTGCGGATGATATGGATGATGAGTGTCTGTGTGAGCAACGATTCAACAAACCACCCGGACTGGAAGAGCGCCGGATCAGCCCACGCGTGAAACACACCCAGCAGCAGCGCATAGGTCGCGAAGTCAAACAGCGAACTGACGGGCCCCAAGTACAGCATGAACTTCAGAATGCTGCCGATCTCCCACCGTCGTGGCTTGACGAGGTAGTCGTCGTCAACGTTGTCGGTCGGGATGGCGGTTTGCGAGAAGTCGTAGAGCAGGTTGTTGAGCAGCACCTGCACCGGCGCCATCGGCAGAAAGGGCAGAAACAGGCTGGCGCCCAGCACGCTGAACATGTTTCCGAAGTTGGAACTGGCGCCCATCTTGATGTACTTGACGATGTTGCCAAACACCTTGCGCCCTTCCGTCACGCCCTCCCCCAGCACGGCCAGGCTTTTCTCCAGGAGGATGATGTCGGCAGACTCCTTGGCAATATCGACCGCGCTATCCACGGAGATGCCGACATCGGCGGCCTTGAGCGCCGGCCCATCGTTGATGCCGTCGCCCATGAAGCCCACGACATGGCCCCTGCGGTGCAGTGCATCGACAATGGCCGCCTTCTGCGCGGGCGAAACCTTGGCGAAGATCGATGCGCGTTCGGCGATGTCGGCCATCTGGTCGGGTGACATGGCGGCCAGCTCGGTGCCAAGCACCACCGGTTCCACGGCCAGCCCGACCTCGCGGCAGATCTTGCGCGCAACAATGGCGTTGTCCCCCGTCAGGATCTTGACTGCCACGCCGCTGGCCTTCAAGGCGGCCAGGGCTGGCGCGGCCGTATCACGTGGTGGGTCAAGAAAGGCGATATACCCCAGCAACGTCAACCCCGCCTCGTCCGCCACGGCGTACTGGCTTTGCCCGGGCGGCATCTCCCTGTACGCAACAGCGACGACACGGAAACCGTCAGCGTTCAGGTTCTCCGCCAGTTGCCGCGTAGCTTCGAGATGGCTTGCCTCCAGCGGGCCAGCCTCGTCACCGCTCACATAACGCGCGCTGACGGCCAGCACTTCTTCGACCGCCCCCTTGCAGATCAGCACGTGTGTGCCGTCGTCCTGCGCCAGCACCACCGACATGCGCCGGCGCTCGAAGTCAAACGGTAGTTCATCGATTTTCTGAAAACGCGCATGCACATCCAGGCGCTGCTCCAGCTCCACGTGCTTGAGCACGGCCACGTCCAGCAGGTTCTTCAGGCCCGACTGGTAGAAGCTGTTCAGAAACGCGTACTCCAGCACCTGGTCGGATTCCTCGCCGCGCAAATCCAGGTGATGCTTGAGGATGATGCGGTCTTGCGTGAGCGTGCCGGTCTTGTCGGTGCACAGCACATCCATCGCACCGAAATTCTGGATGGCGTTGAGCCGCTTGACGATGACCTTCTTGCGCGACATGGCGATGGCGCCCTTGGCCAGATTGACCGTGACGATCATCGGCAGCATCTCGGGCGTCAGGCCGACGGCCACGGCCACCGCAAACAACAGCGCCTCGAACCAGTTGCCCTTGGTCAGTCCATTGATGAGAAACACCATGGGTGCCATCACCAGGATCAGCGTCAGCATCAACCAGGTAAACCGGGTAATGCCCCGGTCAAAGCTGGTCTGCACGCGTTGCGCGGCAATCAGGTTGGCCACATGACCAAAGGCGGTCCGGTGGCCGGTAGTCAGGACCACGCCCGTCGCGTAGCCGCTCACCACGGCGCTGCCCATGAAGCACAGGTTGGGCCGTTCGAAATCTGCCGCCGGCTGGCTTTCGGAAGGCTCTGCATGCTTTTCCTGTGGCATGGCCTCGCCAGTCAGGGCCGACTGGTTGACAAACACATCCTTCGCGCCGAGCAGCCGCAGGTCCGCCGGCACCATGTCACCGGCACAAAGCTGGACGATATCGCCCGGCACTAATTGCTCGATCGGGATTTCCTGGCTCGCTTCGGCGCCGTCGGATGCGATGCGCTTGACCGTCGCCGTTGTATGCACCATGCGACGCAACGCCTCCGCCGCCCGGTTCGAACGATGCTCCTGCAGAAAGCCCAGCACGACGCTCAGCACCACCATGACCGCAATCAGTACGGCTGCCCGTACATCGCCCAGCACCGCCGAGACGCCCGCCAGCGAGATGAGCAGCAGATTCAACGGATTGACCGACCGGCGCGCCAACTCGACCAGCACACCCTCGTGATGGCCGTTGGCCACGCGGTTGAGCCCATATTCGCGCAGGCGCTGCGCAGCGCCCTCCTGCGTCAGGCCGTGCATCTGGGTACCGAGCCGCTCAAGCACGTCTTGCGAGGCAAGCGCCGACCACATCGAGAGATCGTCGGCTGGTGCATGTGCAGACAACATATTGGGCAGCGCTTGCCAGCGTGGCTTCCCGCGCATTGCTAGTCTCCTTGCGCGCAGGCATGCGCCTGGCGAGTTGCAACCCTCGCATCCGACACCCAACCCCCGGCAGCGTGTGCGGGCATGCTGATCCTGACAGCGGCAGACAAAGACGGCGCGGGCGCGGTGTGCATGGGAAATTGCGGGTAAAGCACATGGACGTGCAAACCATTAGAGCGCAGGACGCGCGTCGGGGCTTGATGCAACTCAACGGTCGTCGTCAGTCGGGTGCTTGCTGTACATGTCCCGCCACTGGGGTTTCAATGCTGGCGCCACGCCAGCCTCCGCCCAGCGCAAGGAACAGCGCCACGGTATCTTGCAGCCGCTGTGCACGCACCTGCTGCGTGCCCAGCACGGCTTGCTGGTATTGCTGATCGGCACTGAGCACCTGCAGATAGCCGGCAACGCCGGCACGGTAGTCGGCGTTGATCTCATCCAGTGCGGCACTTGCCGCCGCCTGCGCGCGCAACTGTGCGTCAAGCTGCACGGCATCGTGTTCCAGCGCCCGCAGCACATCGGCCACCTGCTCAAACGAAGCAAGCACCACCTGCCGATAGCCGGCATCGGCAGCCTGTAACGCCTGCCGCGACGCAGAACGGCGGAAATACAGGGTGCCGCCTTCAAACAGTGGGGCCACGAGGTTCGCCCCCACGCTCCAGGCGCCGGCTTTCGCACCAAAGAGGTCAGCGCTTCGGCCGCTCATCCGGGCATAGTCTGCGCTGAGGGTCAGACTGGGCAGCATCGCCGCCGTTGCGACACCCACCTCGGCGCTGGCCTGGTGCAGGCGCGCCTGGGCGGCCAGAACGTCGGGCCGCTGGCGCACCAGTTCAGACGGCACCAGGCTGGGCAAGTCCGCCGGCAATTGCAACCCGTTGAGCGCCACGTCTACGGCATCTGCCTCGGAAGGAAATCGGCCAGTCAAGACGGCCTGCAGATGCGCAGCCTGGTCACGCTTCTGCTCCAGCGGCGGCAGCGATGCTTCCAACGACGCCAATTGCGCAGCAAGGCTCAACTCGCTGGCATGCGCCACGACGCCGGCTTCGACCTGCGCGTGTGCAATCTCCATCTGCTCTCGCACCACGGCAATCAGGCTGCGCGTGGTGTCGATCTGCGCCCGATAGGCAGCATGCGCGATCACGGCGTTCACCAGATTGCCGGTCAAGGTGAGGTAGGCGGCGGCCACCGCATACCTTTGTCCTTCCGCTTGCGCGGCCAGGGCTTCCACGGCACGCCGATTGCCGCCAAAGAGATCGACCGCATAGCTGATGGATGCGCCCAGAGTCCACAGCGTAAAAAGGCTTGGCACCCCGGCCTGCCCAAGCCTGGCGGGCACCGCTGCCTGACGTGACACATCGGCCGATCCCGCCACCTGCGGGTAGAACACGCCCGCGCCGGCTCGCAACAGGTCTTGCGCGGCACGCAGGTTGGCTTGCGCCTGCTGCAGGCCGGGGTTGGCCGTAATGGCGGCTTCCATGGCCAGATCAAGCGCGGGACTACCGAGAGCGTGCCACCAGTCTGCCGGCACGGTTGCCGCCGTGAAGCGCTGCGCAACGCCGTCTGCCGAGGGGGGCTGCGCAACTTCACCGTCACGAAGATAGCGATCGACGCCAGGCGCCTGCGGTGCATGAAAATCCGGCCCGACGGCGCAGCCCGGAACCACAAGCGCGACGCCTATCGCCCACGCCGCCGCTTTCACGACGCCCCCTGCAGGTAGACGTCGACCAGTTGGCCCGGATAGACGGCCAGCTTGTCAGGCTGCTTGAAACGGAAAAGCAACGGCAGCACGCGCACATCCACGCGTTCGGCGCGCTGGTCGGACAACTGAATCTTGGGCGACACGTACGGCTGCACGCGCACGAATTCCAGCGGCACGCTAACGTCGGTGCCGCGCACGAACATGCGTGCCTGCACCGTGCCGGGCGGAAGGCGGTGCACCAGAATCTCATCCACATACACGCGCACGGCCAGCTTGTTCTGCCCGGCGCTCATCGTGACGAGTGGCACGTTGGCCCGCGTGTAGGCGTCATAGGTGCCCTGTGGCGATACATAGCCGCCCATTGCTGTATTGACGGACATGACAACACCGTCCATCGGCGCCCGCACGGCATACTTTTCGAGCAGCGCTGCTGCCGCCGCCGCGCCCTTCTGCAAGGCATCGCGCTGTTTTTGCAGCGTGCGGATGTCATAGCTCCAGGCGCCGGCGCGCGTCAGGTCGTACTGACGCTGGGCAACAACGAGATTGCCGTGTGCCACCCGTACCGCGTTGGCAGCGTTGTCCATTGCATCGCGACTGACTGCCTTGGGATTGAGCCGGGCGGCCGCTTCAAGCTTGTCCAACTGATCCTGCACGGTGCGCAAGCCGGCATCTGCGGCACCCACCTGTGCACGCGTGACCTCCAGCGCTTCCCTGCGCGGTTGGGCCAGCAGCGCGTTCAACTGCGCATCAACGGCATCCGCTTGCGACTGCTGTTGCGCGGTCAGGGCGCGCTGCACGGAATCTTCGATCTGGATCAGCACGTCGCCGCGCTTGACTGCCTGCCCTTCTTGCACGGCGATGCGCGCGACGGTGCCCGACACTTCGGCATACAGGTTCAGGTTGGCACCACTGGGCTGATCGCTTTCGACGATGCCGTTGGCGTAGATGCCCGTCGCGTACGGATTGGCTGCCGGCTGGAAGACGGGTGGCAACGGCGGGCGCTGCCGCGCGTAGTAGATCGCCGCGCCAATTCCCGCCAGCGCGCCGATCACAGAGAGCACAAACAACCATCGGATCTTCATCGCATCGCTCCGTGTTCAATGCGGCTCAGCTTGCCGTCCTCCATGTCGAGGATGCGGCTGGCCAGGTCGAGGATGCGCGCGTCGTGCGTCACGATCACGATACAGCGGTGCGCGTTCAGGATCTCCGTCTTCACGAACTGCATGATCGAACGGCCGGTGTCGCCATCCAGCGATGCGGTGGGTTCATCCAGGATCAGGATGTCGGGCTGCGTGACGATGGCGCGTGCAATGGCCACACGCTGCTGCTCGCCGCCACTGAGCTTGACCGGCGGCAACTGGGCGCGGTTCTTCAGCCCGACGACATCGAGGTAGTGCATGGCCTGATCGAGCGCGGTGTCCCAGGCCACATGCCGCAGGATCAGCGGGATGGCGACGTTCTCGACCGTGGTGAGGCGCGGGAACAGGTGGTAATCCTGAAACACGAAGCCGATCCTGCCCAGGCGGAAATCGGCCAGCGCGTCGGCGCCCAGGCTCCAGATGTCAACCCCGTCCACCATCGCGCGGCCGCTATCCGGGCGCAGGATGCCCGATATCACGCTCAGCAGCGTGGTCTTGCCGCTGCCCGACGGTCCGACGATGAACAGCATCTCGTTGAACTCGGCCTCGAAACTGACCTGCATGAGCGCGCGGGTACGCGCCTCGCCCTCGCCAAACCATTTATCGAGGGCCTGAGCGGCAATGGCAACGTTGGCCACAATCAACCCCGGAAGATATCGAAGGGCTCGATGCGAAGCACTTTGCGCACCCCGATGTAGCCCGATATGCCGGCAATCACGATCACCATGGCCAGCGCCAGCATCAGATTGGTGAAGGTGATCATGGCCGCGTAGTCTGGAATGCGAAGACGCACCAGTGCGATCGACGCGGCGCATAGGCCGATCCCCAGCCCGTAGCCCACCAGCGCCACAAACGTGGCCTGGAAGACGATCATCGTGACCAGTTCGCGCCCCTTGGCCCCGATGGCCTTGAGTGCGCCAAAGCGCTCGAGGTTTTCCAGGATGAACGTGTAGAACGTCTGCCCCGAGATCGACAGCCCCACCACGAAGCTGATCACCGTCATCAGCAGGATGTTGGTGCCAAGCCCGGTCTGGTAGGTATAGAAGTGAGAGATGCGGCCGATGAACTCTTCCCTGGTCAGGGCGCGGTAACCGAGCCGGTCGACCGCACGTTCGATCGCCGCAATGTCGGCCTCGGTCTTGGGCTCAATCAGGATGTACGACATCGTGTAGCGCGTACTCGGCAGGTATTGCACGGCGCGGCGGTACGTTGTGTACAGGGTGGGCACGCCAAACAATCCGCTGGACGCCACCTCGCCAATGCCGACGATCACCCCTCGATGGTCGTTGACTTCGAATTCCGTGCCGATATGCGGGTTTTCGAGCTTCCCGAACTCGGCATCCTGGATGACGATGAAGGCGTTCTCGCCGTACAGATCCTGGATACGGCCACTGAGCATGCGAGGGCGGCCGAACAGGCTGGTGTCGTCGATGCCGACGACGGTCACGGGCTGATAGGTTCCGCTGTTCAGGCGCACGAGCGCGCCGCCTGAATAGAGCGGCACGGCAAACTTCACACCGTGAATGCTGCGTACCGCATCAAGGACGTAATCCGGCATGCCGATCGAGTTGGCCACGGTATTGACAGCCGGGTCCATGACCCACATCCGTGCGCCAATGTTGTACACGGCAGACGAAGACCGATTGAGCACGCCCGCAAACAGCGACGTCATCTCGATCATCAAAAACACGGCAAACGTAATGCCGACCAGCAAGCCGCTCAGCTTGGCCTTGTCATTGACCAGCAGCTTGTAGGCGAGTTTGAGAATGGCTTGCACATGGCCCCCTTGGCCATGCACGGCAGACAGGGGTGCGCCCCGGGGTGATATCGACCGGCCGATGCATGTGCATCAACGATAGCGATTCGGGGGCGGCGGCCATTGATGTGTCGCAAGGCCGGGCTGCGTCCAGCAGGGAATGCGCTACAGCGTATCGTCGTCGGAAAACAAGCGATGGCGTATCGCGTAACGCACAAGGGCGGCTTCGCTGGAGAGCTGCAGCTTGTCCATCAGCCGCATCTTGTAGGTGCTGATGGTCTTGGCGCTCACGCACAGGCTGGTGGCGATCTCGGTCAAGGGCCCGCCGCGCACCAGCCGGCGATAGACTTCCATCTCGCGGTCGGACAGGCGCGTGTGGGCCGCCTCTTCACTGGGCTCGCCCAGGCTGTGCGCGAGCTTCTCCGCCATGGGTGGGCTGACGTAGGTGCCGCCGTTCGCCACCTTCTGCAGCGCGGTAACCAGTTCGGTGGCGGCGCTCTCCTTTGTCAGGTAGCCGGCCGCCCCCGCACGAAAGGCGCGTGCCACGTATTGTTCTTCAGCGTGCATGGTCAGCACCAGCACGCGCACCCTGGGGTGATCGTCATGCAGCTGGCGGAGCAGTTCCAGCCCGCTGCGCCCCGGCATGGAAAGATCGAGCACGATCACCTGCGGTTGATGATCACGCACAAGTTGCACGACCTGTGTACCGTCGGAGGCTTCGCAGGCGACTTCAAAATCCCCCGCGCGCTCAAGGATATGACGCACGCCATCGCGCATCACGGCATGATCGTCGGCGATCATCACGCGAATCATGACGGCGCCTCCTCGGTGGCCTTGTGAACGGCGGGAAAGCTCACGCTCAAGCGAAAGCCGCCACCAGGTGCATGTGTGATCGTTGCCTGCCCGCCCAGTAGCCGGGCGCGCTCGCGAATGCCAAGCAATCCCAGCGGCTTGCGTTCACCCACCGCCGGAGGCGCCCCACTCCAGCCATGGCCATTGTCTTGAATGGACAGTTCGAGCACGTCGTCCTGCTGCGAGAACTCGATCTCAACACGCGTGGCATCGGCGTGGCGCACGACGTTGTTGAGTGCCTCCTGCACGATCCGGAACACCGAGATGGCAGCGCGCTCGTTCATCGCCAGTTCTTGCGCATGCACAGTCACGACCAGGCCAAAGCGTTGGCGAAAATTCTTGGCCATCCATTCGAGGGACGGCACGAGCCCCAACTCGTCGAGCAATGGCGGCCGAAGATCCGCCGAGATATGCCGAACGGCAACAATCGTCTCGTCGATCACGTGTTGCATTGCCTGGGTCTGGTCGATCAGCGCCTTGTCGCTCCGTGCGGCCTGCAGATCCGCTGCCAGCAGCGAAATGTCCATCTTGAGCGCGCTCAGGCGTTGGCCCAGATCGTCGTGCAGCTCGCGGGCGATGCGGTGCCGCTCCTCCTCGCGCGTGGCCAGGATGCTGTCCGACAGATGCTGCAGTTCTTCCTGGGAGCGCCGCAGCGCCGCTTCCGCACGCACACGCTCCGTGGTGTCGCGCAGCATCACCGTGAAGAGCTTGCCGCCGTTCACTTCGATCTGTGAAATCGACGCTTCGATCGGGAATTCGCGCCCATCGGTATGCAGGGCAAACAGCGGGCGCTGCTTACCCATCTGGCGCTCCGATACGCCCGTCACCCCGAAGCGCCGTACATGCGCTTCGTGCGCGCCGCGAAACCGCTCGGGAATAAAGTCTGACAGTGGGCGGCCGATGGCTTGGCGCGCTGAACAACCGAACAGAGTTTCAGCCATGGGATTGAAGAGCACGATGCGCTGGGTTTCGTCCACCGAAATGATGGCTTCCATTGATGACCGGATGATGCCGGCCAGCCGCGCTTCGCTCTTTTCTAGGTACGTCAGATCCCGGGCGACGGCGGCTCGCAACTTCCGCAGCCGCAGCCAATAGAAGACCAGTGCGATGACCGCAGAAATACTTGCCGAGGCCAGCAAAATGAAGGGGGCATCCCCGGCCTGAAGCGCAAACGCCAGCCGGGCAACTGCCGCCGCCAGCAGCAAAACGGCCAGCACCCCCACCACCAGTTCGGCCGAAGTGGATTGCAACTGCAGCAGCCGCCTGTGCGTTGCCTTTGAGGATTGAGTATCTTGCTCCGCCACCGAGCACCACCAAAAGGTCGGGATGCAATCAACATAGCCCATTCCCAAGGCTGGAGGTACTAGCCGTGTGAAGGAGAAGCCCCCCGGAAAACCCTGCCGCCGCTGTCAGGGAATCCTGACAGCGGCATGGCACATCCCGACGACCATCTCAGCGCTGCCTGATTTCGCGCAAACGCCGCGCCTCCGATACTGACCGTACGGACACCGGGCCTTGATGGAGCGCAGTGACCGGACACCCACCACCTCACCGAGGATGTGTGGTTCAAAGACCACAGACGCCTTCCGGAGCCGCCCCCATGATTCCGCGCACGATAGAGTCCCCTTCACCCGTCGAAACCCGCCAACTTCCCCAGCTCAGGCTCGTCCGCGACGCAACGCAGATCCGCCAGACAACACCCCTGATTCCCAGCAGCCAATGCACCAACTGCATGATGCACTGGGCCTGTATCGCGAGCGCTGTGCCATCGGCGCAACACGAACAACTGGATCGGATGGTGCACACCTGGCGCAAGATCGCCAAAGGCGAAGCCCTTTTTCGGGCGGGCGACGTGTTCCATGCGCTGTATGCCATCCGGTCCGGTTCGTTCAAAACCGTGGTATCGCACCCCAACGGCGCAAATCACGTCACCGGATTCCAATTGGCGGGCGAAACGCTCGGCCTCGACGGCATTGCCGCCGATCGGCACACATGCGACGCGATTGCGCTGGAGGACAGCACCGTGTGCTCCATGCCCTTCCATTGCATTGAGGACCTGTGCCAGGACATTCGTCCACTGCAACATCGCCTTCACCAATTGATGGCAGAAGAGATCGTGCGCGAGTCAGGGCTGATGCTGCTGCTCGCTGGGCTGAGTGCGGAAGCGCGTGTTGCCACCTTCCTGCTGAACCTTTCCACGCGCATGCAGGACCGGGGGTATTCCGCTACCAGCTTCACGCTGCGCATGACCCGGGAAGAAATCGGCAGCTACCTTGGCATGCAGCTCGAGACCGTCAGCCGTGCGCTGTCGAGGTTTCAGCGCGAAGGCTGGATCGTGGTGAGCGGCAAGAACATCGAGCTGACCGACAAGGCGGCACTGATGGAGCTTTGATCGCTCGGGGCGCCCCCCAAAAAACATGCCGCCCCGCTTTTCAGGTGGGGCGGCATGTTTTCTTTACTGCTTCATTACCTACGGCACGATCTGGAGATGATCGATGACTTCCGTCACTCCAGGTGCGGACCATGCCGCGCCCTTTGCCGCACGCCGCTCCGATGCGGAACCGATGTGGCCGCTGAGCGTGACCGTCCCGCCTTGAACGGAGACGCGAATGTGGTCGGCTTCACGCGCGGCATGCCGCTTGAGCGCCGCACCGATCTGCTCGGCAACATTGGCTGGCGCCACGCGCGCTTTGATCTGCAGCCGATTGATCAGGCCCGCCACACCACGCAACGATCCCACCGCATGCGCTGCCTGCTCGCTCTGGTAGGGCCAGTCCACCTCACCCGAGAGCGTCACCCAGCCGTTTTCGACCAGCACCTCGATGCGGTTGGACGGCAGGGTAACCTGCCATTCAAGCGCGGCGCGGGCCGCTTGGGCAACGTCTGCGTCCGTATGCGCTCCCGGCAGGCGGACTTCGATTTTCTGCACGACACCACGCACGCCAGCAACACGTTCGGCTGCATGCTCGGCAGCAAGCTTTTCCATGTAGCTGCGAACGTGGCCGGTCAGTGTCACCACGCCGTTGTCCACCTCCACACCAATTGCTGCGGCATCCACCGCAGGCTCCCAAAGCAGTTCGTCGTTGACGTCCTGTTTGATGCCCAGATCGCTTTTCATACTTTGCTCCTGCTGGATAGAGTCGCCTTGCTATGCCCAGCGGCGCTCACACGCTGTTTGGCAAGGCAGACAGCGCATGGCCGTCGGCTGGGCTTGCAGGCGTAAAAACGGAATCGCTTCGCCACAATCGACGCAGATACCGTAGCTGTGCTGCTGCATACGCTCGCGTGCAGCGTTCAGTTGCTCAAGCTCGCTTCGGTAGCGGACGAGCATGACGTCGTTCGTTTGTTCCCCTACCTCTTCATCGGCAAGATCCGCGTTCTCAAACGGCGCTTCACGCGGCACCGGCACAGTGGTTGGGCCCAGCGCCGACAACTGGCGCCGCACGCGTGCTTCCTGCTCGTCGAGCAAGCTCCTCAGCCGTTTCCATTGCGCCTCGGTAAAGCGGCTCATGCCACGTCTCCTTCAATGGATTCAACGTCCCAGCGGTGGGTTCGGCCTCAGGCTTCCGTTGGCGACAGCCAGGCCGGACGTTGCCTCGATTGCTCCCACCGGCCGGCAGTCTTCACCTGTTCGATGAAACCCGCGATCTCTTCTTGCGACAGCCCGCTGAGCACGTCACGCTGGAACAGCGCCAGCACCGGCGCCGGAATGGTGGCCGTGATGCGCATGATTTCTTCGACAGCACGGAACGCCCCGCGGGCCGCCATGACACAAATCACGGACAGGTGCGTGGACCCCGGCAGTTGGTCAGCCAGGAAGTCCCGCATGGGCGAAGCCAGGTGGCCCATCCAGATGGGCGCGATCACGATGACGTGTTCGACATCATCAAGCGGCGGACCTTCATAGCGATACTTGGCGCGCGCATGGAATACCGTTTCGAGGACGCAGCGCGCATCTCCCAGGAAGCCGGCGCGCGGATGCTCGTCCGTCACCTCGGCAAGCTGCCATCCGCTCTGCGCAGCCATCTGCTCGGCTACCTGACGTGCCGTGCCGGTGCGCGAGTAGTACACGATCAGCTTCTTTTCCATCTCGTACTCCAGGGATTTCGAAAGCAGTGGAAATGGCGGATTGCCTCTAGGAACCAACCCACATCTGGTCGACGACGGCGCGCACGCCTGGTGCATCCCATGCGGCCTCACGGGCGGCACGGCACTCGTTGAGGTTGCGCAGCGGCCCGTACAAGGTCACCGTGCCGTCCGCCACGGAAACATTCAGGCGCGACGCGTCAACTGCAGCCAGGCGTTGCAGTGCCTTTGCAATGCGATTGCTCAGATCCGCGGGGCCCGAGGCGGCGCGCAATGTCAGCGCATTGGCCACGGATTTCACGCCGCGCACTCTGCGCACCGTGTCCAGCGCCGCACGGCGCTGGAAGTCCTGGTCGACTTCACCGCGCAGCGTCACGGCGCCGCCCTCGACAGTGATCTGGACAGCATCCGGCGGCACCGATGCATTCCAATGCAACGCGCTGCTGATCGCCTGCGCAATCTCGCCATCCGGGCGCTCCATATCCGGCGGCATCCGCACATCCACATGGATGACAAGCGCGGTCACGCCGGCTACACGCCGGATCGCCTCTTCCGCGGCATGCTTGTCGGCGAACGTGTCGACGCCGCCGGAGAGCGTGACGACGCCATCCTTGGCCTGCACGGCAAAGCGACTGGCATCCACCGCCGGGTCCCATTGCAATTCTTCTTCGACATCGTGCTTGAGCTGGATATCGTTCTTCATCGTGATCTCCTCAGGTTCAATTGAGGTCGAGGCTCAGTGCGACATCAGCACCGGCACGGTCATCGTGTTCAGCAGGGTGCGCGTCACCCCGCCCAGTACGAGTTCGCGCAGGCGGCTGTGCCCGTAGGCCCCCATCACGATCAGATCGGCATTGAAGTCGGCCGCTCGCGAGAGCAGCAACTCACCCACGGCGGCATCGGAATCTGCGCAATCGGTCTCTTCCACCGTTGTATGAATACCGCGCGCATTCAGCGCACGCGCCACCTGACCCACCGTGGTTTCCTCGGCCCAGTGCTTTGGCTGCGTGCTTGTGATCTGCAGCACGTGCACATTGGTGCCCGTCATCATCGGCATGGCATCGTGCAGCGCACGGGCCGATTCGCGTCCGCCGCTCCAGGCCACCAGCACGCGCTGCGGCAATGCAGTGAAGTTGCCCGCATACGGCACAACCAGCACGGGGCGGCCCGACTCCAGGATCAGGGTCTCCACAAAGTCGCCGGCAATGAATTCATCCGGTTCATCGTGGTTCCGTTGCCCGACGACGAGAAGATCGGTCTCACGCGCTTCACGAAGTACGAGAGCCACGGGGTCGCCTTCCACTGCTCGCCACTCCGTTTCCACCGCAAGCTTCTCCGTCGCCAGGCGAAAGCGCGCGTGCACCGCATCCCGGATGCTGTCGCGCCGGATGCGGTCTTCCTCCAGATAGTGCGCAGCGTTCTCCATCATGTAGAACCAGCTGAGGCTTGGCGCAAAGCTCGCATAGATGCCGACGAGTTTGGCGCCGTGCGCCTGGGCATACTGGGCCGCAAGGTCAAGGCGGTGCATGGCGCGTTCGCTGCGGTCCAGATGCACCATCACACTGGCGTAGCTCATGGTCAGATCCCGAAGTCGTGTCAGAAGATGCGCTACCGGACTAGGCAATGACGGCGTTGCTTAGCGGTTCGGTAGGCGCGTGCGACGTTTCCGTCGGCTCCGCGCGGACGAGCAGCACCGGCAGTGTGCTCCGGCGCACAACGCTCTCGGCGACGCTGCCGAGGAACAACCGTTGGAAGCCGCGACGCCCGTGCGTGCCCAGCACCAGGGCTTGGGCGCCGACGTTGTGTGCCGCCTGTTCAATGGCAGTGCCGATATCGAAAGTGCCGATCGGGTCGTCAACCACGACGCTATGGACGTGCACACCTGCCTTTTCGGCCTTGGCACGCGCGTCGGCAACAATTTGATTGCCTTGTTTGACCAAGGCCTCGGTAAAGGCGCCGACATCGATATAGCCAACGTCGTACATCAGGTACGAGTTATCGATCACGTGGGCGATGACCAACTCCGAGCCGAGCTTTTGTGCAAGCTGGATTGCCTCGTCCAGCGCCCGGTCTGCCGTCGGACTGCCATCCACCGCTACCAGAATCCTGTCGTACATGATGTGCCTCCATCGAATCCGTCGTCGGCCCCAATCGGGGCTGCTGAATTCCATGTTGGACCACCAAGCGGATCACCCCTTGATTTACATCAGCGTTTGGCTCGCTGCAGCCTCACGCAATGCCAATTGATCTGCCTCAAGAGCCAGCGCGCAACGCTCGATAGACTCGTCCGCTATCCGCTGCCCCCGGGGTGCAGTCATGGAAAGCGCATGGCACCTTGTGCGAGATCAAACTTTGACACCGGCCCGTTCTTATAGTGAAAACGTACGCGCATCGGAGTTCAGCATGAGGGTCGATGAAATTTGTTCCCACCGCATCGTTCACGTCCAGGCGACGGCGACGCTGCAGCAAGCCGCCCGGCTGATGCGGGACGAAAGCGCCCGGGCGCTGCTTGTCACGGAACACGCCGCTGGGGGTTCTCGGGTGGTGGGCATCGTGACAGACCGGGACATGGTGGTGCACGGCCTTGCCAGCCGCAGCGACTGCAGCCAGACCGCCGTATCGGAAGTCATGACGCACGGCCTTCTGACCATCCACGATGACGCCGTGATCAGCGAAGCCTTGCGCTCGATGCTGAGCCACGGCCTGCACCGTCTGGCGGTGGTCGATCGTCAGCAACGGCTGGTGGGCATGCTCAGCCTGGACGACACCATCCGCGCAATGGGTGGCGAATGGACCTTGCTGGCCGGCATTCTCGGTCGCGACAACGCTGGCCAGTCCCGCCAGCACGCGCCGTCCGATTTGATTCTCTAAGTGTTCACCCACCGTTCTTCAGGAGCGCTGTCATGTTTACCAATGTTGGAACCGCGGACCGCGCCGTCCGCATCCTGATCGGCATCGCCATGATCCTGCTGGCATTTTTTGGCAAGGTGCCAGCATGGGTTGGCTGGCTGGGGCTGATCCCTCTGGTGACCGGCCTGATCCGCATGTGCCCGCTCTATTGGGTGCTGGGCATTGGGCGGCATTGACCAGGCGACAAGCCAGAACACCGCCCAGCTGGACAGAAGCATGGTCAGCAGACCAGCGGTGACCTTACCGGCAAAAGCGCGGCCTCCGCTGATGGCCACGACAATCTTCGAGAACGTGTTGGCTGTCAGCGCAAGCATCACCAGCGCGCCTGCCGTCGGCGTCTGCAACGTGTGGCTGGCAACCTGCGTTGCGATCGAAGCGGTCGCGGCATGGACATCGGCAAACGCCCCAAACACGGTGACAGCCACCACCGCCGCTGTCCCGAACCATGTGCGCGCGGCAGCTGCGGCAAGCAGCAAGGCAGCCGTCCACAGCGCAAAGCCGATTGCGACGCGCCAGTTGATGGATGACACCGAACTCTCCGGCGCCTCCTGGAGCGGCTCGTTGGCGCGCCATATCCAGAGCGCCGACCATGCCACGGTCGCCATCATGCCCACCGCCAGCGGAGCCGCCAGCACGCGCAACAAGTCGATGTTGATGGCAGCGATCAGCAGCAGCATCTGCACCAGCGTGGCGACATTGGACAGCAGCGCCGCGGCAACCGCACCATCAACGGGGCGATGGTCCCGCCGCACGCGTGCTGCCACGGCCGTGATCGTGGCCACGCTCGATGCAAACCCGCTGAACAAGCCGGCCAGCGGCAAGCCGATCCGCTCTCCAAACCATCGCGCAGCAAAATGGCCCGTGTTGCCTGTCAGCATGACAAGCAGCACAACCAGCCACAACGTGTGCGGGTTCCAGGCGTTCAGCGGCCCCAAGTTCCGGTCTGGAACCGCGGGCCAGATCAGCAATGCCGCCACGGCAAGGATCAGCAGATCGGCGAGTTCACGCTGGGTAATGACCGTGCGGGCAAACCGATGCAAACCCGCTTTGGCATAGAGCAGGACAAGTAAGACCGTGCCGAGGCCAGCCGTCATTTCGGGCTCGCTCACGGCATAGGCGCCTAACAGCGTGGTCGCGACCAGTGCGAATTCCGTCGTCACGCCAGGATCAACATTGGCCGAATGGTGATAACCGACCGCCGCCAACACCGCGACCGTCAGCAGCACCGTGGGCACGGCAAATGGTATTGGCAGGCTTGCCGCGATGGCACCCGCCAGCGCCCCGATCGCAAACGTTCGCATGCCCGCTGGCAGCTCTGCGCTGTCGGCATGACTCCGCTCGCGCTCAAGGCCGATCGCCAGCCCCACGCCCAGGGCAACCGAGAAAGACAGCAGTGAAGACATTCAGTGGAGTCGAATGGCTGTTGCGTTGACCTGTTCAGTATTACGCGCGGCAACGCTTTCCGATTGATCTGGCGCAGTCGATGGTCGACTGCCGGGCGGTCATTCCACAGCACTGTTCCATACTGACCAGACACGCCAACCTCGGAGACAGCGATGCCTGAATCGATGCAGGCCATGGTGATGGAAGGTGCCGGAAAGCCATTGATCTGGCGTGATGTGCCTATGCCCACGCCTGGGCCCGGTGAGGTCCGGATCGCGGTGTCCGCGTGTGGCGTCTGCCGTACGGACCTCCATATCGTAGACGGTGAACTGACCACCCCAAAACCCTCCCTGATTCCCGGCCACGAAATCGTAGGCATCGTCGAGTCATGCGGCGAAGGCGTGACGGCGCCCACCCCGGGCGAGCGCGTTGGCGTGCCGTGGCTCGGCTGGACGTGCGGCGTCTGCCCGTACTGCCTGCACGGGCGCGAAAACCTGTGCGACCACCCTGCCTTCACCGGCTACACGCGCGATGGCGGCTATGCGCAATACGCCGTTTGCGACGCCCGGTACTGCCTGCCGATTCCCGCGCGGTACGACGACGCCCACGCCGCGCCGCTGCTCTGTGCGGGGCTGATCGGCTACCGCACGCTGCGCATGGCCGGCGATGCACGCAGGATCGGCATCTACGGCTTTGGCGCTGCGGCCCACCTCATCACGCAGATCGCCGTGGCGGAGCAGCGCGAGGTCTTCGCCTTCACCCGCACCGGTGACACTGCGGCTCAACATCTTGCGCTGGACACCGGTGCCAGTTGGGCAGGCGCCAGCGACACCCCCGCACCGGAACAGCTCGACGCCGCGTTGATCTTCGCGCCCATCGGCGCGCTCGTGCCGCAGGCGCTGCAGGCCGTGGTCAAGGGCGGCTCGGTGGTTTGCGGCGGCATTCACATGAGCGACATCCCGGCATTTCCGTACCGGTTGCTATGGGAAGAGCGCAAGCTTGTCTCCGTCGCAAACCTGACGCGGGCCGATGGACTCGCGCTCATGCGCATCGCGGCGGAAGTCCCGTTGCGGGTGCACGTCACGCCCTATCCGCTGCAAGACGCCAACACCGCCTTGGAAGACCTCCGCGCCGGACGCGTGGCGGGCGCTGCCGTCCTGCAGGTGCCGTCGAAAGACCTTTGACGCGCATCAACAGCCCACGCGCCACGCTGTCTACGCTGGTTACACGCGGTGCCCGACTGCGCAACGCCTTGGAGACCACCATGTACCAACGAATCCTGCTCGCCGTCGACGGCAGCCACGCGTCCTACCTCGCGCTGCACCAAGCCATTGTGGTCAGCAAGGCGACGGGCGCGGAAGTCGAAGCCCTCTTCGTTGCCGATAGCAGCGACATCACCTTCGACATGGTTGGATCTGACTCGATTGCCTACGCCAAGCAGGTCGCCGGCTACGGCCGCGACACGCTTGCCGAGGTATCGAAGAAGCTGGATGCCGCAGGCGTCAAACATTCGACCAAGCTGCTCGAAAACTCCATTGCGCCCGGGCAGATCTCCGCAACGATCGTCGCAGAAGCCAACGAGACCGCAACCGACCTGATCGTGCTCGGCACACATGGCCGGCGTGGGCTCAAGCATCTGGTGCTCGGCAGCGTGGCCGAAGGCGTGGTCCGCAAGACCAACAAGCCGGTATTGATGGTGCGTAGTGAGGTCGAGGAATAAAGAACATCCATTGAGCGCTGCCCTCGCGGGTGTGTTCGGAGGCACTCGGCTGCCATTCCGTGCGCAACGACACGCGCAATCCGATCCGCCGGCTGGATGAGGCTCTCAAACCGCTGACCGACCCCGCACCGCTGGCCATGGTGATGCGTTTTGACGACAGTGTTGCCGTGCTGAACTTACGGGTCCGGGCCCGAACCGAGCACTTCTGAGACGCGCGCTGGACGCTCGCCCGGCAAGTCCGCACAGCCCGTGCAGGGGCCCGCTGCGCCGTGCACGTGCGGATTCGCGAGCTGTCTATCGTGCGTGAAGCCGGCCCAAAAACAGGTGACGGACGTGACCCTCAAGGCCGCGAAGCCGCCCGGACCATGGCCGGATGAGGGTTGGGATTTGCTTGTGCATTCACAAACGCATTGCATAGACTCACCTTTCAAGGAATCCCTTATAGGCAAACGCATCATGTGTCGCTGGCTGGCGTATTCAGGCAATCCCATTCAGATGGAGACAGTGCTGTTCCGGCCGCGGCACTCGTTGATCGACCAGAGTCTGCGCTCCCGCCTTGGCGGCGAGACGACCACCAACGGCGACGGTTTCGGCATCGGGTGGTACGGCCGTTACTCTGAAGTGCCCTTTCGATACCGCTGCCTGCATCCCGCGTGGAACGACACCAACCTGCGTGAAGCCGCCCGCGCCATCCGCTCGTCGATGTTCATCGCCCACGTGCGAGCGGCCACCGACACCCCGGCGCAAGAGACCAACTGCCATCCGTTCCGCTACGGCCGGTGGCTTTTTGCGCACAACGGGTTGATCCGCGAATACCCATTGCTCCGCCGCGCGCTGATGATGGAAGTGGCGCCGGAGCTGTTCCGCTGGATCGAAGGCTCGACCGATTCCGAGATCATGTTTTTCCTGGCGCTGTCGTTCGGGCTCGACCGCGACCCGCGCGGCGCGCTCGAACAGATGGTCGGGCTGATCGAAGACATCGGCCGCCGCCACGGCGTCGAATACCCGCTAAACATGACGGTCTGCGCGACGGACGGCGTTCAGATCGTGGCTGCGCGCTACTCCAGCGAGGGCGAATCGCGCTCGCTGTTCCATAGCACGTCGTTCAGGCATCTGCACCAGCTCTATCCTGACAGCGCCGCGATTGAAGACGCCGGCGACGACGCCTTCCTTGTGCTGTCCGAACCGCTTGTCGACCTGCCCGGCGCATGGGCCGAGATTCCCGAAGAGACCGTCGTGATCGTCAAGGGCGGCGTGGTCGAGCACCACCGTTTTGTCCCGCGCAAGCCCGGCCCCACGGGCTTCGACCTGCCCGCCAACCAGGCTTCTTATGGGCGCGAGGCGGGCTGATCGCCCTGCCGCAGGGGTGATACAAGCATCACCCCACTCTTTTTCCCCCTCCGCTGAAACCTCCTGACAAAACGCTGTCAGGAGCCTTGCGTTAGGCTCCCGCCCACGACTTGTTCCGTAGACAAACCGGATCTTGATAATCCGCTACAGTTTACGGCTCGAATTCTGATTGCCGGCGCAGCGGCCGATGCTTTAGCCCCGCCGGCATGCCCCCTTACCTCCAAGCTCCAAGGAACGCCCTCCATGTCCTCCGGTGTCATTCGCCTGCGCGGAGCCCGTCAGCACAATCTCAAAAACCTCGATCTGGACCTCCGTACGGGCGAAATGACCGTCGTGACCGGCCCGTCGGGCTCCGGCAAGTCCAGCCTCGTTTTCGACACGCTCTACGCCGAAGGCCAGCGCCGCTACGTCGAGACCTTCAGCGCCTATGCGCGTCAGTTCCTCGACCGCATGGACCGGCCGCAGGTCGAGCACGTCGAAGGCGTGCCGCCCGCCATCGCCATCGACCAGACCAACCCCGTGCGCAGCTCGCGCTCGACGGTCGGCACGATGACGGAACTGAACGATCACCTGAAGCTGCTGTTTGCGCGCGCCGCCCAGCTGTTCGACCGCGACACCGCGCTGCCGGTGCGCCACGACACGCCGGAAACGATCTACGACGAGCTGCTCTCGCGCACGCGCGATGGCGATCCACGCCTGGTGGTGACCTTTCCCGTCGAACTGCCCGCCAATACGAGCCCTGAAGAAGTCACGCAATGGCTGTCGGTCAGCGGCTATACGCGCGTGCAGGCCGAGCGCGTGGTGGAGTCCTCCACGGGCAAGCGCAAGCTGCTCGATGTGGTGGCCGACCGCTTCCGTCTGCAGGGCACCGAGCGTGCCCGCGCGCTGGAGGCCATTGAGTCGTCGCTCAAGCGCGGCGGCGGGCGCGTCAGCGTGTATGTCTTGCCGGCCGATGAAGGTGCGGAGCCGACCATCTGGCGCTTTTCCACCGGCCTGCACTGCCCCGAAAGCGACCTGCGCTACGCAGACCCGCAACCCGCTCTCTTCTCGTTCAATTCCGCTTATGGCGCGTGCGATACCTGCCGTGGTTTCGGCCGCGTGATCGGCGTCGATCTTGGACTGGTGATTCCGGACGAGCGCAAGACGCTGCGCGACGGTGCCATCAAGCCGATGCAGACGCCGGCCTGGAAGGAATGCCAGGACGATCTGATGCGCTATGCCGCCGCAGCCGACATCCCGCGCGGCACGCCGTGGACAGAGATGACCGAAGCCCAGCGCAACTGGGTCATCAATGGAGACCCGGCCTTCAAACGCGGCGGCTGGAACAAGCAGTGGTACGGCGTGCGCCGCTTCTTCGACTACCTGGAGTCGAAGGCCTACAAGATGCACATCCGCGTGCTGCTCTCCAAGTACCGCAGCTACACGACCTGCGAAACCTGCGGCGGTGCACGACTGAAAACCGAGTCGATGCAGTGGCGCCTGGGCACCAAGGAAAACGCCGACGCCGTGCTCGCACCCGAACACCGCTTCATGCCGCGCGGCGTGGCCTGGAGCCGCACCCAGCTCGAAGCCTTGCCCGGGCTGACCGTGCACGACCTGATGCTGCTGCCGATCGAGCGCATCCGCCGTTTCTTCGATGAACTGACGCTGCCGTCCACACTGCTCGACGACGCGCTCAAGCTGCTGCTGGACGAGGTGCGCACACGGCTGGCGTATCTGTGCGACGTGGGCATCGGCTACCTGACGCTCGATCGCCAGAGCCGCACGCTGTCGGGCGGGGAAGTGCAGCGGATCAACCTGACGACGGCGCTGGGCACATCGCTCGTCAACACGCTGTTCGTGCTGGATGAACCCAGCATCGGCCTGCACCCGCGCGATCTGGATCGCATTGTCGAAGCCATGCAGCGCCTGCGCGACGCGGGCAACACGCTGGTGGTGGTCGAGCACGATCCGTCCGTAATGCTGGCTGCGGACCGCCTGATCGACATGGGGCCCGGCCCCGGCGAGCGTGGGGGCAACATCGTCTTTGACGGCACGCCTGCGGCCATCCGTCAGGCCGATACGCTCACGGGCGCGTATCTGTCGGGGCAGCGCCGCGTGGCCGACGCCACGGATTGGCAGGCGCGCCCCGTCACCGACGCCACGCCGCGGCTGGTGCTCGAAGGCGCGTCGGAACACAACCTGCGCGATGTCACGGTGGAAGTTCCGCTGCAGCGCCTGGTGTGCGTGACCGGCGTGTCCGGCTCGGGCAAATCGACGTTGATCCAGGACGTGCTGCACCCGGCGCTGGCGCGGCATTTCGGCAAGGCAACGGAATCGCCCGGCGCATTCCGCGCCTTGCGCGGTGCCGATCAGATCAGCGACGTGGTGTTCGTTGACCAATCCCCGATCGGCAAGACCGCGCGTTCGAACCCGGCCAGCTACGTTGGCGCGTTTGATGAAATCCGCAAGCTGTTTGCCAAGGCGCCGATGGCGCTGCAGCGCGGCTACACGGCCGGCACGTTCAGCTTCAACTCGGGCGACGGCCGTTGCCCGACCTGCGGCGGCTCGGGCTTCGAGCACGTCGAGATGCAGTTCCTCTCCGACATCTACCTGCGCTGCCCGGATTGCGACGGCACGCGCTATCGCGCCGAAATCCTGGAAGTGAAGCTGCCGCGTGCCGGCCGCGCATTGTCCGTGGCCGATGTGCTGGAACTGACGGTGAGCGAAGCCGCCAGCGTGTTCGCCGAAGACGCCGACGTGCTGCGCGTGCTGCAACCGATCGTCGACGTGGGCCTGGAATACGTGAAGCTTGGCCAACCGGTGCCGACGCTCTCCGGCGGCGAGGCCCAACGCCTGAAGCTGGCGGGCTTCCTGGCCGAAGCCGCGCAGGCCGCCCAGGCCGCGGCGCGCAAGCGCGTCAAGCAGGACGTGCCCGCCAACGCCGGCCGCCTGTTCATGTTCGACGAGCCCACCACGGGCCTGCACTTTGACGACATCGCCAAGCTGATGCGGGCGTTCGGCAAGCTGCTCGACGCCGGGCATTCGCTGATCGTGATCGAACACAACCTCGACGTGGTGCGTGCGGCGGATTGGATCATCGACCTCGGCCCCGAGGGCGGCGACGCCGGCGGCCTGCTGGTCTGCGCCGGCACGCCTGCGCAGGTCAAAGACTGCGCTGCATCGCACACGGGCGCCGCGCTCAAGCAATACGAAGCCAGCGTTGGTCAGCCGGAAGCCATCGAAGGCGTGCCGCTGCAGACGGCACTGGCCGAGCGCCGCGCCAAGCGCGCTGCGCTGGCGGAAGTCCAGGGCGAAAACGTCGTGCGCATCGTCCACGCCCACGAGCACAACCTCAAGGGCCTGAACGTCGACATTCCGCACGGCAAGTTCAACGTGGTGACGGGCGTATCGGGTTCGGGCAAGTCGACGCTGGCGTTCGACATCCTCTTCCACGAGGGGCAGCGACGCTATCTTGAATCGCTCAACGCGTATGCACGTTCCATCGTGCAGCCCGCGGGGCGGCCGGAAGTCGATGCCGTCTATGGCATTCCGCCCACCGTGGCGATTGAGCAGCGCCTGTCGCGCGGCGGCCGCAAGAGCACGGTGGCGACCACGTCCGAGGTGTGGCACTTCCTGCGACTGCTGTATGTGAAGCTCGGCGTGCAGCACTGCATCCACGACGGCACGCCGGTGTCGGCGCAAAGCCCGGAGGCGATCTTTGCGCAGCTCATACGCGATCATCGCGGCCAGCACATCGGCCTGCTTGCGCCGCTGGTCCTGAACCGCAAGGGCGTCTATACCGACCTTGCCAAATGGGCCAAGGCCCGCGGCTATACGCATCTGCGCGTCGATGGCGAATTCCTGAGCGTCGACCCGTGGCCGCGCCTGGACCGCTTCCGCGAGCACACGCTGGAACTGCCCGTCGGCGACATCGTTGTCTCGCCGGAAAACGAGGCCGCGCTGCGTGCGTTGCTGGAGCAGGCGCTGGAGTACGGCAAGGGCATCATGCACGTGCTCGCGCCGCTGGATGGCCTGCAGAGCGCCATGCACAAGGGCGGCACGGCGCACGTGGGCAGCGTCAAGGTCTTTTCGACCAAGCGCGCGTGCTCGACCTGCGGCACCAGCTACCCCGAGCTGGATCCGCGCATGTTCTCGTACAACAGCAAGCACGGCTGGTGCGCGAGCTGCGTCGGTACCGGGCTGGCGCTCACGCGCGAACAGCGCGCCGCGTTTGACGACACCGTGCTCAGCGGAGACGATCGCGGCCGCGAGCAGACGCTTCCTTCAGAGGAAGTCGATCCCGAAGGCATGACCGACCTGCCCTGCCCGGATTGCAACGGCACGCGCCTGAACCCGACGGCGCGCGCCGTCACCTTTGCCGACAGGCCCATCGTCGACATTGCGCAGTGGACGGTCAGCCAGACCCGCCGCTGGGTCGAGGGCCTGGACCTGACCGGCCGGGACGCCGACATCGCCCGCGATGTGGTGGCCGAGATTCACAGCCGCCTGTCGTTCCTGGAGGAAGTCGGCCTGGGCTACCTGAGCCTGGATCGCGCCGCGCCAAGCCTGTCGGGCGGTGAAGCCCAGCGTATCCGCCTGGCTGCGCAACTCGGCAGCAACCTGCAAGGCGTGTGCTACGTGCTGGATGAGCCGACCATCGGCCTGCATCCGCGCGACAACCAGATCCTGCTCGACGCGCTGCGCAAGCTGGGCGACAAGGGCAACACGCTGGTGGTGGTCGAGCATGATGAAGACACCATCCGCCGGGCCGACCACATCATCGACATCGGCCCGGGTGCCGGCAAGCGCGGCGGCACGCTGGTTGCGCAAGGCGGCGTGCAGGATCTGGCCGCGCAGCCGGATTCGCTCACGGGCCGGTTCCTGTCGCAGCCGATCGAGCATCCGCTGCAGCCCCGCCGCCAGGTGGTTGCGCCGCGCGGCGGCACGCAGGCGGTGCCGGAGCAATGGCTGACGGTGCACGGCGCCAAGCTGCACAACCTGCGCAACGTCACCGCGACGATGCCGCTGTCGCGTCTGGTGGCGATTACGGGCGTTTCGGGCTCGGGCAAATCGACGCTGGCGCGTGATGTGTTGATGACGAACCTGCTCGATGCGGTCGGCCGTTCGGTGCTGTCTTCGCCGGCTACGCGGCGCGCACGCAAAGCCGCGCAGGCAGAGGCGCCAGAGGCGAAGATGCCGCGCAAGCTCGACGTCAAACACGACTGGCACGGCTGCGACAGCGTCATCGGCTGGGAAACCATCGACCGCGTGCTGGAAGTCGACCAGACGCCGATCGGCAAGACGCCGCGCTCCTGCCCCGCCACGTACATCGGCGTGTGGGACACCATCCGCAAGCTCTTTGCCGACACACTCGAGGCGCGGGCACGCGGCTACACCGCCTCGCGCTTCTCGTTCAACACCGGCGACGGCCGCTGCCCTGCCTGTGAAGGCCAGGGCGTGCGCACCATCGCCATGAGCTTCCTGCCCGACGTGAAGGTCGGCTGCGACGTCTGCCACGGCCAGCGCTTCAATGCAGAAACGCTGGCCGTCACCTGGCGCGGCAAGAACATCGGCGATGTGCTGACCATGGAGATCGACGAAGCGGTCGAATTCTTTGGTGCGATGAACAGCATCGCCCACCCGCTGCAGTTGATGAAGGACGTGGGCCTCGGCTACCTGACGCTGGGCCAGCCCTCGCCCACGCTGTCCGGCGGCGAGGCGCAGCGCATCAAGCTTGTCACCGAGTTGTCCAAGGTGCGCGACGACGTGACGCGCCGCGGCCAGAAGCCGCCCCACACGCTCTACGTGCTGGACGAGCCGACGGTGGGCCTGCACATGGCCGACGTGGCCAAGCTCATTCGCGTGCTGCATCGCCTGGCGGACGGTGGCCACAGCGTGATCGTGATCGAGCACGACCTTGATGTGATTGCCGAGGCGGACTGGATTCTCGATCTCGGCCCCGAAGGCGGCGATGAAGGCGGCACGATCGTCGCGGCTTGCGGGCCGGAGGCGTTGACGCGCGTGGCGGCCAGCCATACTGGCGCAGCGTTGGTGCCGGTGCTGGCGCGCGGCAAGCAGGTCGATCCGAGCAAGGAAGGCGAGACGGTCTAGCGTGGCGCGCGGCGGTCTCCGCCCAGGTGGAGACCGCCGGCGTGGGGCGCAAGCTTCATGTGGCGCCAGCAATCCTTTCGCTTTCCTGAGCAAACCCGGGCAGAAAGCCTGTCGGAGCTGGGTTTGCCCTAAAGAAGGGCGCCTCGCCGCCGTCACATTGTGGAGATTGTGAAGAAAGCGTTTGCGCGCGTCCGACCATGGCCACCTCGTCCACGAGCAACAACTACGTTCCGCCGATCTCCATTCCGGGCATCGGGACGAACATCGACGTCAACACCCTTGTCACGAAGCTGATCCAGGCGGAAAGCAAGGGCATGACGCTGCGGCAGACGCAGCAAAAGGCCTTTCAGGCGCAACTGTCGGCAGTCGGCTCGCTCAAAAGCGCGCTGTCGACCGTCCAGACCGCGATGGCGGCCCTGAACAACCCGGACACATTCACCGGCAACAAGGCCAGCGGGCACGACACGTCGATCCTCACGGCTTCGCTGTCCAATACGGCGCCGGCTGGCTCGTACCAAATCAACGTGACGCAGCTTGCGCAGGCGCAGGTGGTATCGGCCGCCGGGCAGGCGTCCAGCAAGACGCCCATTGGCGGCGGCACGCCCACCACCCTCACCTTTTCTTTTGGGAATGTCTCGGGCGGCAGCTTTGCCAATGGCAAATACACGGGCGCCACGTTCACGCAGAACGGCAACCAGGCCGGCAGCTCGATCACGATCGACCCATCGAACAACACGCTCGCCGGTATCCGCGACGCCATCAATAGCGCCAACCTTGGCGTCTCGGCCAGCATCGTCAACGACGGCAGCAGTTCGCCTTATCGGCTGGTGCTGACGTCCACTGCGGGCGGCGCCAATTCGGAGATGAAGATTTCCGTGTCGGGCGACCCGGCCCTGCAATCCCTGCTGAGCCACGACCCGGCCGGCACGCAGAACATGACCGAGGTCGCCACAGGCCGCAACGCGCTTGCCACTGTCAACGGCATCAGCGTGCAAAGCGCCACCAACACACTGACGGACGTGGTGGATGGCACGTCGTTCACGCTCGCCAAGACCGGCAGCACGACCGTGACGGTGGGCAGCGACGCGGGCCAGGCCAGCCAGTCGGTGCTGAACTTCGTCAAGGCGTACAACGCGCTGCGCATCCAGCTCAACGCGCTGACCAAATTCGATACCGCGAACGCCGCCAACAACGGCGCGCTGGCCGGCGACGTCAGCACGAAGGCGATGATCAACCAGCTGACAGACGTGCTGGGCCAGGGCATCGGCAACGGCGCGTTCCAGTCGCTCGGCAGCATCGGCGTGACGATGGACAAGGAAGGGACGCTGTCGATTGACGACCCCAAGCTGTCCGCGGCCCTGAAGAAATCGCCCAGCCAGGTGGCGGCCGTATTTGCCGGCACCGGCATGGCAACGGATTCGCTGCTGAAGGTCGCGTCGTTTTCAACGACCACGCAAGCCGGCAGTTATGCCGTCAACGTCACTCAACTGGCGACGCAGGGCTCGCTCAAGGGCTCGGCGGCCGCCAACACGACCATCCAGAGCGGCGTGAACGACAGCCTGTCGGTCACGCTCAGCGGCATCACGACCAACATCAAGGTGCCGGCCGGCAGCTATACCGCGTCGAGCCTGGCCGCGCAGATTCAAAGCCAGGTCAACGCGTCGCCAGACTTGCAGAGAGCCAAGGTGGAAGTCGCCATCGGCACCGATGCCAATGGCGTGCTGACGCTGACCGACAAGCAATACGGCTCGGCATCGACGGTGTCGGTGTCAGGAAACGGCGCCGCGTCGCTGCTCGGCGGCAGCCCGACGGCCACGGCCGGTCGCGATGTACAAGGCACCATCAGCGGGGCGGCCGCCACGGGTTCGGGCCAGAACCTCTACGGCGCCAGCGGCTCGGCCGTTGATGGCCTGACGGTGCAAGTGTCTGGCGGTGCATTGGGCGACCGCGGCACCGTCACCGTGCAGCGTGGCTACGCGGCGCAACTGCACACCGTGTCAGGCAACTTGCTGTCGAACAACGGCATGGTGCAGAACGCCAGCGACGCCATCAACAACTCCATCACCTCGCTCGGCAAGGAAATCGATCTGATGCAGAAACAGCTCGATGCCAAGCAGGCGCTGTATTACACACAGTTCAATGCGCTATCGAAGATGGTAGCCAGCATGACGAATACGAGCAATTACCTGACGACGCAGTTGGCGATATTGCAGAAGCAGCGGACGGGGGGCTAAAGGTGCCTTGAGTGCGCCTCCGCTGCAGCCAACCGCTTAGTTACTGCTGCGGCTTCCCCCATAGCGTGGTGAGGAGGGCTATGGCGAGTTTGTATTGCAGGTTCATGTGAGAGAGCTGACTGACTTAGGAAGTGGAAACGCAAGCGCATGAGGCACACCGCCTCAACGCGCGCGCGTGACCTGCAAACATCTGCGCTCGACCATCATTTCGCGCCGGTCTTGGCTGGCGGCGAGATGGGCTGATCACCGGATGTCTCGTCCGGGTCGCGGTAGCTGGTGTCAATGGTGTAGCCCTGAGCCTTCAGCTTTTGCTCGGCGTTGGCGCGCTCGGCATGCATCTGGCGTTGCAGGCCTGGAGAGAGGTCACGCCAGTGTGGGCGGTCCTGCTCATTGAACGCATTGCGCTAGAAGTTGGCGTAGCCCTCGAGCTTGATCTTGACGAAGTACGCGCACGGCTCATCCACCTTCATGCGCGTCGAGGCGAACTGAAGCGCGGCGAAGCATGGTTGATGAAGTTCGACGAGATCAACGAGCAGACGCACGAGATGTCCAGCGTCACGGCTCGCACGCAGTTCATCTCGTCGCTCACGCAGAGCGGGCACGTGGCCGAGGCATTGCCGTATCTGGATTGGCTGCGCGATGTCTACGCGCACGTTCGCACCACCGATTCGCACTTCCTGTACATGCGCGGCATCCCGTTTTTCCCGAGTTTTCTGGAAAACAGCCTGCCCATTCTCAAGGCAAACATGCGGGCCGAGGCGGTCGCTCGGTGGTATGGCGTGTTGTCGGGGCAGTTGGATGAGGAAGGCGAGGCGCAGCTTGGGCAGTGGCTGCAATCGTTGATGGTCGCAGCCGAACGCTGAGTTTGTCCCTGGAGATTGAGGTGCGACTGCGGTTCTGTGTGAGCCTCAGTCGCCCATCGTTTTCAGGCCACCGGGAAAACGCAATGCAGGAGCCGCGCCGTGCCCGCCAGGAGTGGCCGGCAAGCGCGACTCACTCCCCACTACCTGGCGCCAGCACCTCACGCTGCCCATTCCGCCCCATCGGCGACACCAGCCCAGCCGCTTCCATCTGTTCGATGAGCCGCGCAGCACGGTTGTAGCCGATGCGCAGTTGCCGCTGCACGGAAGAAATCGACGCGCGGCGCGTGTTGAGCACGAACGCCGCCGCCTCGTCGTACAGCGGATCGGCTTCTGCCTCTCCACTTTCGCCACCGAACAAATCGCCGCTCGCGGCAGCTTCACCTGGATCACCGGCGAGGATGGCTTCGTCATATTCGGGCTCGCCAAACTGCTTCCAGTGTTCGACCACGCGGTGCACTTCTTCGTCGGCAACGAACGCGCCATGCACGCGTTGCGGATAACCCGTGCCCGGCGGCAGGAACAGCATGTCGCCCTGGCCCAGCAGCGATTCGGCGCCCATCTGGTCGAGAATCGTGCGCGAGTCGATCTTGGATGACACCTGGAACGCCACGCGCGTGGGAATGTTCGCCTTGATCAGGCCGGTGATGACGTCCACCGACGGCCGCTGCGTCGCCAGAATCAGATGGATGCCGGCGGCACGGGCCTTCTGCGCGAGGCGCGCGATCAGCTCTTCGATCTTCTTGCCAGCCACCATCATCAGGTCGGCCAGTTCGTCGATGACGACCACGATCAGCGGCAGCGTCGAGAGCGGCTCGGGCGCATCGGGCGTGAGCGAGAACGGATTCGGCACCTTACGGCCGGCCTGTTCCGCCGCGCGGATCTTCTGGTTGTAGCCGGCCAGGTTGCGCACGCCCAGCGCCGACATCAGGCGGTAGCGCTTTTCCATTTCGCCCACGCACCAGTTGAGCGCGTGCGCGGCCTGCTTCATGTCGGTGACGACCGGCGCGAGCAGATGCGGAATGCCCTCGTACACGGAGAGTTCCAGCATCTTCGGGTCGATCATGATCATGCGCACGTCGTCGGGCGTGGCCTTGTACAGCATCGACAGGATCATCGCGTTGACGGCCACCGACTTGCCGGAGCCCGTCGTGCCGGCCACCAGCAGGTGCGGGGCGCGTGCGAGATCGGTCACCACGGGGTTGCCGGTGATGTCTTTGCCCATAGCCAGCACGAGGTGCGACGCGTGCGACTGGAAATCCGCCGCATTCACGACTTCCGACAAGCGGATCATTTCGCGGTGGGCGTTGGGCAGCTCCAGCCCCATGCATGTCTTGCCTGGGATGGTCTCGACGACCCGGATGGACGTCACGCCCAGCGCACGCGCCAGGTCTTTCATCAGCCCGACCACCTGTGCGCCGCGCACGCCAATCGCCGGGTCAACCTCGAACCGCGTGATGACCGGGCCGGCCGATGCGCCAACGACCGTCACCGGCACTTTGAACTCCGCCAGACGCTGCGCGATCAGGTTGCTGGTCTCTTCCAGGTGCTCGGCGGAGACGGCTTCCGCGCTCGGGGATGCGGCGGTCAGCAATGCGGCACCCGGCAGGCGGTAGTCGATGATGCGTGGTATTGCAGGTGTGGCAGTTGGAGCGGGCGCAGGCGCTGCGGCGACGGCCGGTGCTGCGGCGCGCGACACCACCTCCCCCACCACGGCCGGCAAGACGATGCGCGGCTTAGGCGCAGGCATGACAGGCGCGACTTCCGGCTGCGCGGCCGGCTCGATGGACGGTGCTGCGGGCAGCGCTTCCGGCTCCGGCAGCGCTTCGGCAATCGGGGCGGCTTCGGCTTCCGCGATCGGTTCGGCAACCTCCGGGGCAGGCGTCGTTACGGGGGGCGCCATCAGGCCGCGCAGTTCGGCCAGGAGCGCTTCCGCCTCTTGGCGTACGGCATCCAGGTCGACAGTCGGGTTTTCTGCGACGGCGGCTTTCGCCTCCACCATCTCCGGCACCGTCGGCTCGACAAGGACAACCGGCTCGGCTGCGGGCACGACCTGCGGCGCAGGGGCTGCCAGGGCGGGCGTCTGCGTCTGCGTCTGCAGACCAAGTTGCGGTTGATGGAACGGGCTGCTGACGATGGTGGCGCGCGGTTTTGGGCGCGCCGGAGGCGCCTGCGGCGGAGTTGGCGGAGCTACAGGCGGCGCCTTGGCGGTTGCGGGCGCCTCTGCCGGCGTGCCCTTCTTTGCGTCGAGCAGCGGCCAGATTTCGCCAGGTTGCGGCGGCGACGGGCGCGTGCGCGGCGGCGGCTGCCATGCTGGCTGGCGGCGGGCAGACACGGCTTCGATGCCACGGTGCCGCACCGTCGGTTGTGCGGGGCCGGCATTACCGCTCCAGCGTGCCTCCCCTGCCCCACCCAGGCCGAGCGCAGTCGGCCTCAAGCCATCGTCAACAGGTTCGTCGTGGCGGGTGTCCGGTTCGGAAGACGCCTCGGGATCAGCGGCGCGACGGCGGTTGAACACCTGGCCCCACGATCGTCCGAACACCATGGGGGCGACCCAGATCAGCACGCCGAGCATCAGGAGAAACGCGCCCGTCCAGCCCAGCATGTGAGAGAACAGCGACGACAATGCGCGCCCGGCAGCACCGCCGGCCTTGTCCTGCGGGTCGGCGCCAGAAGTCAAGGCTTCAAGCGCGGCGCTGGCGCTCAGCGCGACGAGCGTCACCAGCCAGAGCCGCACGGTGCCTCGACCTTTGAGGAAGTCCCGCTCACCCGCCAGCGCGCGCGTCACATACCGCCACACCAGCGGCAGCAGCCACACGGTGGAAATGCCAAACCAGCCAAGCACCATTTCAAACGCCATCTACAAATGCCAGGCCGCGATTGTAGCGGGGCGCGCCACCGCCATGAGAATCGCCCGGCCGAAAAACACGCGGCCGGGCGTTCTGGCAACACGTTTCAGCGCAACGTGTCCGACGCAGTGGCGTGATCGGCGCGTCTGCGGCAACAGAAATCAGGCCGCAGTACTGGGCGCCGTCCCGCCGGGCTGCATCGGCACGGGGCGGGCCTGCTTGTCGTTGAGCAACGTCCACACGAGGATGGCGGCCACGATGTCGAACACGGCCAGCGCCACGAACAGCGGGTTGTAGCCGATGGTGGTTGCGAGCGTACCGACCGCCAGGGAGAACAGCATGCCGCCCATGTAACCCGACATGCCCGCCAGCCCCACGGCCGTGCCGACTTCATGCTTGCCGAACATGTCCGACGTGAGCGTGTATAGCGCGCCGGAGAGCGTCTGGTGCGCGAAACCGCCCACGCAGAACAGCGCAATCGCCGTGTATGGACTCGTCGCCAGTCCAATGCAGGCGGGGCCGATCATGCACAGGCAGCCCGTCACCATCACGAGCTTGCGCGACGTGACAAGCGACACCGAGAACCGCCTCTGGAACCATGGCGCCAGGTAGCCGCCCAGCACGCAGCCCACATCCGCCGCCAGGAACGGCAGCCACGCAAAGAGCGCGATCTCCTTCAGGTTCATATGGCGCTCGGTAGCCATATAGAGCGGAATCCAATAGTTGAACGTCTGCCACGCCGGCTCCGACAGAAAGCGCGGAATGGCGATACCCCAGAAGCGGCGGCCGCTGACGATCTTGCCCCATGAAGGCTTGGGCACGTTGGCGTCGTCGTCCGGCGTTTCCTGGCCGGCGCGGATGTAGTTGCGCTCTTCCTCCGACAGGCGATGGTGTTTGGCCGGCACGCGATACAGCAGGAACCACAGCACGCTCCACACCAGCCCGATGCCGCCGATCACGGCAAAGGCAAAGCGCCAGTTGCCGTGCAAAATGCACCAGACCACCAGAGGAGGCGCCACCACCGCCCCCACGGACGAGCCGATGTTGAACCAGCCGGTTGCAATCGACCGCTCCTTGGCCGGGAACCACTCCGCCGTTGCCCGCAGCGCCGACGGGAAACCCGCCGCCTCCGTCATCCCCAGCATCGCGCGGAACGCCGCCAGCGACAGCCAGCTGCCGGCCGTGCTGTGCAGCAGGCAGACCACCGACCACGCCGCCGCAAACAGCGCAAAACCCAGCTTGGTGCCCAGCACGTCGAGCACATAGCCCGCCACCGGCTGCATCACCATGTAGGCCGCCTGGAATGCCGCGACGATGTAGCCGTACTGCTGCGTGCTGATGTTCAGCACCTTGTTGACTTCAGGCGCCGCCACCGCCAGCGCATTACGCGCCAGGTAGTTCATGATCAGGCCGCTGAGTACGAGGCCGATGATCCACCAGCGCAAGCCTTTGATGGGTTTCATGTGTTGTCTCCTAAAGCCCCCGGTTCTTCTTGTGTGCGGGGCGTACTCAGTTTCAGAGGTGCAGGACGGGTTCCGGCAATCCAGTCACGCCCGGGCGCACGGCAAACGTGGCGCCCGAGAGCGGGTCGTCACCGATGCGGATCGACGTCACGAACAGGGTGTCCAGCCCGGGGCCGCCGAAGGCACACATGGCCGGTTTGGACGTAGGGATGGCGATGCTTCGATCAAGGCGGCCGTCTGGCGTGAAGCGATGCACAAACCCAGCATCGTTGCCGCAGATCCAGTAGCAACCATCGGCGTCCACGGCAGCGCCATCCGGACGCCCCGGGTACGCGTTCATGTCGATGAAAACGCGGCGGTTGTGCGGCGTGCCGGTGTCGATGTCGTAATCGAAGGCCCAGACCGTCTGGCGGCTTGCGTGCGAATCCGACAGATACATCGTCTTGCCCTCGGGGCTGAAGGCCAGGCCGTTCGGGACGATCAGGTCGTCGATGACGGCATCAACGCGCCCAGTGCGAGCGGCCGCCGCATCCAGGCGATACAGCTTGCCGAGCGGCAGGCCAAGCGAGGTGTCCAGCACCATCGTGCCGGCCCAAAACCGGCCTTGGCGATCGCAGCGACCGTCGTTGAAACGCATGTCAGGGCGCGCGTGCGCCACCGTGGCGAGGCGCTGCAGGGGCCCAAGCTCGATGCCGGGGCTGGGCGGTGGCGCGAGAAAGATGCCCGTTTCCATCGCCATCGCCCAACCGTTGGGCGCCATGGCTATACAGCCCGCCATCTCGGGCAGCGGCCAGTTGTTGGTCTGGCCGGAGAAGAAGTTCCAGCGCCACAGCGTGCGTCCCGGAATGTCCGTCCAGTACAGCGCCTGCTCACCCGCGTGCCAGACGGGGCTTTCGCCGACACCGCATTGCATGTTGCCAATCCGCTCGACTGCCGGCTCTACGTTCAGGTGCATTGCGTCAGTCTCCGAACGGGCCGGCTTTGACAAATGCACCGCCTTGATACTGCGCAGCCGGATCATCGGCAGGCAGCGGCGGCTGCGCTTCGACCTGCGCGCGGAAGATCTCGCTCGTCTGCGTAGGTGTGTAGCCGAGGTGCGCGGCGTGGCGGTTGTCCCACCAGCGGTCGCGGTTGTTCGACATGCCGTAGACCACGGTAAAGCCCACGTTCGGCACGAACAGCGCGCGGCGGATGAGCTGTTCGAGGTCGTCGTACCCGAGCCAGGTGACGAGCATGCGGCGGTCCTTCGCTTCGGCAAACGAAGAGCCGATGCGGATGGCAACCGTCTCGATGCCATAGCGATCGAAATAGAAGCTGGCGAGCTGTTCGCCAAACACCTTGCTCAGCCCGTAGTAGCCATCGGGCTTGGTGGGCACGGCGCTGTCGATCACCTCGCCCTGCTTGTAGAAGCCGATGGTGTGGTTCGAGCTGGCGAACACGATGCGCCGCACGCCATGACGGCGCGCCGCTTCGTACAGGTTGTAGGTGCCTGCGATATTGGCCGGCAGGATTTCTTCAAACGGCCGCTCGACCGATACGCCGCCCAGATGCACGATCGCATCCGTGCCAGCGACGAGCGCATCGACGGCTTTCGCGTCGGCAAGGTCGCACGGCACGATCTCTTCGCCGGTGCGCGCTTCACCAAGATTTGATATATCAGACAGGCGCAAAAAATCGGCGTACTTGGGCAACCGCTCGCGCAGCACCTTGCCGAGATTGCCGCCGGCGCCCGTGAGCAGCACGCGGTGGCAGCGTGTGGTCACGCCGTCGAGCGGGTCGTTTTGAATGTTCAATTCAGTCGTCATATCAGGTCACCGGGGCGGGGTTGAACAGGGCCAGCGAATTATGCAGGCCAAGCTTGTCGGCGCAGACTTGTTTGCGGCCGCTCGCCACGTCAAGAATCAGGTGGAACAGCTCCCAGCCGATGTCGGCAATGCTCGCTTCGCCCGTGGCGATGCGGCCGGCGTCGAGGTCGATCAGGTCATGCCAGCGCTCGGACAGCGCCTTGCGCGTCGACACTTTGATGACCGGCGCCATGGCCAGGCCATACGGCGTGCCGCGGCCGGTCGTGAACACCTGCAGGTTCATGCCGGAGGCCAGCTGCAACGTGCCGCACACGAAATCGCTGGCGGGCGTCGCAGCAAAGATCAGGCCCTTGCGACGCACTTTCTCACCCGGGCCAAGCACGTCGACGATGGGCGTGCTGCCCGACTTGACGATCGAACCCAGCGCCTTTTCCACCACGTTGGACAGGCCACCCTTCTTGTTGCCCGGCGACGGGTTGGCGCTGCGGTCAGTCTGGCCGCCGCTCAGGTAGTCGTCGTACCAGGCCATCTCGCGCAGCAGCGCGCGGCCGACGTCTTCATCGATGGCGCGCGGCGTGAGCAGATGGATGGCGTCACGCACCTCGGTCACTTCCGAAAACATCACGGTGCCGCCGGCTCGCACGATCAGGTCCGCCGCAAAGCCGACCGCCGGGTTGGCTGTCACGCCCGAAAACGCATCGCTGCCGCCGCACTGCACACCGACCACGAGATCGGAGGCCGGGCAGGTTTCGCGCTGGCGCTTGTTCAGATGTTCGAGGCGGCGCTCGGCCATCTCCATGATGGCGTCGGTCATGCCGATGAAGCCGTCGAAGGCTTCGTCCTGCAGACGCAGCACCGGCGAATCTGCGGTGCCGGCCACTTCGATCGGAATGCGCCCACCCGGTGCGAGCTTTTCCGGCACAAGGCGTTCGGGCACGAGCTTTTCGCAGCCCAGGCCGATCACCATGATCTCGCCGCCAAAGTTCGGATTCAGCGCCAGGTTCTGCAGCGTGCGGATCGGCACGATGGCGGCCGGCGCGTTGATGGCGACGCCGCAGCCGTACACATGGTTGAGCGCCACCACGTCGTCGACATTCGGGAAGCGCGGCAGCAGTTCGCGTTTGATGCGGCCCACGACGTAATCCGTCACGCCCGCCACGCACTGCACGCTGGTCATGATGCCGAGCACGTTCTTCGTGCCGACCGTGCCATCTGCATTGCGATAGCCCTCGAAGGTATAGCCCTCCAGCTTTGCCAGCTTTGGATCGGGGCGCGTGGCCAGCGGCAATTCATCCAGCGCGGGCGCGGATGGCAGCTTGACCGCATGTTCGTTGACCCAGCTACCGCGCGGCAGCGGCTTCACGGCATAGCCGATCACCTCGTTGTAGCGGATGATCGCGTCGCCTTCGGCCAGGTCGACCAGCGCCACCTTGTGGCCTTGGGGCACACCTTCGACTAGCACCGTGCCATCGGCGAGTGCCGTGCCAGCGGGCAGGCCGCGTGCGTTGACGACGATGGCGACGTTGTCACCGTCGTGCACGCGAATCGTCAGCGCCTTTTCAGTTGCGTTGCCGGCCTCGGGGGCCAGCGTCGGTTCAGACATCACAGACTCCGTGATTGATTCAAACTCAAACGGGCTTCTTTTCAGCGCCTCAGGCTCGGGCGTTTCGGGTCATACGTCCAGCCCGGCACGAGGTATTGCATGGCCATGGCGTCATCACGCGCGCCAGGGCCCAGGGTCTTGTACAGCGCATGGGCGGCCATGACGCGGTCCATGTCGATTTCGATGCCAAGGCCCGGGCGCTCCGGCACGGCCACGTGGCCGCCCTGGATGCGCAGCGGCTCGCGCGTCAGGCGCTCCTGGGCCTCCTGCCAGATCCAGTGCGTATCGATGGCCGTGATGTTGCCCGGCGCGGCGGCGGCCACATGCGTGAACATCGCCAGCGACACATCGAAGTGATTGTTGGAATGCGAGCCCCAAGTCAGACCCCACTCGTCGCAAAGCTGCGCGACGCGCACGGAGCCTTGCATGGTCCAGAAATGCGGATCGGCCAGCGGAATGTCGACTGCGTGCAGCTGGACTGCGTGGCCCATCTGGCGCCAGTCGGTGGCGATCATGTTGGTGGCCGTCGGGATACCGGTGGCACGCTTGAACTCGGCCATCACCTCGCGGCCCGAGTAACCGGCTTCGGGGCCGCACGGGTCTTCGGCATAGGCCACTAGATGCCCTTGGCCCTTGCACAGCGCAATTGCCTCGTTGAGCGACCATGCACCATTCGGGTCCAGCGTGACGCGGGCGTGCGGAAAGCGCGCCTTGATGGCGGCAATCGCTTCCATCTCTTCAGCGCCGGGCATCACGCCGCCCTTGAGCTTGAAATCGGCAAAACCGTAGCGCTCGGTGGCGGCTTCGGCCAGGCGGGCGATGGCGGCGGGTGTCATGGCAGCTTCGTGGCGCAAGCGCAGCCAGTCGTCTGCGCCGTTGGCGCCCTCCAGGTACGGCAGATCGGTCTTGCGACGATCGCCCACGTAGAACAGGTACGCGAGCATCGGCGCGCTATCGCGCTGCTGGCCGGCGCCCAGCAACTCCGCCACCGGCACTTCGAGAAACTGACCAAGCAGATCGAGCAGCGCCGCTTCCACCGCCGTGATGACGTTGTCCATGCGCAGGTTGATCTCGTGCGGCTGGCGCAGCACTGCCGCTTCCGAAGCGGAGGTCACCTGGTGCACCGTCGCCTGATGCGCGGCATTGCCGCCACCGGCCAGCGCCCGGCGAATGCTGCTCAGCACGCTATTGGTACGACCGATCGATTGACCGACCACCAGCGGAATCACACGCTCCAGCGCTTGGCGGATGCCCTCCCCGCCCGGCACCTCGCCCACGCCGGTACGCCCGGCGTTGTCCTTCAGGATCACGAGGTTGCGCGTAAAGAACGGTGCATGCGCGCCGCACAGGTTCAGCAGCATGCTGTCGCGACCCGCGACGGGAATCACCTGCATCTCCGTCACCCGCGGTGTGTGCGTGCGTGCGCCGGACTCGATCGATTGCAACGTCACTTACGAGGCTCCTGTGGCTTACAGCGGCTTCAGTTCCACACGCTTGATCTCGCCCACCATGAACAGGTAGCAGACGATGGCAACCGCGGCGTGGATCCCCACGTACACAAGCGCCCCGTTGAACGAGCCCGTGGTGTTGACGATGTAACCGATCGCGATGGGCGTGGTGATGCTCGACAGGTTGCCGAAGGTGTTCATCAGCGCGCCCGATAAGCCCGCAATCTGCTTGGGCGCCGTATCGGAGTTCACTGCCCAGCCCAGCGCACCGAGGCCCTTGCCGAAGAACGACAACGCCATCACGGCCACGACGACGGCCTGCGCATCGACGTAGTTGCAGATCACCATGGTCATGGAAAGCAGCATGCCCAGCACGATGGGTACCTTGCGCGCCATCGAAAGCGAGGCACCACGCCGGAGCAGCGCGTCAGAGATGATCCCGCCCAGAATGCCGCCCAGGAAGCCGCACACCGCCGGAATCGACGCGACGAAGCCCGCCTTCAGGATCGACATGCCGCGCGCCTGCACCAGATACACCGGGAACCACGTGATGAAGAAGTACGTGAGCGCATTGATGCAGTACTGCGCGATGTACACCCCCATCAGCATGCGGTTCTGCAGGAGCTGCTTCACGTAGCCGAGTTTCGGACCCTCAGCCTTGGCCACGCCGGCACGGTCCATGTTGACCAGGCCGCCGCCGGCTTCGATGTACTCGATTTCGGCGCGGTTGACGCCCGGGTGGTCTTTCGGTTCGTGTACGAAGGCTCTCCACACGACCGCCATGACAATGCCGATCACGCCCATCACGATAAACACGTGATGCCAGCCGAACGCGTGCACCAGCCAGGCCATCAGCGGGGCAAACACCACCGTGGCGGCATATTGCGCAGAGTTGAAGATGGCCGCTGCAGTGCCGCGCTCATTGGCCGGAAACCACGCCGCCACGATACGGCTGTTCGCCGGGAAGGACGGCGCCTCTGCCGCCCCCACCAGGAAGCGCAGGCAGAACACCATGACGATGGCGGCGGCGCCGGTAAAGAAACCGATGGCACCCTGCGCCAGCGTGAACAGCGACCACAGCAAAATGCTGAACGTGTAAACGCGCTTCGAACCGAAGCGGTCGAGCAGCCAGCCGCCCGGAATCTGCGCGATCACATAAGCCCAGCCAAACGCCGAAAAAATATAGCCAAGCGACACGGCATCGATGCCGAGTTCTTTTTGCATGGCCGAGCCGGCAATGGAGATGGTCGCCCGATCGGCGTAGTTGATGGTCGTCACGATAAACAGCATCGCGAGGATCACGAAACGCACGCGGCTCATGCGCTCAGCGCGCGGCACGGCCTGTGCTCCCACTGCGGGGGCTTTGATGTCCATCGTCTCCTCCTTGAGCCGGCACCCGTCGTGCCGGTCGGTTCAAGTTGCCGGGTCCTGTGCGGCCCGGCGTGTTGTCTTTTTCTATTTACGTGTTACGACTTCAGGCCCAGTTTCCATCCACGAACCGGCGCAGCTTGAGCGGGTTGGCGTCCTGCAGCGCTTCGGGCAGCAGTTCGGCCGGCAGATCCTGATAGCACACCGGGCGCAGGAAGCGCTCGATGGCCGCCGTGCCGACCGAAGTCGTGCGTGCATCCGTCGTTGCCGGCCACGGCCCGCCGTGCACCATGGCGTGGCACACCTCAACACCGGTTGGCCAGCCATTGGCCAGAATGCGCCCCGCCTTGCGTTCCAGAATCGGCAGCAGCGAACGCGCGATCGCCGTGTCGCCCGTATCCAGATGCAGCGTGGCGGTCAGTTGGCCTTCGAGCGATTCGGCCAGCGCGCGCAGCTCCTCCGCATCGCGGCAGCGCACGACCAGGCCGGTGGCGCCGAAGATCTCGTCGTGCAGCGCCGGTTGCGCCTGGAAGCTCTTCGCATCGGTGATGTAGAAGCCGGCTTGCCCGCGGTTGGGTTCGTCGCTGTCTTGGCCGCGTGCGACGCAGCGCACGTTGGCCTCGGAGGCCAGCTTGTCGACGCCACGGGTGTAGGCGCTGTGGATGCCTGCGGTGAGCATCGGCTGCGCAGCCACGCCGCCCATGGCCGCAGCGGCGGCAGCCTCAAAGGCATCCAGTTCCGGCCCGTCGATGGCGAGCAGCAGGCCCGGGTTCGTACAGAACTGGCCCGCACCCATCGTGAGCGATGCCACGTACTGCTGACCCAGCGCAGCAGCACGCTTGGCCAGTGCGTCGGGCAACAGGAAGACGGGGTTGATGGCGCTCAACTCGCCATATACCGGAATCGGCTGCGGACGCGCCTGCGCAATGCGCAGCAGCGCCTGACCGCCTGCACGCGAGCCTGTAAAGCCCACTGCCTGAATATGCGGATCAGCCACCAGTGCGCCCGCCACATCGTTGTCCGCCAGGATGAGCGAGAACACGCCCTCCGGCAGCCCGCATTGCGCAACCGCCGCTTGAATGGCGCAACCCACGAGTTCAGACGTACCCGGGTGCGCCGGATGCGCCTTGACGACCACCGGACAACCCGCAGCCAACGCTGACGCGGTATCCCCGCCTGCCACCGAGAACGCCAGCGGGAAGTTGCTCGCGCCAAACACGGCGACGGGCCCCAGCGCAATGCGGCGCATGCGCAAGTCCGAGCGCGGCAACGGCTTGCGTTCGGGCAGAGCCGAATCCAGGCGTGCGCCCACGGCATCACCGGCACGCACCACGCTTGCAAACAGGCGCAGCTGGTTGCACGTGCGGCCGCGCTCGCCTTCCAGGCGCGGACGCGGCAATGCCGATTCGGCCATCGCGCGTTCGATCAAGGCATCGCCCAGCGCTTCGATCTGGCTGGCGATGGCTTCCAGGAAGGCTGCACGGGTTTCCGGCGCGGTCTCGCGGTAAACGTCAAAAGCCGCGGCGGCCAGTTCAGCGGCACGTGCGGCCTCGGCCTTGGAGGCCAGGGTGAATTCCGGTTCGAGCCATTCCCCGGTGGCGGGGTTCATGGCGCGAACCTTGCCGGCACCACCCGCTACGCGGGCGGCACCCAACAACAGTTCGCCGCTCAATTGCATAAGGATTCCTTGTGTTTTCGGTTGCGCTCAGGCCGCCAGCTTTTCCACTTCGGCAACGCGCGACACCAACGCCGACAGTTCTGCAATCTCGGCGTCGGTCAGGTCGGTCAACGGAGCACGGACCGGACCTGCGTCACGGCCGATGACCTTCATACCGGCCTTGACGATCGACACCGCATAGCCGCGCTTGCGGTTGCGCAGCTGGATGTACGGCAGCACGAACTCGTTGAGCATCTTGTAGACCTTGGCATTGTCGAACGCGCGCACGGCGGCGTAGAACTCTAGCGCGAACTTCGGCACGAAGTTGAAGATGGCCGACGAATACGTCGTCACGCCCATCGTCAGGTACGGCAGTGCAAAAGTCTCGGCCGTCGGCAGGCCGCCGACATAGGTAAAGCGGTCGCCCAGGCGGGCGTAAATGCGCGTCATCAGTTCCAGATCGCCCACGCCGTCCTTGAAGCCGACCAGGTTCGGGCAGCGGTCTGCCAGGCGTTCCAGGTGGTTCTCGTCGAGGACCTGGTTGGCGCGGTTGTAGACGATCACGCCGAGCTTGGTCGATTTGCAGACCTGCTCCACGTGCGCGGCCACGCCGTCGGCAGAGGCTTCGGTCAGGTACGGCGGCAGCAGCAGGATGCCGTCGGCGCCGGCAGCTTCTGCGGCTTTGCAGTATTCGATCGATTCGGCCGTGCCGCGGCCGGCCGGGGCGATCACCGGAATCTTGCCGGCGGTTTCAGCCACGGCAGCACGCACCACGCGGTCCGTCTCAGCTGCGGTGAGCGAGAAGAATTCGCCCGTGCCACCCGCCGCAAACAGGCCGGCTGCCTCGTGGCTGAACAGCCAGCTGAGGTTGGCGCGATACGCGGCCTCGTCGAACGACAGATCCGACGCCTTGAAGTGCGTGATGGGGAAGGACAGCAGACCGGAGCCGATCTGTTGGGCGAACTCTTTGGGGCTGTATCGGGACATGTCTCGCTCGTGATGAATGCGTGTTGTTGATGAGCGAATTCTTGCATCGGGATCGATTCAAGTCCAAGCCAACTAATAACTCGATTAATACAGAACTTGTATTGATACAGGGTCTTCCCTAAGCTGCCAGTCCCGATGCTGCGGCCGCACGTGACGGCGCGGCCGCGCCTGCTTAGTGCCCTGTCACACCGCGCCTTCGGGCTCGACGTAAAGCGCATACAGGGAATCCGAACTCGCCATTTCCTGCATCGATCTGCCCCGAGGGCGAGCCGATTCTTGCATCGGCGATCTTTCCGATTCAAGATAAGCACTGACTCTATCCATACCGTTTTTGAATCGATGTTTGAACTCAGCCAACTCCGCTGCTTTGTCGCCGTGGCCGAAGAACTGCACTTTGGGCGGGCGGCAGAACGCCTGCACATGACCCAGCCGCCGCTGTCGCGCCAGGTCCGCCTGCTCGAACATCAGGTCGGCACCGAACTGCTGGAGCGCAACAGCCGCTCGGTCAAGCTGACGGCCGCGGGGCGCAGTTTTCTGCCCGACGCATCGCGCATCCTGCGCCTGGCGGACGAGGCGGCGGCGACGGCCCGGCGTGTGGCCACGGGCGCTGCTGGGCAGTTGGCGATCGGCTTTACCGCGTCGGTCGGCTATGGCAAGTTGCCCTCGCTAGTGAGCGCCGTGCGGGCCGCTTCACCCGGCGTGCGATTGACGCTGAAGGAGATGGTGAGCGGCGCGCAGCTCTCGGCGCTGGATGCGCGCGAAATCGACGTCGGCCTGCTGCGCCCGCCGGTGGAGCACGGCGAGCTGATTGCCGTGCCGTGCTCGCAGGAAGCGCTCGTGATCGCCCTGCCGGAAGCGGTGGCGGACAGTTGGCCGCAACGCCCCAGCCTGCGCGATTGCGAGGGCCAGCCGCTGCTGATGTATTCGCCATACGAGGCGCGCTATTTCCACCAGATGGTCAGCAGCCTGCTGGAGCGCGCGGAGGTGCTGCCCGACATCGTTGAATACGTCAGCCAGATCCACTCGATGCTGGCGCTGGTGCGTGCAGGCATCGGCGTAGCGCTCATTCCCGCAGCGGCGGCCATGCTGCACTTCGAAGGCGTCGTCTACCGCCCGGTACGCACCACGCCGGCCAAGCCGGTCGAACTCTGGATGGCCTATCGCAAGGACAACGACAACCCCGTCTTCAACGTGCTCAAGACGGTGCTGCACAACGCCCTTGCCGAGCGGCGCTGAACTCACGCGGCACCGCACTTGCTGGAGCCATGGCGATCCCGACCCGGAGACCGCCATGCCGAAAACACCCCAGAACATTCCACGCACCGCCCTGTGGCTCGCCGCGGCGGCCATCGGCCTGACGGTGGTTGCTTTGCCGCATCCCGCCCACGGCAAACTGCCGCCGCCCACGCCGGCTGAGCAAGCCGCCGCTGCCCAGCAGGCCGAGACCGAGCGCGCCCAGAAGGCGCAGGAGCAGGCCCAGCTGACCGCAGTGCAGGACCGTCTGGCAGCGCGCTTTGGCAATGGCGGCAACAACGCGCCAGACGCTGCCACGCCGGTCGCCAACCTGCCCAAGAACGTCGCGGAAGCGCCGGGTACCGCCGGCCCGCATGGTGGCTCGCGGCCGAGCGCGGAATCCCATTCAGGCAACGCCCGCTAGGCGATTAGCGGAAAGCCCGTGTCAAACGTGGTAGCCACCTCCAGCCGCTGTTTGAGCAGGCCCACCTTCACGTAGAAATCGGCCGTGCGCTGCTGCTCCGCAATGAGCTGCGGATCGATGGCGCGCCACACAGTCTGCCGCCGCGCAAACTGCAGCCGCGCGGCCTCCGGCGCAATGCCGATGATGCGGGCCAGCGTGGCTGAAAAGCTATCGACATGCTGATACGACCACACCTGCGCGCGTACCACGCGCTGCAGGAAATCGCGCAGCGCGTCGCGCTTGGCCGCCAGGGCCGCGTCGGTCGCCGCCAGGTAGCTGAGGCCCGACCACAACCCGCGTCCGTTGACCAGCACGCGCGCATGCTTGGCCGTTTCGGCCATCGCGGTGTAAGGCTCCCACGTTGACCACGCATCGATCGAACCGTTGACCAGCGCAAGCTTGGCATCCGCAGGCGGCAGAAAACGGAAGTTGGCGTCGTCCGGGCCCAGCCCTGCAGATTCCAACGCCTTGAGCGCCACGAAGTGCCCGATCGACCCGCGGTTTGTGCCGATCGACTTGCCTTTCAGATCCGCGGCGGTCTTCAGCGGAGAATCCGGCCGCACCAGCACCGCCGTGCCGTATGGGTCGGATCGGTTGGCGCCGATCAGCTTGATGCGCGTACCCGCCGCCAAGGCAAAGATGGCTGGCGCATCCCCAATGGGGCCCAAGTCGACGGCGCCTGCATTGAGCGCTTCGGCCAGCGGTGCGGCCGCCGGAAATTCGGTCCATTGGATGTCGTACGGCACGCCTTTGAGCGCGTCGGCGGCTTCGAGCAGCGCGCGCAGTCCGCCCTTCTGGTCGCCGGCCTTGAGCACGAGGCGGGGTTGCGCGATGGACAAGGCAGGCGCGGCAGCGAGTGCCAGCGTGGATTGCAGAAAACGTCGTCGATGTTGCGGCATGGTGATGGAGCGATGCGGTCGAGGGTCAGTGGATGAAGCCGCCTTTCACATAGCGCACGGGTTCGGCGTCCATGCGGGCGATCAAGGAATCGAGGCCGCTCGTGCTGCGGGCGGTCCCGCGTGCGGCCGAAGTGCAGAGGAAATCGGCATCGGACCACGTGGTGCCCGGTGCGCCGCGTGCGCGCAACCAGCCGTTGCGGTCGGCCAGCAACTGCGTGCCGGAGAACGCTTGCGGCGCAGCACCGGCGATGGCGGCGAAGACGCTCCAGGCGTCGGCGCCTGTCGCCACGCAACGCGCCTGGAACGCGCGCGTTGGCGGTGGCAACCTGCCATCCGGCGTGATCAGCAATGTCTGGAAACGCGGATCTTCCAGCGGGATGTCGGTGCTCGATGCCGCATCCACCGCCACCACGCGCACGCGTTGGCCGTTGCGCCACGTCGCCAGGGATTGCGGCAGCGCATCGCCGCAGCGCACGGACAACGCGGGCAGCGCCACCGGCAGCGGCCAGCCGCCGGCGCGCACGCCGCCACGCGCGGCCAGCACCTTCATGGCGTCGAGTACCGCCCAGATATCGGCATCGCTCAGTCGACCGGCAAATGCAGGCATGGTGGACGCACCTTGCGTGTCCTGCATGCCGTGGGCGATGTGCCAGAACAGCTCGCCATCGGCATGACGGCCAAGCAATGGGCCGACCACCGTGGGTGGCCAGCGCGTAAGCGTGGCGGCCAAGGGGCCTTCGCCCCGGCCGTCTGCGCCGTGGCAGCTTGCGCACGCGGCGTTGTAGATGCGCGTGCCCTGCGTGATGGACGCCACCGAAAAAGCCGTTGGGCTCACATGGAAACTCGTCGGCACGGCGGGCGCCACCACAACCGCCGAGGGCCACGGCGCCACCACAAGCAGGCCCGCCGCAACACCGGATGACACCGGCCGCCACCGCCTCACGAGCACGGCGATCACGACGGCCAGCAACGCCAGCATCAAGGCAATCAGCGTCAGGCCAAGCTGCTGCGCTTGCCCAAGGTCGATCAACAGGGTTTCGCCCGCGATGCGCACGTCCCACGGCCATGCCGGCTGCCCGTGTGCCTCGCCGGTCAGCCCAAGCGTGTGCATCAGCACCAGCACGCCGTGCTGCGCCCATTGCAGAAAGCCAAGCAACGCGTTGAGCCAGACCGTCGCTTCCGGTCCGCTCATGATGATGCCGCCATCTACCAGGTCTCGCCGAGGCCGAGATGACCCAGCGCCTCGTGCCGCAACGCGCTCAAGCGCGGGTCGCCGCGATGGCGTGGGTAAGGCAGATCCACCGTCAGTTCCGCCGTGATGCGCGCCGGGCGCGGGCTGAAGATGACCACACGCTGCGCCAGGAACAACGCCTCCTCCACATCGTGCGTCACCAGCACGGTCGAGAAGCGCGCGCGTTGCCACAGCGTCACCAGCTCGCTCTGCATGGCCAGCCGCGTGAGTGAATCCAGCTTGCCCAGCGGTTCGTCCAGCACCAGCAACTGCGGATCGTTGACCAGCGCACGCGCCAGCGCCACGCGTTGCGCCATGCCGCCCGAGAGCTCATGCGGAAACGCCCGATGAAAGCCGCCCAGGCCCACGCGCTCCAGAGCATCGTCCACGCGGTCACGCTCTGCGTTGAGCACACCGCGCGCTTGCAGGCCCAGCGCGACGTTGTCCCACACGCGCCGCCATGGGTAGAGCGTCGGGTCCTGGAAGACGACCACACGCGACGGGTCCGGCGCGTCGATGGGGGCATCGTCCTGCAGGATGCGGCCGCGCGTGGGCGGCTCCAGCCCCGCAATCAGGCGCAGCAGCGTGGACTTGCCGCAACCGCTTGGCCCGAGCAGCGCAACGAACTCACCCGGCTGTATGGTCAGGCTCACACCGTCGAGCACCTGCAGCGGATTGGCGCGGCTGCCAAACCAGTGGCTGACGCCCTGCACGTCGATACGCGCCCCGACAGTGGCCGCAGGCGGCGCCTCGCGTTCCAGCACGGCTACCATTTCAGCGTCCCCTTCTGCCAGACCAGCGCGCGGTCACGCACCTTGAAGAGCAGCGTGATGATGCTGGAGAACAGCAGCGCCATGACGATCAGCGCGGCATACATGTTGACGTACGATGCCCAGCCTTGCGCCCAGGTCAGGTACCAGCCGAGGCCCGACTTCACGCCCATCATCTCCGCCGTCACCAGCACCGTGAACGAAGCGCCCAGCCCCATGAACAGCCCCACGAACACCTGCGGCAGGGCTGCCGGAATCGCCACACGCAGCACCAGGAATGCGTTGGATGCGCCCAGCGTGCGGGCAACGTCGTAGTAGCTTTTGCTCACGCCCGCCACGCCGGACCACGTGAGCACCGCCACGGGAAAGCCGGCTGCCAAGGCGATCAGGAAAGCCGCCGCCGAATAGCTCGACGGGAAGAAGTAGAACGTGATCGGCAACAGCGCCGTCGCCGGCAACGGCCCGAGAATGCGCAGCACCGGATGCACCCAGTAACCCACTGCGCGCGACCAGCCGATCGACACGCCCACCAGAAAGCCCGTCAACGCACCAAGCAGATAGCCGATGCCGAGCAGCTTGAGCGTATTCAGCACGCTGTCGCCCAGACGCGGCCAGTCTTCCGAATAGACCTCGATCAATGCCTGCGGCGGCGCAAAGAACGGTGTGGGCAATGCACCGGACTTGGCGGTCAGCACCTCCCACAACGCCAGCACCGCAGGCACGGCGATCAGCCATGGCCCGGCCGGTTGCAGCGCTTCCTGCACGGGCCGCAACGGGGACACATGGCCCGCCGCCAACGCCATCACGAACAGCGCAATGCCAACGATCAACGCGGTAACGCCCAACTCCACCGTGAATGCCCAGTCGCTGAAACCGACCACGTGATTGGGCCAGCGCCACGTCAGCAAGCCGAAGGCGGCCCAGGCCAATGCGGCCACGGCGCCGGTGCGCCATGCGCCTCCGCGCTCGACGGCATCGGCAAATGGGTTGGAGAGCGCGGCAGACGCCTCCAGTGTTTGCGGGATGGTGCTCATGTCGATGTGTTCCTCATGTGCTCACACGCCGTGCGTCAGGCCAGCACATTCACGTACACGTGCTGCGCCAGGCGCTGCGGATCGGTGGTCTTCTTGATGACGCCGATGCGGCGGAAGTCTTCCGCGTAGAAGGCGATCTCGTCGCGCAGGTCGACGCCGGTCGGGTGATGCGTGTACGTGAGCGTGGCGTAGAGCTTGCGCAAGTCGTCCAGCGCCACCTTGGGCGAATACTTGGCAAACACCTTGGCCGCCTCATTCGGGTTTTCGTTGACGAAATCCGTGGCTTGCACAATCGAACGCGCCAGTGCGGATGCCGTCGGGCGGTCATTGCGGACCAGCTCGCCGCGTGCGCCGATCACGCAGCAGACCTTGCGTGCGTATTCACCGGAGAGGTTCGTGGCCAGCTCCACGTAGGCGCCGTTCGTGCGCTTCTCCAGCAGGAAAAGGTTGGGGTCGCCGTCGGCAATCGCCTGGATCTCGCCTTTGTCCACCGCCACGCCCAGCAGGTCGGCCGGGTACTGGCGCCACGTGACGTCCTTGTCCGGGTCAATGCCGTTCTTGGCCAGCAGGATGGTGAAGAAGTGCTTGCCCGGGGCAGCAAGATCGCTCACGCCTACGGTTTTTCCCTTGAGCGCCGCCAGGCTGGTGACGCCTGCCGCCTTGGAACCCACAAGCCGCACACAGCCGCCATGCGAGCTGCCGATGATCTTCACGTCGAAGCCCGCTTCCAGCGGCTTGAGCCAGCGGTGAATCATGCCCACTGCGGCATCTGCCTTGCCGGTGGCGATCGATTCGAGCAGTTGATCGGTCGAGCCGCTGTAGTTGATCAGATCGACGTGCAGTCCGTTCTTTTCGAAGAAGCCGCGTTCCTGCGCCACCACGATGGGCGTCAGGCAAAACGCGTTCTGGTTCCAAGCAAACGTCAGCTTGCGCTGTTGCGAGTAGGCCTTGCGGCCCAGGATCAATGCCGGTGCAGCCAGCGCCGTGGCGGCCGCTGCGTGCAATATCTTGCGGCGCGAGATGCCCGCGGTCTCTTCGCTCATTGAATGCTCCCCGTGATGATGTGTTCGATCTGTTCTGTCAGGCGACGGCTTAATCGAGCACGTCCGGCTCGGCCGCGACCAGGCCGGCGTAAAGGCTTTCGAACGCGTGCAGCGCACCCTCCTGGCCGCCCACCTGGCTGTGGGTGTGGCGCGCGGTGGCGGCATCGATGGGCTGCGGCGTGCCCGCGGCTTCGGCAAGCAGTTGCGTGTGGGCAGCGTTGTCCAGCGCGATGTACCACCACGCTGCGGCTTCCAACGTCGGGCCTGCCGTGAGGATGCCGTGGTTCTTCAGGATCACGCCCTTGTGCGTGCCGCCGTCGGGCTTGGTGAGGGCATGCGCAATGCGCTCGCCTTCGCTGGAATCGACCACCATGCCGGTGAAGTCGTCGAACAGCGCATGGTCTTCATAGAACGAGCATGCATCCTGCGTGAGCGGATCCAGCGGCCGGCCCAGGGTCGACCACGCCTTGCCGTAGGTCGAATGGGTGTGCGCCGCAGCCACGATGTGCGGATGCGCTTCGTGAATCGCCGCATGAATCGCAAACGCCGCCTTGTTCAGCGGCCGGTTGCCGATGACGGTCTCGCCACGCGCGTTCACGAGCAGCAGGTCCGTCACCTTGATGCGCGAGAAATGCACCCCCAGCGGGTTGACCCAGAAGTGGTCCGTCAACTCCGGGTCGCGCGCGGTGATGTGGCCCGCCAGCCCGAGGTCAAAGCCGTGCCGCGCAAACAGGCGGAACGCCCCCGCAAGCCGCTCCTGCCGATGGCGCCGCTCGGCCTCGAGCGTGGGGCGCGTGGCGGGCGGATCAAACCAGAATTTCTGCTGCGGCGTGCTGTTCAGCTTGAGCGTGGACGATGCGGGGCGCTCGATAGAGAAGACTGCGCTCATGCCCGTGCCTCACGCGGCCTTGCGCTGCGCTTCACGCTGCGCCACCAGCTCGCGCACGCGCGGGATGAGCGTGCGACCGTAATCCACCACGTCTTCCAGCGGATCAAAACCGCGGATCAGGAAGGTGGTGACGCCCAGGTCGTAGTAGTCGAGCAGCGCATCGGCCACTTGCTCCGGCGTGCCGACCAGCGAGGTGGAATTGGAACGTCCACCAGTTTCCTTGGCGATGGCCGTCCACAAACGTTTGTCGACGCGCTCGCCTTGTTCGGCTGCCGCGAGCAGGCGGCGTGCGCCCTCGCTCTGTTGCGGGCCGCCTCGGCTGTAGCCCTGCTGCACACGCAGCGCGCGCGTCCGCTCAAGGATGTTCTCTGCCCGTGCCCAGGCGGCGTCTTCCGTTTCCGCCAGGATCGGGCGGAACGACACAGAAAACCGGATGCTGCGCCCGTGCTTGGCGGCTTCGGCCCGCACGCGCGTTGTCAGATCGCGCACCTGGTCGAGCGATTCACCCCACAGCGCATACACGTCGGCATGCTTGCCGGCCACCTCGACGGCCACGTCCGAAGCACCACCGAAGTAGATCGGCACATGGGGCTTCTGCGCGGGCTTCACCTCGGAGAAGCCTTGCTCGAAGCGATAGAACGTGCCCTCGTGGTCGAACGGCTTCGACTCTGTCCAGATGCGCCGCAGGATGCCCAGGTATTCGTCCGTGCGTGCATAGCGCTGGTCGTGGTCGAGATAGTCGCCATCACGCCGTTGCTCGCTGTCGGAACCGCCCGAGATGAAGTGCACGCCCAGGCGGCCACCGGTGAACTGGTCCAGCGTGGCAATCTGGCGCGCGGCCAGCGTCGGATTGGTAAACCCGGGCCGGTGCGCAAGCATGAAGTGAATGCGCTCCGTCAACGCGGCTGCATATGAGATCGTGAGCGTGGCCGACGGCCCCGTCGAATGGTGCGGCACGAGGATGCGATCAAAGCCGGCCTGTTCGTGCGCCTGTGCAAAGGCACGTACGTAATCGCGGTCGATCACCGGCCCGTTCGGATCGGGCGGGTGAATTTCAGACTGCTTCTGGCTCTGGATCATGCCGATGAAATCGACGCTCATGCTGGCTCCGTTCCGCATATCGTTAGAAGACTTGCGAGGCATTGCGCCCCGCCATGAATGCGAATGAAGTTACGTCACCACCCGCATTGCACTAACGAATAATTTCAACGCTGCATATACGGCATAGGTCGTTCGTGGCGCCTGGCAACCCGGATACGCTGTGCGCCAATGCCACTTGCTTCGCACATTGCATCGCCATGTCGCCTGCTCCCTTGCATCGCCTGCCAACGCCGCCCGACCGGCTTGCCGAAGCGCTGGCCACCATTGCTCCGCAGCTGGCCGCGTCAGCCGCAGAGCATGATCTGCAGGGCAACTTCCCGCACGACAACTTCGCGCTGCTGCACGCCTCGGGCCTGATTGCACAGGTCATCCCGCAAACGCATGGCGGTGGCGGCGCCGGCCTGCAGACGGCACGCCAGATCATTGCGTCCATCGCGCATGCCGATGCAGCCACTGCGCTTGTGCTGACGATGACGTACCTGCAGCACCGCGCCATCGCACGTGCCGATACGCGCTGGCCCGCGCATGTTCGGCAACAGGTGTTTGCGACTGCGCTGAATGAAGGCGCGCTCATCAACGCGCTGCGCGTGGAGCCGGACCTCGGCACGCCCGCACGCGGCGGTTTGCCCGCCACAGTGGCAACGCGTGTCGGCAATCGCTGGCGCATCCGGGGCCGCAAGCTCTACAGCACCGGCAGCCCTGCCCTGCGCTGGCTATCCGTGTGGGGCCGCACCGATGAAGCCGAGCCGCGCGTGGGGATTTTTCTCGTGCCGCGTCCGTTGCCGGAAACACCGGGTATCCGCATCGAAGAAACCTGGAACCACCTCGGCTTGCGTGCCTCGGGCAGCCACGACGTCATCCTCGAAGATGTGGAGATTCCGCTCGACCACGCCGTCGATATCCGCCCTGCTTCGGAATGGGCAGCGCACAGTGCCGCGCAAGCCGACACGGGCGCGCAACTCGACCAGCAAGCATGGATGAACGTGCTGCTCGGCAGCCTGTACGACGCCGTGGCGCAGGCCGCGCGCGACTGGCTCATCCAGTTTCTGAACACGCGGGCACCGGCCAACCTGGGCGGGCCGCTGGCCACGCTGCCGCGCATGCAGGAAGTGGTGGGCGAGGTTGCCGCCGCGCTGCAAACCAACCGCGTGCTGCTCGATCATGCAGCCGAAGCCGCCGATGCGGGCGCGCCGCTTTCCATCACCGACAGCGGGCTGCTCAAGTACACCGTCACCGCCAACGCGATCCGCGCCGTGGAGTTGGCGCTGCAGCTGTCCGGCAATCACGGCCTGTCGCGCCGCAACCCGCTCGAGCGCCATTATCGCGATGTGCTGTGCAGCCGCATTCACACGCCGCAGAACGACTCCATCCTGCTGGCAGCCGGCCGCACTGCGCTCGGGGTTTAGCTGGACGCCGCCAACCAAGTCCAGCAAGATGCCCAAAAATCCCACACCAGGAACCTGTCGATGAGCACGCCTGCACTCGCCACCGTTTCCGCTGCTGCTTCCTCTGCGGCACCCGTACAAACACAGTCCATCGCGCCGCTGCGTGAGTTCGTGACGGCGCTGTCGCGCCTGCTGGATCAGCAACCGACCGAAGCCGAAATCCTCTCGCGCGCCGGTGCCCTGCTCGGTGCGCTCGTCGCCCGCGACGACTGGTTGCCCGCTGAATACTCGCAGCCGCACCCAGAGCACTTCCAGCAGTTCCTCCTGCATGCCGATTCCGGCGAGCGCTTTTCCATCGTCAGCTTTGTCTGGGGCCCGGGCCAGCGCACACCCATTCACGACCACACCACGTGGGGCCTGATCGGCATGCTGCGCGGCGCTGAATACTCGCAGCCGTTCAAGCTCGACGCGCAAGGCAAACCCCAACCCGACGGCCCGGCCATCCGCCTGGAGCCGGGCGCTGTAGAACACGTCTCGCCGCGCGTGGGGGACATCCACCGCGTGCACAACGCCTTTGACGATCGCACCTCGATCAGCATCCACGTCTACGGCGGCAACATCGGCGGCATCCACCGTTCCGTCTACACGGAAGACGGCGAGCGCAAGCCGTTCGTCTCCGGCTATTCGAATACCCATCTGCCCAATCTCTGGGACCGTTCCAAGGACACGCCCGCATCATGAGTACCACCATCGACGCTATCGACGCCATCGAATCGCCGGTCGCTGCACCGCTGGCCGAAACCCACGTCCCGACGTTGGCGTATGCCGACGTGCGCGCCGCCCTGCTGGCCCGCAAGGAGATTGCACTGGTCGACGTCCGCGAGGAAGACCCGTATGCCCAGGCGCATCCGCTATGGGCAGCCAACCTGCCGCTCTCCCGGCTGGAGTTGGAAGCGTGGTCGCGCATTCCGCGCCGCGACACGTTGATCGTGCTGTACGGCGTGCACGATGGCGTGGACCTCGCCCCGCGCGCGGCGGCCAAGCTGGCTGAACTCGGCTATACGCGCGTGTACCTGCTCGAAGGCGGACTCGATGGCTGGCGCGCAGCCGGCGGCGAGGTGTTCCAAGACGTGAACGTGCCGAGCAAATCCTTTGGCGAATACGTGGAGGCGCACCGCCACACGCCGTCGCTCAGCGCGCAGGAGGTCAAGGCGCTGCTTGATGCCAAGCGCGACGTGGTGATCGTCGATTCGCGCCGCTATGAAGAGTTTCAGACCATGAGCATCCCCACGGCGACGAGCGTGCCGGGTGCCGAGCTGGTGTTGCGCATCCGCGAGCTGGCACCGGACCCGAGCACGCAGGTCATCGTCAATTGCGCGGGACGCACGCGCAGCATCATCGGCACGCAATCGCTGGTGAATGCCGGCATCCCCAACCCGGTGGCGGCACTGCGCAATGGCACCATCGGCTGGCTGCTGGCCGATCAGGTGCTGGACCATGGCGCCAACCGCCGTCATCCGCAGGACGTGTCTGCCGAATCACGCGCGCAGGCACAGGCCGATGCGCGCGCCGTGGCCGAACGCGCCAACGTGCCGCGCATTGCGCTGGCTGAGGTTGCCAAACTCGAGACCCCGGACCGCACGGTCTACAAGCTCGACGTGCGCACACCCGAGGAATATGCCACCGGCCACCTGCCCGGCTTTGCCAGCGCGCCCGGCGGCCAGCTCGTGCAGGAAACGGACCACACCGCCGCCGTGCGCGGCGCCCGCATCGTCCTGGCCGATGACGACGGCGTGCGTGCCGACATGTCCGCCTCGTGGCTCGCACAGATGGGCTGGGAGGTTTATGTCGTCGATCCGGTCGACGCGAGCGCGCGCAGCGTCACCGGGACGTGGCAGACACCTGCCCCGCCGCTCCCCGCCGTGCGCACGGTCGACGCCCGCGCCCTGGCCGGCTGGCTGGAAGCGGGCGACACCGCCGTCATCGACGTCACGCGCAGCGCCAACTACGTTGCGCGGCATATTCCGGGTGCGTGGTTTGCCGTACGCTCAGACTTGCCCGCAGCGCTGGCGCGCATCCCGGCGGCCCGCCGCTACGTGCTGACGTGCGGCTCCAGCCAGCTCGCCCGCTTTGCCGCCGCCGACCTTGCCAAGCTGACGCAGGCCGAGGTGTGGGTGCTCGACGGAGGCACTGCAACATGGGTGGCCGCCGGCCTGCCCATTGAAACCGGCGAGACCCGCCTGGCCTCAGACCGCATCGACCGCTACCGCCGCCCGTATGAAGGCACGAGCGCACCGCGTACCGCGATGCAGGCCTATCTCGATTGGGAGTTCGGGCTGGTCGAGCAGCTGCGGCGCGACGGAACGCACGGGTTCCGGGTCATCTGACTGGCCTGCAAGGTTCGGAACGTCAGGCTTGGCGTTCCGAACCCGACCGTTGGGGTTGGACACTCCATGCTTGCGGTTCCGAACTCCACCGTCGGCGTTCGGAACGTGACCGGCGTCGTTCCGAACCTCGATATCTCGTACTTCGAACACCGACATTGAGGTTCTGAACGCCGTGCATGGGGTTCCAAACTCGGCACGCGGGGTTCATCACTCCGAGCGCGAGGTGTGGAACCGCGTGATGGCAGTCTCAAACCCACATACGCCTCAGCTCACTTGCTTGCTAACAATGCTCACAACGAGCGATAACAAAACTCGTTTTGCGCATAAGGCCGCCTTGAGTAGCATCGGGACTTCCTCGCAGAGGTTCCGTCATGTCCCCCTTCATCGCCCTGTGCCTGCTCATCACCTACGTGGTGTGGGGCACAACGTATCTCGCCATCCGTTTTGCGCTGACCGATCTGCCGCCCTTTCTGATGATGGGCTCGCGTTTTTTGGCTGCGGCGTTGCTGCTCGCCCCGCTGGTCATCCTGCGACAGCGCAAGCGGCCCGAAGAACGGCCGACGTTGCGCCAGGTCCGCAACTGCGCGCTGATCGGCGCGTTCATGCTGGTGGGCGGCATGGGCATGACGGCGGTGGCCGAGCAGACCATCTCGTCGGGTGCGACCACGGTGATGATCGCGTCGATGCCGCTGTTCTCCACACTCTGGACGCTGCTGGCCGGCGGCCGCCTGCGTGCATATGAGATTGGCGCCATCGCGCTGGGCAGCATCGGGATTGCGGTGCTGTTTCGCGGAGCGGAGTTTCAGGCCAGCACGGTCGGCGTGCTGGCGCTGACCACCGCCATTGCGTCATGGTCGTTCGGCTCGCAGCTCTCCAAGCGCATCGACATGCCCAAGGGCATGACGGCCTTTGTACTGGAGATGGCCTTTGGCGGCGTGGCGCTCGTGGTGCTCAGCCTGCTCACCGGCGAAGCGTGGCCCAGCCACATCGGCATGCACGCCGCGCTTGCGTGGGGCTACCTTGTGGTGTTCGGTTCGGCCATCGCATTCACGGCCTACATGGCGCTGGTGGAACGCGTGTCCACCGTCATGGCGACAAGCTATGTGTATGTGAACCCGCCCATCGCCCTGCTGATGGGCGCATGGCTCGCCGATGAAGTGGTCGCGCCGCAGACGCTGGGCGCCACGGGCATCATCCTCGCGGCCGTGGTCGTGCTGACGGCCTGGGCTACGCGGGCGGCGCGACGGGCGGCTGCTTGAGCGTCTGTATAGCTGCTACCCCGCCAACGACGACGGCAACGACGCGCTCGGCACCACCTCCTCTTCGGCATACGCAGCGGTGCCGCTGTCCGCAGCGTTGTCCAGTCGGTTGAGCCAGGCCATCAACGCGTCGGCTTGCTGCGGGCGCGAGAACAGGTAGCCCTGCCCCAGGTCGCATCCGGCGTCGCGCAGCAACGCGAGCTGCTCGGGGTCTTCCACGCCTTCGGCCACCACCTGCATGCGCAGGCTGTGGGCCATGGCGATCACCGCGCCGGCAATGGCTTCGCCGTCGCCGGGCATGCGCTGCACAAAGCTGCGGTCGATCTTGAGCTTCTGGATCGGAAAACGCTGCAGATACGCCAGCGACGAATACCCGGTGCCGAAATCGTCGATCGACAGGCTGATGCCGGCCGCGTGCAGGGATTCGAGCAGCGCGATGTTGGCTTCGATGTCTTCCATCAGCACGCTCTCCGTAATTTCGAGCTCGAGCTGATGCGGCGGCATGCCGGTTTCGCGCAGCACGTCCATGACGTTTTCCACGAGCGCCGGGTCGCGCGTCTGTCGAGCCGACAGGTTGACGGCCACCCGCAGCGTGACGCCGTCTTCGCGCATCCAGCGCACCGCCTGTTGGCACGCGGTACGCAGCACCCACAGGCCAAGCGGCACGATCAGCCCGGTTTCTTCCGCCACGGCGATGAACTCGCCCGGGCCAATCAGTCCGATCTCGGGATGGCGCCAGCGCACCAGTGCTTCCACGCCGTAGACGTTCGCCCTGGAGATCACCGCGTCGTGAGCATCGTCGGTGCTCAGGCGCACCTGCGGCTGGTAGGCCAGCAACAACTCTTCGCGGTCGAGCGCCCGGCGCAGATCGGCTTCCACGCGCAGGCGGCGGCGCGCCTGCTGGTCCATCTCCGACGTAAAGCTGGCGGCCGCATTCTTGCCGTGGTTCTTGGCGTGATACATCGCCGTGTCGGCGTTGCGCGTGAGCACCTGCACGTCACGTGCGTCATGCGGATACAGGCTCACGCCCACGCTGGCCGTGACGTAGATCTGATGCAGGTCGAGTGAAAACGGCGCCCCCAGCGCGGCAAGAATGCGCTTGGCCAACCCATCGGCCAGCGTTGCCGCTTCTGTCTCGGCAATCTGTGCACGGCCCGACAACTCTGCGATCACCGCGAACTCGTCTCCGCCGATGCGGCACAGCACCGCGCGCAGGTTGGCCTGCTCGATCACGTCGTTCAGCCGCCGTGCAACCTGGCGCAGCAGGCGGTCGCCATTGTTGTGGCCCAGCGTGTCATTGACGACCTTGAAGTTGTCCAGATCCAGCAGGAGCAGCCCAACCGCCCCCGTCTGGCCTGCGCGCTTGAGCGACACCTGCAGGCGTTCGTTGAAGGCGTGCCGGTTCGGCAGTTCCGTCACCGAATCGATGTGGGCCAGGTAGTCCAGGTGCGCCTCTGCCTGCAGCACCGCGCGGCGCATGCGGGCGATCACCAGATACGCGAGGCCCATTGCACCGATGCCCACCGATACGGTCAGCACCGCATAGCCGAGCAGTTGCATGTACAGCTCGCTCAGGCTGGAGCGCACCACCACGTAGCCGATTACGCGGCGCTCCGATTCCACGGGCTCCACCACCTCCAGCGTGGTGAGCGTCGATACAGCCGACTCGCGCAGCATGGCGGCATCGGGTGCGCGCACGGGCGCGGCATCGCCGTGCTGATACAGCGCCAGCGGCTTGCGCAGCGCGCTGAAAATGCCGGCAGCGCGCAGTGACGGCGATGCCTCCAGAGCGCCCAGCGTTTCTTCTGCCGCGCGGCGGTCATTGAAAAGCAGCGCGGCCACGCTGTTGGCACCGACGATGCGCGCCTGCACATGCACATCGCGCACCAGCGCCGCATGCAGCGCGATGAACTGGAACACGATGAGCAGGAAGCCGGCAATGGTCAGTGCCGCACCGGCACCGGCCATATTGGCTCGCACCACGGAGTGCCCCAGGCGGGGCCGAGGGGTCGTAACGTACAGGCTCATTGCACGGTCCTCGCCAGGCGCAGCAGTTGTGAGCTGAGTTGCAGATGGGCTTGCCGCGCGGCCACTGCATCGATGTCGAAGACCACGCGATCGTCATGCAGCGTCAACGCGATCATCGGTTCGGGGTTGCCGGGTGCGCGCTGGTTTTTAGGGCTGTCGGACACCGTCAGCATGGGCGTGGCCGGATCGACACGCACGCCGTTCGAAGCACGCGCATCAAACACCAGGACATGGCAGCCGGCAACGGTACCGTCATTGATCTTTCGGATTTCCAGGCGGTGTCCGCGCACGGGTTTTCCTGTCAGTTTTTCCAAGGCTGCCTGCAACGGATGCTGTGCTGTCACGCACAACACCATCGGGGCGTCGGCCTGGATGGCATCGGCCGGCCAGTTGGTGAACAGCGCAAAGTTGTAGATGAACGCTGCCTTGACCTGCACCTCGCTGGCCTGCATCTGCGCGTGCGTGGCGCCCATGCACACCACGCCAGCCAGCACGGCGCCCAGCGCCGCACATAACCTGCGCGGGCCTGGTCTTCGGGCGCGTCGGACGGTGCCGTGCGGGGTGTTCATCGGAAGGTGTAGGTGAATTTCACGCGAAAAGTACGGCCATCCTGCTCGATGGATGGCTGCGGTTGCTCCGGCCCGGCCGGATCGGCGTAGCGTCGATCGAACAGGTTGTAGACGCTGGCCGACATCTCCAGATTGGGTGCCAGCTGCGCCGCCAGCAAGGTCAGGTTGGCGATCCAGTAACCGCCCACTTGGCCCGTGGTCGTCAGCCGGTTACTGATGTATCGCGCCTCGATCCCTGCGCGCCAGTCGTCACGCCACACGGGCGCGGTGGCATTGATCTTGAGCATGTGACGCGGCGAATTGGCCAGCGTCTGGCCGCTGTCGATGTCTTCGGAACGCTGGAAGCTGTAGCTCGTGCGCAGGCGCGTGCCGCCCGGCCAGTTCTGCTCGTAGCCGAGTTCTGCGCCCCGTGTGCGCACGCGCGCCACGTTGCTGAAGAAGAGCAGCCCGGTGTTCGGGTCTTCGCTCTGGCTGATCAGGTTGGAAACGTTGTTCTGAAACACCGACAACGTGGCTTTGCCGCCTGCGGCAACTTGCTGTTCGACAACCGCTTCATACGTACGGATGCGTTCGGCCGACAGCCCGTGGGTAGCCTGCTGGCCGCCGGGGGCACTGCTCTGATAGTTCAATTCGTAATCGTTCGGCGCGCGATAGGCCATGCCGTAGATCGCCTTGACGGTGGTCGTTGGGGCGGCATGCCAGATCAGGCCCACACGTGGGCTGAAGATGCCCGGCGTGAAGCTCGTATGGTCGTAGCGCAGGCCCGTATCCAGCACCCAATCCGGATGGAGCATGAATTGGTCCTGCACGTATGCGCCCACGCGGTTGTTGGTGCGATGGTCGTCCAGGTAACTGACGTAGGGCACCGTATCGAAATTACGCATTGCATCACGGTAATCCCGTTGCAGCTCGGTACCCATGACCAGCGTATGGCGTTCGATACGGCGCGTCACGAGCTTGAGTTCCGTGCCGTACCACGCGGTATCGAACACATCGCGGTTGATGCCGGCCGGGGGCGGGTTGTACGTGTAATCGCCCAGCGACGCATACCGCCCCCAGAATAGCCGCGCAGACACGTCGGTCGTGTCGTCCAGTGCGTGCTGCCAGGTGCCGTTGAATATCTGCCGCGTATCGACAGCGCGCGAGCGCGGGTCGTTGAAGCTCTGGTTGTACGGCGCAGTGGGCACGCCCTTCGTCCGATCGACGTAGCCGAAGGTCATCCCGAACTCGCCGAAACTGCCCTTGGCAAACAGACGCTTGGCGCGGTCGAAATCCATGCCGCGGGCCACACCGTCACTCACGCCGGGCTCATTGAACTCGGCAAAGTACAGGTCGCGGCCCGGGGCATCGCTCACGCTGGCCGACAGCAGCCACTCGGCACCGTTCTCGGCTCGCTTACCCCACGTCAGGCGGGCATCGCGCGCATTGGCGCTGCCGGTCGATGCACTGGCCTGCACGCCGTCGATGTCACGGCCGCGCTTGGTGATGATGTTGATCACACCGAACAGCGCGTTCGACCCGTACACCGCCGAGCCCGCTCCGGGCACGTACTCCACCCGCTCGATCAGGTCGACGTTGAGGATGGCTTCGGTCCCGACGGCTGCCTGATCGAAGATCGGATCGTTGGTGCGATGGCCGTCGATCAGCAACAGGAAGCGGGTGTCGTAGTCGCCCGCCCGCAGAAAGCCGCGCGCCCCAAGCGTGTTGTAGCTGCGATCGTAGTTGGTGTAGAGCCCTGGAAGGCTCCCCAGGATGTCGGCCAGCGTGCGCCAGCCATAGGCTTTGATGTCCGCCGCGGTAATGACCGAAACGTTGGCGGGCGCCTCATTCGCGGCTTGCGCGTACTTGGATGCGCCGGTGACGACCTGCACCTGCATGAGTTGTTCGATAGGCAACGCGGTCAGGTCTGTCGCGTCTGTTTGGGCCAGCGCTGTCGTGGAAAGCAACGTAACCGCCACCGCAAACATTTGCGCAATTCGGCTCGGGTCAAGCAGCGCGCACGGCAAGCGCATTGGCAACGAGAACACATGCTCTGCACTCGGATGTTTCAAGCAACCAAGCCCAAGCGCACGGGCAATCACAACAAGCAGCGACATCAGCAGAACCGGCAGAACCGATCACGTCTGTGGGACGACGTTCGGCGGGAAATTCGATCGTTCTGCTCTAAAACGGAGAACCGGCGCGGTTCTTTACCCCACCCCTGGTGGGACGACACGTCAGCGCCGTTGTGGTGCAGGGCGGCATGGCCCCTTTCTTGTGAAGGCCAAGCCTCAGCGGCGGCGCTTGCGCAAACGCTCGATGGCGGCCAGTTGCGCGACGGCTTCGGCCAACTCCGCCTGCGCGCGTGCGTAGTCGAATTTGCTTTGGCTGTTCTGCATAAGCTCCTCAGCCGCCTTGCGGGCCTGCTGCGCTTTCGCTTCATCCAGGTCGTGTGCGCGCACGGCGGTGTCTGCCAGCACGATCACCTGCTCCGGTTGCACGTCGACAAAGCCGCCGGCTACAAAGAGGATCACTTCTTCGTTGTTCTCCTGCGTGACGCGGACACTGCCCGGGCGCATGCGCGTCAGCAGACGTTCATGGCCGGGCAGGATGCCCAGTTCGCCCTCGGTGCCGGGGATCACCACAAACTTGGCGTTGCCTTCGTACAGCCGTTCTTCTGCCGTGACGACATCGACCTTCAGCACCGGCATGGTCTCTCCTCTATTACGCGCATAGGTGGACACGGTAGCACGATGTGCGCCCGCCCCGTCCTCGCGCGCCCTTCCTTTTCGATGCGACCCACGCCACGTCGACTTGCGCGTGGCAATCGCCGCCGCCCGCGCGTCTGCCCATGGCTGACCGTAAGGTTTCACCGCATGTAGCGTCACAAACGCTGCCTAGACTGGGCGCCTGACGATCAAAAAAGACATATCAGGGAAACACAAGCATGCTGGGCGATCTATTGATGTCGTTCTTCGAGGTGGCGCGCCAGGGCAGCGTCACGTCGGCCGCCAAGCGCCTGCGCCTGTCGCAGCCGACCGTGACCGGACGTATCCGCCAACTGGAAGAGATGTACGGCGTGGAACTGTTTCACCGCCGCGGCAGCCGGCTGGACCTGTCCGACCTGGGCGTGAGCCTCATGCCTATCGTCGAGCGCCTCGCGCAGCAAGAAGGCGACGTCGATTTTCTCCTGCGCAATGCCGGTGATCTGCGCACCGGCAACCTGCGCGTGGGCGCCACGGGCCCGTACTACATCCTGCCCAGCGTGGCGGCGTTTCGCGCACGCCATCCCACCATCGAGATCACCATCGAATTCGGCAACTCGCAGCAGATGCTCGAGGCGCTCTCGGAGGTGCGTATCGACCTGGCTGTTTCGTCTCACGCCGTGGATGACGAACGGCTGCATCGCATCACGCTGGCCGAAGACACGATGGTGCTGGTGGTGCCGCTGGACCACCCACTTGCACGTCGCCCGAGCGTCACCCTGGATGACGTTGCCGGCTGCCAATTGCTGATGCGCGAACCGGGCTCCGTCACCCGCCGCGTCACCGAAGACGCGTTTGCCGCGGCCGGCATCGAGCCTGCCAGCACGAGCATCATCGGCAGCCGGGAAGCCATTTACGAAGCAGTCAGCCTGGGGCTGGGCTGCAGCATCGTTCCCGCACGTGAAGCACCGCGCCGGCCCGACGTGCGCGTGCTGCCGTTTGCCGGCAACGCGCCAGTCATTCACGAATACCTGTACTTCCTGAAGGAGCGCAAGGACGCACGGCTGGTACGCGCGTTTCTTGACCGCCTGGACCCGCAGTTGGCCCACGCACCCGAGAAAAAGGCCGATGCGTTCATCGCCAAAGTTATGGCAATGGACACAGCCGCGACGCGCTAGGGCCGTAACTTCGCGGTTTTTCAACCGCCCCTGGCCGCCCGTTGTATGCAATCGCTTGCCCTGTTCGACCTGGATCACACCCTGCTACCCATTGATAGCGAATACGAATGGGGCCGCTTCCTGGTCGCCCAGGGCGCGGTGGATCGAAGCCTCTTTGAGCAAGCCAACGAACGGTGGATGCGAGAGTACCGCGACGGCACGCTCGACTTTGCGCGACACGCGCGCTTCTCGCTCGGCCTGCTGGCCCAGCACCCGCGTACGCGGCTAGACGCCTGGCGTGCGACGTTCCTGCGCGACATCATCACGCCAGCCATGCTGCCGCGCGCACGGAAACTGGTCGACACACACCTGCGCGCCAGCGATCTTTGCTGCATCGTCACCGCCACGCACCGCTACCTGGCCGAGCCGATTGCCGCCGCGTTCAACGTGCCACATCTGCTGGCGGTGGAAGGCGAGACCCTCAACGGCCAGAGCGATGGCGCCTTCACGGGTAACCCGCTCGGCACGGCCACGTTTGGCGCGGGCAAGATCGTGCGCGTCACGGAATGGCTCGCACAGCGCGGCCAGCGCATGACGGACTTCTCGCGCACCGTGTTCTACAGCGATTCACGCAACGACCTGCCGCTGCTTGAAGCCGTTTCGCATCCGGTGGCCGTGAGCCCCGACAGCACTTTGCGTGCCGTGGCCGAATCGCGCGGCTGGCCCATCGTCGAACTCTTTCCTGCCTGAAAACAAGAACGCCCGCCCGGCGTGAACCATGCGGGCGTCTGCACTGAACAGTAGCTATGTCAGGCGGCCACGTCTGCGGGCACGCTTGCCGGCGGTGTCCACTGCGGCAGCTCGGTGCCGTCGACCAGCGCATCCATATGCCGATGCGCCAGCGCCGGGCCCACGCTCATGCCAATGCCGCTGTGCATCAGCGCGACTGTGGTGCGGTCATCGACGCGGGTAATGGAGAATGCGCCGCTGCCCGGCACACGGCACTTCGCGCCGTACACGCCCTGCCAACGCTCGACCACGCGCAGCTTGGCTCCAAAGGTGTCCCGTGCGAGATCCAGCATGATGTTGTCGACCGACTCGGCGTTGAACGGGCGCGCGTCCTGGCCGTAGTCGTGCGAATCGCCAACGATCCAGTCGCCATAGGGCGTCGGGCTGACCAACAGGTGAATGCCATGACGCGCCAGCTCGGGGCGCTGATGCTCGATCTGCATGGCCAGTGCCTGGGCGGTCGGCAGATCCGCAAATGCGCCGTAGTGCGTGCATGACAGGCCGGTCAGCACGGCGTGTTCCAGGCGGAAGCCGTCTTCGGGCGTGACACGCAGCATCTGGAGGCGGCAAACCTGCGGTTGCAGCGCGCGAAGCTGGTCAGCACACAGCGTCTGGTAATCGTGACCGCTGCAGACGACGACGCGCTGGGCGTTGCACACGCCGGCGGTTGTCTCCAGCCGGCCGCCTTCCACATGGCGCACGAGCGTGCCGAAATGGAAACGCACGCCTTGCGTGGCAAGCCACGACGCCAACGCCGGAATCGCTTCGCGCGAATAGAGCTGCAGATCATCAAAGCCCTGAAGCGCCGCGCGGTGGCGCAGGAAGCGGCCATCGTAAAGATTCGCCAGGTCTGCGCTGCGCAGCAGCTTGACGTTGTAGCCGAAGGCCGGTGCACGCGTTGCCATGAACTCGTCCAGCACGGCTTCTTCTGCGGCATTGCGGGCAAACAGCAACGCACCGTTCGCACGCGCAAAGATGCCGGCCTTGTCGGCCCAGTCGAGATACAGCGCGCGGCTTTCGCGCGCGAGGTCCAGCATGATGCCGGGCGGCTGGCCAGTCACCAGCATCTGCCCAAAATTACGGATGGACGCACCGACGGCAATATCGCTGCGCTCGAACACCGTCACGCGCAGGCCGCGTTTGACGGCAGCGGCTGCGTGCGCCAAGCCCAAAATGCCAGCCCCGACGATGGCGACGTCGGTGCTGGCATCCAGGCCCCCTTGAGTTACGGGAGCTTGCATCGCTTACTTCTTCTCCGACTTGCCGTCGTAGCGCTTCGTCCACTCGGCGAGGATGCGATCGCGGTTGGCGCTGGCCCACGCAAAGTCGTTCTTGATCAGATGCTTTTCGTAGTCGGCCGGCAGCAGCGGATCCGGCTTGGAGAAGCCGGGCGTGGCGACCACGGCAAAGTTCTTCTCGTACAGCGCCATCGCAGCCGGGCTTGCCGAGAAGTCAGCCAGCTTCTTGGCCGCTTCCAGGTTCTTGGTGCCCTTCATGATGCCGGTCGCTTCCACGTCCCAGCCCAGGCCTTCCGACGGCAGCACGATATCGATCGGGGCGCCTTCCTTCTTCGACTTCACCGCGCGGTATTCGAACGCGATACCGATCGGGAACTCGCCCGAGGCGGCCATTTTGCAAGGCTTGGAGCCCGAGTGCGTGTACTGGCCGATGTTCTGGTGCAGCGCGTCCATGTACGCCCAGCCCTTCTGCTCGCCCATCATCTGCAGCCACGCGCTCACGTCGAGGTAGCCGGTGCCCGACGATGCCGGGTTCGGCATGACGATCTTGCCGGCATACACGGGCTTGGTCAGGTCGGCCCACGACGTCGGCTTCGGCAGATTCTGCTTCTGTGCTTCGACGGTGTTGAAGCAGATGGCGGCGCCCCAGGCATCCATGCCCACCCATGCCGGCGGGTTGGCCTTGTCGCGGTAAGTCGCACCGATCTTCGACAGATCGGCCGGTGCGTACGGCGTCAGCATGCCTTCCTTGTCCAGGATGGCCAGGCTCGATGCGGCCAGGCCCCACACCACGTCGGCACGCGGGTTGTTCTTCTCGGCCAGCAGCTTGGCGGTGACGACGCCGGTGGAGTCGCGCACCCACTTGATTTCGATATCCGGATTGGCCTTCTCGAAGGCGTCCTGGTATGCCTTCACTTGGTCAGCTTCCAGCGCCGTGTACACGGTCAGCGTGGTCTTGGCGAACGCCGACGTGGCAAACGCCATCGTTGCCGACGTGATTGCGGCGGCCAGCAGGGAAAGACGTGCGGTCATGGTTTCCTCGGTGTGGTGTGATGCAGGGGACAAGACAACAAACAGGACAACAAACTCAAATGCACTGCGGGCGTTCACCGCGCGCGAGGCGGCGGTTGATGTCGGCCACGACTTCGGGCAGATCGGCAATCGTATCGATCTCGTAATGCGGGCGGCAGGCGGCAAAGCCGGCGGAGATGGCAACGCGATGGCGCGCACGCTCGTCCGCAGACAGCGCGGTGTACTGCTCGTACGGCAGGCCAAGCGCGTTGCCCGACATCAGCAGCGCAACGGTCCACATGCCGGCGCGGCGGCCCTCTTCGATGCCGGGCACGGTGTCGTCGACCTTCACGCAGGCGGCCACATCGCCAATCGCAAGGTCGACCACGCAGCGCAGGGCCTGCGCGGGCCACGGGCGGGCGCGGGGCACTTCGTCGCAAGCGATCACGCAGTCGGGCGTGTAGCCGGCCTTGGCAGCCAGATCGATCACGCGGTCCATCACCACGCGCGGGTAACCGGAGCACGTACCGATCTTCAAACCCGCTTCGCGCAGCGCGGCGGCGGTGTCCAGCGCGCCCGGAATCATGGCGGAATGCGCACCCACCTTTTCGATCTGCAGCGGCATGAAGCGGTTGTAGATGGCCGTGACATCGTCATCGGTCGGCATGCGGCCATGTGCAAGCGAGAAACGCGCGGCGATGGCGCCGTCGTTGCACAGCGTGCGGATGTGGTCCCACTTGCCCAGGCCCATCGGGCCGCGCGCTTCGTCCAGCGTGATGGCGACGCCAAATTCCGCAAACGCTTCCACGAAGATCTGCGTGGGCGCAAACGAGCCAAAGTCGACCACGGTGCCGGCCCAGTCGAGCACAGCAGCCTCTAGGCGCAAGGGCGTGCTGCCGGGGTTGATGCGGTCTGCGCCCGCCTGGCGCGTCGTGATTGGGGAGGAATCACCCATGTGCTTGCTTCCTTTCTGCTTTATTGCTGTTACAGACTACGAATTCAATGCGCCGCCGTGCGCCAAGCCTGCGTGCGGCGCACGATGCCGCGCATGGCCAGCTCCAGCAGCAGCGATACGACGATCGACGTGACCAGAATGAGCGTGGACATCGCCGCCGCAGGGCCGATGTCGCCGGCGTCGTCCATGTTCAGCACGGCCACGGAGGCGAGGACGGTGTCCGGGCTGTAGAGGAAGATCACCGCCGACACAGTGGTCATGGCCGACACGAACAGATAACGCGCGCACGACAGCACGGCCGGCAGGCACATCGGCAGCGTCACACGCCAGTACGTGCGCAGCGCCGACACCTTGAGCGAGGCCGACACCGCCTCGAACACCGGATCGAGTTGCCCCAGCGACGCCACCGACGTGAGGTGCGCCGCCGTGGCGCAGTGCATGATCGTGCAGATCACCATCAGCGCCATGCCGCCATACAGGCCGTTGAGCGGATTGGCCGGATGGTTGAAGAAAAACACGTAGCCCAGACCGAGCACGAGGCCGGGCACCGCCATCGGCAGTAGCACGGCAAAGCGGATGGCCGAATGCAGCCCCGATTGCAGCCATCCTGCGGCGCGCGTCTTTTCGACCAGCCATGCGCCGGTGAAGATCAGTGCGGTACCGAACACGGTCGTCAGCGCGGCCAGCTTCAGGCTGTTGCGATACGCGAGCCAGCCGCCGCCGTCCATATTGTCGAAGTCGTAGTTGCGCAGCGACAGTTCGAGGTTGTACGGCCAGAGCTTCACCAGCGATGCCCCGACGGCGGTGGCAAGCATCAGCAGAATTCCGCCGACCACCAGCACGCTCAGCAAGAGGAAAAGTCCGTCACGCAGACGATCAGGCTGCGGATGATATGGCTGCGCGCGGCTGGCCAGCGCGGCGTGCTGGCGACGCTGCACGAGGCGCTCTACCGCAAAGGTCAGCAGCGCCGGCAGCAGCAACATCAGGCCGATCACGGCACCGCGCGCAAACTGCTGCTGCCCCACCACGGCCTTGTAGGCCTCGACGGCCAACACCTGGTAGCTGCCTCCCACCACGGTCGGCACACCAAAGTCGGTCGCGACCAGCGTGAAGACCAGTGCAAAGGCGCCAAACAACCCGTAGCGTGCGCCGGGCAGCGTCACCGTGCGGAAGGTGCGCCACGGGCTCGCGCCCATGGCACGGGCGGCGTCATACAGCCGGCCGTCCGCCAGCGTGAGCGTCGCCAGCAGCAGCATCAACGCATACGGAAAGGTATAAAACACCTCGCCCAGCACGATGCCCCAGAAGCCGTAGATGTTGCTGCCGTTCATCCATGCCTTGAACAGGCCCTGGTTGCCGAACAGGTAGACCAGCGCAATGCCCGGCAGCAGCGACGGCGCAAACAGCGGCAGCATCGCCAGCGTGCGCAGCGTGCCGCGCAACGGCATGCGCGTGCGCTGCACCGCATACGCCAGGGCAAACGCCAGCGGCACCACAATGGCAGCCACGGCGCTGGATACGGCCAGCGTACGCCCCACCATGGCCAGGAAATTCGGCCCCTGCACCACGTGGGCAACCAGCGCGAGGCCATGCTCGTCTGTGCTGCGGGCGCTGGCAACGAGGCCCGTGGCCTGCAAGAGCATCATCGCCGTGGGCAGCAGCAAGCCGATGGTCAGCAACAGCAGCCAGCCGAGCTTCATGCCCGTCAGCACCGGCGTATCGGTACGCCAGAAAGGCCGGCCCGCAGCGCGAACCGGTTCGGATTGCGTGGCCGTAACCACGTTGGTCTCGGGCGGCAGCATCGACATCGCGGCCTCAGGCATACACGCGCAGGCCGTCGCGCTCCAGCGCGATCCAGAGCTTGCTGTCGCCCAGGCCGTTGCGGCCGGCTTGCAGCGCGCTCGATGCCACTTCGGCCACCAGCGGTGCGTCGGTCAGGCCATCGATCGACAGCGTCACGCGCGTGCGGCTGCCAAGGTAGATCTGGTCGACCACGCGGGCGAGATGGCGGTTGGGGGCGTCGTCGTCGGGGTGCAGCGTGACGGCCTCGGGGCGGCAGAACAGCCGGCCTGGAGCCGAGGCACTGTCTGCGAAAGCCGGATCCAGCAGCAGCGGTTGGCCGGCCAGCGTGGGCGTGCCGTCTTCCGCGCGCTCCAGCGGCAGCCAGTTGGCCTGGCCGACAAAGCCTGCGACAAACGCGGTGGCCGGGCGCGAATAGATCTCCGTCGGCGAGCCGGTCTGCTCAATGCGGCCGTTCGACATGACGGCGATGCGATCGGCCATCGCCATGGCCTCGTCCTGGTCGTGCGTGACCATCAGCGTGGTCACGTTCAGCTTGCGCTGCAGGCGGCGCAGCTCGATGCGCAGGTGTTCGCGCACCTGGGCATCCAGCGCCGACATCGGCTCATCCAGCAGCAACAAGGACGGTGAGGGCGCCAGCGCCCGGGCCAGTGCCACGCGTTGCTGCTGGCCGCCCGACAGCTGCGACGGGTATTTCGCCTCGCTGCCAGCCAAGCCGACCAAGGTCAGCATCTCCGAGACGCGCGCCTGCATGCGCGCACGGTTGCCGTTGCTGGTGTCCAGCCCGTAACCAACGTTCTGCGCAACCGTCAGGTTGGGGAACAGCGCGTACGACTGGAAGACGATGCCGTAGTCACGCTCGCGTGGCGGCAGGTTGGAGATATCGCGGCCGCCGGCGACGATCTGGCCGCCGTCGTGCGCCTCCAGCCCCGCAATGATGCGCAGCAGGGTCGTCTTGCCGCAGCCCGAGGGGCCCAGCAGGCAGACGAATTCCCCCTGCGCCACATCCAGCGACACACCGTCGAGGGCCGTGAACGCGCCAAAGCGGCGCGAGATTTGCCGCACGGACAGGAACGGCGTGGCAGAACCCGAGGTCGGGTTGGTAGCAGGCTGAGGGAGGGGCACGGGGGCGCAGACAGTGGCAAAAACGGTCGCCACTGTAGCCAGCCGACATGTACCCCTTGTGGCAGTTACCCCAAAAACGCCAATGCGCGCATTTCCGGATTTTGGTCCGGTCTATGAAGAAACCGGCCGGACTTCGCTCAGGAAGGCCGCAATCAACCGCGCCTCGCGCCGATCCTGCAGGCAGTACAAGTATTCGCTCAGCTCCGGCGCGCCGCCTTCGAACGGGAGCACATGCAGATCCGCGTGGCTCGGCACTTCCTGGCGGGCGATAACGCTCACGCCCAGGTTGCGCGTGATGGCCTCGCGGATGGATTCCCGGCTGCCGATCTCCACCGTGGAAGCCGGCGTGACGCCTGCCTGGGCCATCATCGTTTCGGTCATGGCGCGGGTGGTCGATCCAACTTCGCGCACCAGCAGCCGGCATTGCGACAGCACGCTCACAGGCACGCTCGTCCGGTCGGCCAGCGCGTGGTTGCGATGCACCACCAGCACCAGCGGATCGCGTGCCAGTTCAATGCGCAGAAAGCGCGCGTCGTCCACGCGCTGCGACGACGACGCCACGTCAACGCGGTACTCCTGCAGCGCTTCGAGCATCTGCACCGAATTGCCGGCTTCGATGCTCACGTCGATGCCGGGATGGCTTTTGCAGAAGCGATCCACGATGTCGAGCACGTAATACGGCGCCGTCGCGCCGATGCGCAGGTGCCCCGAGCCCATGTCACCGGAGTTGCGCAGAAAGAAGTCGATCTCGGTTTCCTGGCGCACGAGCTGGTCCACCAGCGGCATCAGCCGCACACCGGCATCCGACAGGGTCAGCCGGCGCCCGCCCCGGTAGAACAGCTCCACGCCATAAGCCTCCTCCAGGGCGCGGATCTGCGAAGTGACGGTCGGCTGCGACAGGCCAAGTTGCTTGGCTGCCAGCGTGATGCTGCCCAGGCGGGCGACCATGAAGAACGATTTGAGCTGCGCGACGAGCATCGGCGAGTGACGTATTGAGCGCGTTTGCAGCGCTATGAGGAAGCGGGCGGCCCATTCTAGCGGATGCCCCGGCCGCCAAAGTGGCTTCGGGCGCCCTCCTCCGTTTTCTGCTTCTACATCCCGCAGCTACGACTTTTTCAACCTTTTCGCCAACGCAAACTTTGCGCACCCCCACATCGGGGGGAATTGAGGGCTGTGAAGCCATCATTTCCACGGATCGAATCCGCCACTTCACCTTGAGAATCCGTCCGCGTGTTGCGTCTGGGCGGTCACGAGCCGCGCTCGCGCAGGCTTTCGGTATTTGCGGATTTGGAGAGAAGTGGATGAAACGCAGCAGCAACAACGTACGCGGCAAAAAGCAATGGACCATCGTGATGATGGTGGCAGTAGTGGGCGCCCTGGCCGCATGTGGCGGAGGCGGCGGTGGCGGCAGTTCGGGGGCCACCCCGGCGGCCACGCAAAGCTCGTCCGCCAATATCACCGTGGCATCGGCATGCAGCGGGGCAAACTGCGGCGCGCTGGGCAATACCTACGCCGGCTCCGGCGTGGGCGTGTGGCAAGCGACCAATACGGGCGGATCGGCCGGCACGGTTCCGGTGTCGATCGCGGGGCTCACGGGCCAAAGCGTGACGCTCGTCTACACCAACCAGAGTGCGGCGGCGCAGCCGATGCCGTCCGTCTCGCTCTCGGGCCTGGGGCTGCTGAACGCCACCGGCACGCCGGTCCCCAAGACTGCCGCCGACGCGGCAGGCAATGACGCGAACGCCGCGTTCGACCGGCAGCTTTCCGATTTCAACATCCATGCGCTGGACGGCTATGCCACCGGCGCCGGCCCGCTCAAGACGCAAGGCGCCTCCAACGATACGGTGCTGCGCCCGCAGTCGGTGGCCAGCGTCGGCACACAGCGCACATGGAACCACCAGCAGCCGGACGGCACCGCCACCGTGCGCACGGCCACGCTGCGCCAGCAAGCCACGGCCACCGACGGCCGCATCGTCAACCTGTGGGTGGAAAACACCGAATACGGCTCCAGCAAGATCAGCGACGGTATCGTCAATACGCTCATCACCAAGTTTGCTTCGGGCACGCAGTCGGTCTATACGCTGGCCACTTCGTTGGTCGGCCAGCCGTGGGGCAGCTACTCCAGCTCCGCCAGCCTGATCGACCCGAACCAGGCGCTCGACATCGTGGTGCTGAACATCCAGCCCGACGGCCAGGCCTACGGCCGCGTCGGCTACTTCTGGGCGCGCAACAACTTCACCACCAGCTCGCAGCCGCTGTCCAACCAGTCGCTGTCGCTCTATGTGGATTCGGAAACCATCTACCTGGGCGGCACCGACGGTCTGAACACCGTCATCTCGACGCTCGGCCATGAATTCACGCACATGGCCAACTTCTATCAGCGCGGCGTGCTGCACGGCTCGCAGTACATGTACGGCACGTGGCTGGAAGAAATGACGGCGATGACGATGGAGGATGTGCTCTCCAGCCAGATCGATCCGAGCTTCAACAACGTGCGCGACAGCCGCTTCCCGGCCTGGCTACAAAGCGCTTACGATTGCTCGCTCACGGCGTTCGATCCGTCGCTGTCATCGTCGTGCCCTGGGTATCCGATTTCGGGCAGCCTGGGCGGCTTCCTGCTGCGCCAGTACGGCATTGCGTACTACACGAATCTGCTGCAGAACTTCTCGTCGACGGATTCGGCTTCGGTGCTGAGCAACGCCATCCAGGCCGGCGGCGGCGCAGGCCTGGGCGATGCAACGGGCCGCTGGGGCACGGCGGTCGCGCTGCTTCCGGTACCGGGCAGCCCGTCGGGCTTCGCGTATCCGGCTCGCTCGGACAGCGGCTTCTCGATCCCGGCGCTGAACGGCCCCAGCTATACCAGCCAGCGCTCCATGCCGACGTCCGTGCCGGCCACGCTGCAAGGCTTCGGTCAGTTTCCGGTGGCGCGCGGCACGAAGGCCGGCACGTACAGCGAGACGATCACGGTGCCGGCGTATTCCACGGTGTCGATCATTATCCACTGACACCACGCGGCTTAGGCAGCCGGGCCCTTTCGGGTTCCCGCCAGCGGCAGAATCCGGCGAAGCATCAAAACAAAAGGCGCCGGGGGCATTCCACCCCCGGCGCCTTTGCACTTCACTACGTCAGGTAGGACCCGACGCAGTCACGACAACACGTTTACATCTGCACGGTGTCGGCCACTTCCTTGAAGTCTTCGATCTGGTCGAAGTTCATGTACTGGTAGATCTTGTCACCGTTCGCGGTGAGCACGCCCATGTCGGCCATGTATTCTTCCTTGGTCGGGATCTTGCCCAGACGCGAGCAGATCGCTGCCAGTTCCGCCGAGCCAAGGTACACGTTCGTGTTCTTGCCCAGACGGTTCGGGAAGTTACGGGTCGACGTCGACATGACCGTTGCACCTTCGCGCACCTGTGCCTGGTTACCCATGCACAGCGAGCAGCCCGGCATTTCGGTACGCGCACCGGCCGTGCCGAACACGCCGTAGTGACCTTCTTCGGTCAGCTGCTTCTGGTCCATCTTGGTCGGCGGGGCCACCCACAGCTTGACCGGAATGTCGCGCTTGCCTTCGAGCAGCTTCGACGCGGCACGGAAGTGACCGATGTTGGTCATGCACGAGCCGATGAACACTTCGTCGATGGTCGCGCCGGCCACGTCGGACAGCGTCTTCACGTCGTCCGGGTCGTTCGGGCAGGCCACGATCGGCTCGTGGATGTCGGCCAGGTCGATCTCGATGACGGCGGCGTATTCGGCATCGGCATCCGGTTGCAGCAGTTGCGGATCCGCCAGCCAAGCTTCCATCGCCTTGATGCGGCGCTGCAGGCTGCGGGCATCCTGGTAGCCTTGCGCGATCATCCACTTGAGCAGCGTGATGTTGCTGTTCAGGTATTCGATGATCGGCTCCTTGTTCAGGTGCACCGTGCAACCTGCGGCCGAACGCTCAGCCGATGCATCCGACAGCTCGAACGCTTGCTCGACCTTCAGGTCAGGCAGGCCTTCGATTTCGAGGATGCGGCCCGAGAAGATGTTCTTCTTGCCTTGCTTGGCGACCGTCAGCATGCCCTGCTTGATCGCGTACAGCGGAATCGCGTTGACCAGATCACGCAGCGTGACGCCCGGCTGCATCTTCCCCTTGAAGCGGACAAGCACCGATTCCGGCATGTCCAGCGGCATCGTGCCGGTGGCTGCCGCGAAGGCGACCAGGCCCGAACCCGCCGGGAAGCTGATGCCGATCGGGAAGCGCGTGTGCGAGTCGCCGCCGGTGCCGACGGTGTCGGGCAGCAGCATGCGGTTCAGCCACGAGTGGATCACGCCGTCGCCCGGGCGCAGAGCGATGCCGCCGCGCGTGCTGATGAAGTTCGGCAGCGTCTGGTGCGTCTTCACGTCCACCGGCTTCGGATACGCGGCGGTGTGGCAGAACGACTGCATCACCAGGTCGGCCGAGAAGCCGAGGCACGCCAGATCCTTCAGTTCGTCGCGGGTCATCGGGCCCGTGGTGTCTTGCGAGCCGACCGAGGTCATCTTCGGTTCGCAGTACGTGCCCGGACGGATGCCCTGGCCTTCCGGCAGGCCGCACGCGCGGCCAACCATCTTCTGCGCCAGCGAGAAGCCCTTGCCGCTGTCGGCCGGCAGGTGCGGCAGGCGGAACAGCGTCGACGGTGCGAGGCCCAGCGCTTCACGGGCCTTGGCGGTCAGGCCGCGGCCGATGATCAGCGGAATGCGGCCGCCGGCGCGCACTTCGTCGAACAGCACGTCGGACTTGACCTGGAATTCGGCGATGACCTTGCCGTCCTTCAGTGCCTTGCCTTCGTACGGGCGCAGTTCGACCACGTCGCCCATGTTCATTTGCGACACGTCGAGTTCGATCGGCAGCGCGCCGGCGTCTTCCATCGTGTTGTAGAAGATCGGGGCGATCTTGCCGCCGAGGCACACGCCGCCGAAGCGCTTGTTCGGGACGAACGGAATGTCTTCACCCGTGAACCACAGCACCGAGTTGGTGGCCGACTTGCGCGAGGAGCCGGTGCCGACCACGTCGCCCACATAGGCGACGAGATGACCCTTTTCCTTCAGCGATTCGATGAACTTGACCGGGCCGCGCTTGCCGTCTTCTTCCGGCGTGATGCCGGGGCGTGCGTTCTTCAGCATCGCCAGTGCGTGCATCGGGATGTCCGGGCGGGTGGTGGCGTCCGGTGCCGGCGACAGGTCGTCGGTGTTGGTTTCGCCCGTTACCTTGAACACGGTGATGGTCAGGCTTTCCGGCACTTCCGGACGGCTCGTAAACCATTCGGCGTCGGCCCAGCTTTGCAGCACGGCGCGCGCGTTGGCGTTGCCCTTGTCGGCGAGTTCCTTCACATCGTGGAACTGGTCGAACATCAGCAGCGTCTTCTTCAACGCTTCTGCGGCGGTAGCGCCCACTTCGGCGTCAGCCAGCAGTTCGATCAGCGGCTGGATGTTGTAGCCGCCCAGCATCGTGCCGAGCAGCTCGGTGGCGTGGGCACGCGAAATCAGCGCGCAGGCGGTCTCGCCCTTGGCTACGGCGGCCAGGAAGCCGGCCTTCACCCGGGCGGCTTCGTCCACGCCTGCGGGCACGCGATGGGTGATCAGGTCGACCAGGGTCTGCTCTTCGCCAGCGGGCGGATTGGTCAGCAGTTCGACCAGTTCGGCGGTCTGTTGAGCCGTCAGCGGCAACGGGGGAATACCGAGCGCGGCGCGAGCGGCCACGTGAGCGCGATAGTTTTCAAGCATGGAAGACCTGCTGAGATGACGTTACAGGGGAATCTTTTCGGGCACCCGAAGGTGTTCCGGGCGCCGCTTGGGCGCGATTCTAATCGCAATACCCCAGACGGTCAAATGTCTTATATCTTATATAAGAGTTAAACGGGCAAACCGCCCTCGTTGGATCCGATGCCGCATAATTGCGGACGAGTTCCCAACCGGTCCCGACCCTCGCCCGCAATGCCATATGTAGTCACCGAATCCTGCATCCAATGCAAATACACCGACTGCGTCGCCGTCTGCCCCATGGACTGCTTCCACGCAGGTCCCAATTTCCTGGTGATCGATCCGGATGAATGCATCGATTGCTCGATCTGCGTACCTGAGTGCCCGGTGGGCGCGATCTACCCGGCTGCCGAAGTGCCGGCCGATCAGCAGGACTTCATCGCACTGAATGCACAGCTCTCGCGCCGCGCCGACTGGCCCCGGCTGACCAAGGTGCAACCGCCGCTGCCCGATCATGCGCACTGGGCGCAGGTGAAGGACAAGCGCGATGCATTGGTCATCGCTCTCGATTGATTCGACTCTCTCGCACAGAACACCTCTTCATGACTGACCGCATCCTGCTCAGCATCGACGCCGGCGTGGCTGAAGTCCGGCTCAACCGCCCCGAGAAAATGAACGCCATCGACCCGGCCATGTTCGAAGCGCTCGTGACCGTTGGTAAACGCCTGATGAACGAGGCCGATCTTCGCGCAGTCGTGCTGTCCGGAGAGGGTCGCGCCTTCTGCGCGGGCCTCGACATGGCGAGCATGGCAGGCCTGGCCAGCAACGACGCCGGTTCAGGCATCAGCGCCGGCCGTCTTGCCAAGCGCACGCATGGGGCGGCCAATCTGCCGCAGTACGCCTGCACGGTATGGCGTGATCTGCCGGTGCCTGTGCTGGCTGCAGTGCATGGTGTCGCTTACGGCGGCGGCCTGCAGATCGCGCTGGGCGCCGACGTGCGCTACGTGGCGGCCGACACGCGCCTGTCGGTCATGGAAATCAAATGGGGTCTGGTGCCCGACATGGGCGGCATGGCGCTCACGCGTGGCCTGGTCCGCGCGGATCGGCTGCGCGAGCTGATCTACAGCGGTCGTGTCGTCAACGGCGAAGAAGCGTTCGCCCTGGGGCTGGCGACGCACGTTGTGGACGATCCGCGCGCGGCGGCGCTGGCGGCGGCGCGCGACATTGCCCAGAAGAGTCCCGACGCCATCCGTGCAGGCAAGCGCTTGATGCGAGTTGCGGAAGACGGCGACACCCCTGCCATTCTGCTGGCCGAGTCGGTCGAGCAGGACCGGCTGATCGGCACGGTCAATCAGCGCGAGGCGGTGCTGGCCGGCATGCAGAATCGCGCACCGGTTTTTCAACCGGCCGCGAAGTCCGAATAGAAATTAGAAATAGCCTGGGGCTGGCAGCTCAGGCGGTGGCGTGCTTGACCGCCATCGCGGCGCGCATGGCGTGCGAGCGGCTGACCACCTCGTCACGCAGCTTCGCGCGCAAACCCAGGGCAAACGCTGTCTCGGCCACCAGGAACAGCGGCCCAATCACCAGGCCCGCCAGATCGTCGACGAACGCCGGCTTACGTCCTTCGTAGTAGTGGCCGACAAACTGGATGATCCAGCCGATCACGAACAGGCCGATGCCCACTGACAACCAGGCCGCCGTCGAATGTGCGGCCACGTGGTTGCCCGCCCACACGCACACGGCAATCAGCGCAAACATCACCACGCCGAACATCGCGTCCAAACGCAGGTAGAACAGCGTCGTCAGCGCCAGCACGAGCAGTGCCGGTGTTACGGCCACGCCAGACAGGTCTGCCAGCACGGGCCGCGACAGCAACACCGCAACCGCCAGCACAATCGCCGGAATGCCGACAAAGTGCGTGGCGATATTGCGGCCGTCCTGGTGGTAAGCGGCGTAGTTGGAAAGATGGTCAGACAGGGTGCGCATGAAGGTCTCCGGTTTTTGTGCGCTTGCAGCATGGACGCTTCAGCCGCACGCTCGTTATGATCGTTTCATCCTAGTCAGTGGATGGCACGCCGCTCTGTCGCGTAGCCGACACATTCGACGTTTCCGAAGCGCTCTTCAGCCGCCCCCATGGACCACCCCGTCGCCACATCCGGCACGCTGGACGCCCGCTCGTACCGCGAACGCCTGCACGCCAGCAGCTGGTTCGGCACGCTCGGGGCAACCTTGCAAGACGCATTGATCGACATCGCGGCAGTGCGCCGCTTGGGCGCTGGGGAGATCCTCTTCCAGCGTGGCGACGCGCCCGACGGCCTCTACTGCGTGGTGGAAGGCACGATCCGCATCGGCGCCACCAGCGCAGACGGGCGCGAAGCGCTGCTGGCTGTACTGGAACCCGTCAACTGGTTTGGCGAGATCGGCGTGTTCGACCGCCAGCCCCGCACGCATGACGCCCGCGCCGACGGCCATACGACATTGCTGCATATGCCGCAGGCGGCGCTGATCGCCTTGCTGGATGGCTCGCCCGCGCTGCTGCATGCGTTTGCCCTGCTGCTGACTCACAAGCTGCGCCTGACATTCATCGTGCTGGAAGAGACCGCCCTCCTGCCCGCCCCCGTGCGTGTGGCGCGGCGCCTGCTACTGATGGCGGACGGCTACGGCGACCTGCGCCTGGGCACGCGGCGTGTGCTGCACGTGCCACAGGAGCAGCTTGCGCAATTGCTGTCACTGTCCCGGCAGACCGTGAATCAGGTTTTGAAGGAATTCGAAGCGCACGGCATCCTCAGGCTGGCTTACGGAGAAATCGAACTGCTGGACTTTGCGGGCCTGCATCGGCTTGCATACGAGGTGGGAAGGGGATGAAATCCCGGCCAATACCCCTAACATGCGATGCGTTAGGACCGATCCTATAATGTGTTCCCACTCGCACATTCGCCCTTCGCATGGTGCGGAGTTGGCGATGCGAGTGTCCTTCAACGGAAGAGAAACATCATGCCCCGCCAGACCCCCATCGAGCGCTATCGCAACATCGGCATCTCGGCGCACATCGACGCCGGCAAAACCACCACGACCGAGCGCATCCTGTTCTACACCGGGGTCAATCACAAGATAGGCGAGGTGCATGACGGCGCGGCCACGATGGACTGGATGGAGCAGGAGCAAGAGCGCGGCATCACCATCACGTCGGCGGCCACGCACTGCATGTGGCGCGGCATGGCCGGCAACTACCCCGAGCACCGCATCAACATCATCGACACCCCGGGCCACGTCGATTTCACCATCGAAGTGGAACGCTCCATGCGCGTGCTGGATGGCGCCTGCATGGTCTACGACTCGGTGGGCGGCGTGCAGCCGCAGTCAGAAACCGTCTGGCGCCAGGCCAACAAATACAAGGTGCCGCGCATCGCGTTCGTCAACAAGATGGACCGCATCGGCGCGGACTTCTTCCGCGTTGAGCGCCAGATGCGCGAGCGCCTGAAGGGCAACCCGGTGCCGATCCAGATTCCCGTTGGCGCGGAAGACGGCTTTCGCGGGGTGGTCGACCTCGTCAAGATGAAAGAGATCCTGTGGGACGATGCCTCGCAGGGCGTGAAGTTCGAGTACACCGACATCGACCCGGCGCTGCTGCCCATCGCGCAGGAATGGCGCGAAAAGATGGTCGAAGCCGCCGCAGAGGCGGATGAAGAACTGCTCAACAAATACCTCGGCGGAGAAGAGCTGACCGAGGAAGAGATCAAGCGCGCCCTGCGCAAACGCACCATCGCCGGCGAAATCCAGCCGATGCTGTGCGGCTCCGCCTTCAAGAACAAGGGCGTGCAGGCGATGCTCGACGCGGTGGTCGACTACCTGCCCTCGCCAGTGGACATTCCCGCCATCGAAGGCCACGGCGAGAAAGACGAGCCGCTGGAGCGCCACCCGAGCGACAGCGAGCCCTTCGCCGCCCTGGCCTTCAAGATCATGACCGACCCGTTCGTCGGCCAGCTCGCGTTCTTCCGCGTGTATTCGGGCAAGATCAACTCGGGCGACACGGTCTACAACTCGGTCAAGGGCAAGCGTGAGCGCCTGGGCCGGATCCTGCAGATGCACGCCAACCAGCGCGAAGAGATCAAGGAAGTGCTGGCAGGTGACATCGCCGCCGCGGTGGGCCTGAAAGACGTGACGACCGGTGAAACGCTGTGCGATCCGGAGCACGTCATCGTGCTGGAGCGCATGGAATTTCCGGAGCCCGTCATCAGCCAGGCCGTGGAGCCCAAGACCAAGGCCGACCAGGAAAAGATGGGCATCGCCCTGAACCGCCTGGCGCAAGAAGACCCGTCGTTCCGAGTGAAGACCGACGAGGAATCCGGCCAGACCATCATTTCAGGCATGGGCGAGCTGCACCTGGAAATCCTGGTCGACCGCATGAAGCGCGAGTTTGGCGTGGAAGCCACCGTCGGCAAGCCGCAGGTGGCCTACCGCGAAACCATCAAGAAGGCTGCTGAAGACGTCGAAGGCAAGTTCGTCAAGCAATCCGGCGGACGCGGTCAGTATGGCCATGCGGTCATCACGCTGGAGCCCAACGAGGGCAAGGGCTACGAGTTCGTCGACGAGATCAAGGGCGGCGTGATCCCGCGCGAGTTCATCCCGGCGGTGGACAAGGGCATCCGTGACACGCTCAACACGGGCGTGCTCGCGGGTTACCCGGTGGTGGACGTCAAGGTGCGCCTGACCTTCGGCTCGTACCACGACGTGGATTCGAACGAAAACGCGTTCCGCATGGCCGGCTCGATGGCCTTCAAAGAGGCCATGCGCAAGGCCGGCCCCATCCTGCTCGAACCGATGATGGCCGTGGAAGTGGAAACGCCCGAAGACTACATGGGCAACGTGATCGGCGATCTGTCATCGCGGCGCGGCATGGTGCAAGGCACGGAAGACATTCCGGGCGGTGGCGGCAAGGTCGTGCATGCCGAGGTGCCGCTGGCCGAGATGTTCGGCTACTCCACCAACCTGCGTTCGCTCAGCCAGGGCCGTGCGACGTACACGATGGAGTTCAAGCACTACGCTGAAGCACCGCGCAACGTGTCGGAAGCCGTGATGGCAGCCAAGAAGGTCTGACGTTTTTTTGCTTCATCCGCTGCGGCCGCCGAGTGCGGCCGCAGTGCTGTGTGCGCTAGCCCGCAGGCAGGTTTTCTACGCAGAAATCGATAAACGCATGCACCTTCACCGGCAGGTAGCGACGCGACGGATACAGCGCGTACAACGCAAACCGCTCGTCTGGCCTCGATGCATTGCGTCTGCGCCTGTATGACGCGGACCGTGCCGCTATTGCCGCGTTGCGAAGACGTTGCGCTACGTACAACCGGCCTGTGCGCCCGATTGGGATGCCGTGCCCGCCTAACGCAGCCACATCAGCCACGCGTACACGATGCCCCCCGCAGCCAGGAGAAACGGCATCGAATACGCGTGAAACACCCACCACGCACGGCGGTCGCCCAGCATGCGCAACGCAATCAGGTTGGCCAACGACCCGATGAGCGTACCGAATCCGCCCACGCTTACCGCAAAGGCGATCATCGGCCAGTCATGCGAATACTCGGCCAGCAGGATCGCCGCCGGCACGTTGCTGATAATCTGCGACACGCCAATGCCGGCCCAGTACAGATGCATTGGATTGCTCAACGCCAGCGCATCCAGCGCCTGCCGCACAACGCCAAGCTGCGCCACCAGCCGCAGGTCAATGAACATCAGCATGAACACGAGCAGCAGGCCCCAGTCCACCCGCGCCAGCACATAGCGCGCACCGATCAGATACAGCACGATCAACCCGGCTGCCGCCACTAGCGGGTGGCCAAGATCGGTCAGCACCAGAAACGGCACGTACAGCGCGAGCGCCGGCACCAGCAGGCGCTTGTGTAATTCCACGTCGGCAGTTTCGGCATGCAGATGGATTTCGTGCGAGGCAAAGGCCAGCCACGTCACCACCAGCAGCAAGGCCATCAGGAGCACGACCATCGGCGCCATCTGCCAGACAAACGCGCCAAACGACAGCCCCGATTGATGCCACAGGAAGAGGTTCTGCGGATTGCCGATCGGCGTGAGTGCAGAACCCGCGTTGACCGCCAGCGCCTCGAATATCACCAGCCGCGCCACCGGCAAGCTGGCGACCTGCCGCAAGCCGACGGTGAGTGGCACGATGACGAACAACGCCACATCGTTGGTCAATACGGTGGACAGCGCTGCCGAAGCCGCTACCAGGCTGAGTGCAAGTACACGCTGGCTGCTGACCACTTCGACGAGGCGCCGGCCGAGCAGCTGCAGCATGCCGCTGGCCTCAACCGCCTTGGTCAGGATGAGCAAGCCGGCCAATGCGGCAATGGTGTGCCAGTCAATCAGCGCCGGATACTCAACAATGCGCTTGGGCGCCATGAGGGTCAGCGCGCCGCAAATGGCCAGCAACGACCAGAAGAAAACGTCTTGTTTGAGGTGGTGCCAGAACGGCGGGTGTTGCGGCACGGCTTTCGCCATCTGGTTGCGTGGCAGATCGCCGTTCATATGAAAGAAAAAGGAAACGTTGGCGCAAACGCGCGCAAATCAACCGGGCGCGGTTTGCGCGGCCGATTGTAGTGCGACTGCCTCCTGCGCTCAATCGCAAGCCGGGCGCTTGCGTGCCCGGCCTGTGCCAGAAGGATCCGCTTACGACTCGCGCGAACCCGAACCGCCCGGACGATCCGAGCCGCCCGACGAGCCGCCAGCGCCTGGGCGGTCCGAAGACGTCATGCGCGAGCGATCTTCTGCACTGCTGCCAGCATGCGGTGCGCCTTGCTGGCCGGCTTGGCTATGCGAGGCACCCGGATGATAGGCCGACTGCGGATGGCGCTCTGGCCCGCGGTATTGGCCCGCCAGGCCATGACCACCGCCCGTGCCGCCCATTGAACCTTGCTCCGAGCGCTCGTGGCCTGCTTCTGCCCCGCCGCCCGCTTGCGTTGGCTGCGTCGGGTGATTGGCAATCACGCGCTCGATCTCGGCGACGGCTTCTCGCGGCGCCAGAACGACCTCCAGCCCCAGCGCGCCGGCCACGGCCATCAGCGTCGACAGGCGGGGATCGGCACGACCGGATTCCGCGCGCAAATACGCTTCGCGAGAGATACCGGCCATCTTGGCGACATCTTCCTGTTTGAGCTTGCGCGACTTGCGCAGACTGTGTAACTGCTTGAAAGGCTGTTCCATCTGTTCGCTCCTGCACCTGAGATGGGAAACACCGCCGGGTCTGGACCCGAACGATGAGCGGAAAATATGCGGGTCGGGTGGCTGCACCTTCGTCCGCGGTCATACACAGCACGGCAACGGCGGCGGCTGTCATGTATGCACGCCGCTGCATAGGTTTTTGGGGGCGGCCTCCGTGATGTGTTTTCTACAGAGTAGACGTAATTTCAACTGCACCCAATATCGACGCGTGATGAAAGCGCATCTCATCAACCTGTTTATGGTGACAAGGCGGCTGCGGGTCAGTTCCCTCACAGATGCCGTTTTCTTCGCTTGGCAGGCCAAGTTTGTGACGCCTCAAGCGCAAATCCTTGCATCCGCATTGCGTTTCGTCGATCCGCGCTTGCCCTAACCACCAATCGGAGGGTGCCCGGCGGGAGAGAACCGCCTGTGCCTCCTGCGTCACGGTGGGGCGAGCGCGCGTGCCTCTCATCACGCAATTGCCGTGCCGAAGGTGACGCGGCGGTCAGTTGCCGGTGGACAGGAAATTAATGGAAGTCGCGGCTGGAAGTGGCGAGGCGCCCCAGAAGTGGGGTCAGATCCACCAGATGCTGGGCGACAAGGTGTCGGGTCTCGCGCTCACATTGCCATTTACCGTAGACGCCCAGCAACTGGGCGTTCAGCACTTCGCGTCGCTGACGCTCGATCAAGTGCGGCCAGAGGATGACGTTGATGGCGCCCGTCTCATCTTCAATGGAAACGAAGATCGTGCCGTTGGCCGTGCCCGGCCGCTGCCGCACCGTGACAATGCCGCAAGCGCGCGCCAGTTGCCCGTTGCGATAGCCGGCCAGCGTGGCGGCGGTGGCGAAACGCATGCGCTCGAGCCGTGCGCGCAGCAGCTCTACCGGATGGCTCTGCAACGACAATCCCAGGCTGCCGTAATCCGCCATCACCTCTTCGCCTATGGGCGGTGCAGGCAGTTCCAGCGGCGCTTCCACCGGACGAGCCTGGCGCAGCAGCGCGTGATCGTGGCCGGGCTCCTGCAGTGCGAGCGTTTGCCATAGCGCCTGACGACGGTGGCCGGCCAGCGACTTCAGCGCATTGGCGGCGGCCAGCACGTTCAAGTCGTGACGGTCGAGCGCGGCGCGATGGGCGAGATCCTCCACACTCGTAAATGGCGCTTGGGCGCGAGCCGCTTCGATACGCTCGGCAGCCGGCTTGCGCATGCCCCGAATGCGATTCAACCCGAGCCGGATATCGGGTTGCACTAGGCCATCTTCACCGGTCTCGCCATCGGCGCGGGGATGCAGCGTACTGTCCCATACGCTGGCCGTCACGTCCGCGGGCAGCACACGCACATGGCTGCGCCGCGCCTCCTGCACCAGTTGCGACGGTGAATAGAACCCCATCGGCTGACTGTTGAGCAACGCCGCAAAAAACGCCGCCGGCTCATGGCATTTCAGGAAGCTGCTGACGTAAGCCAGCTTGGCAAAGCCTGCCGCGTGGCTTTCGGGGAAGCCGTATTCGGCAAAACCTTCCATCTGTTTGCACAGCGCTTCGACAAAAGCAGGGTCGTAGCGCCTCTTGACGACCATCGCATGCACCAGGCGCTCCTGATGCTGCGTGAGATTCCCCTTGCGCTTCCAGGCGGCCATGTCGCGGCGCAGGCGGTCAGCATCATCCGCAGTGAAATCGCCGGCCTTCATGGCGATCTCCATCACCTGCTCCTGGAAGATCGGCACACCCAGCGTGCGTTCGAGCACGGCTTTCACCTCGGGGCCGGGGTAGGTCACGCAATCGGTGTTGCCATTGCGCTTTGCCTCGCGCCGCTGCAGATACGGGTGGACCATGCCGCCCTGGATCGGCCCCGGCCGTACGATGGCCACCTGGATCACCAAGTCGTAATACTCGCGCGGACGCAGACGCGGCAGCATCGATTGCTGCGCACGCGATTCGATCTGGAACACGCCGATGGTCTCGGCGCGGCAGATCATGTCGTAGGTTTCGGTATCGTCATCGGGCAGGTTCTGCATGGCGAGCTTGGCCGTCGCGCCGTAGTGCTCGCGCCGCCCGGGCAACGCATCGACCATGTCCAACGTGCGGCGAATGGCCGTCAGCATGCCCAGCGCCAGTACGTCCACCTTCAGCAGGCGCAGCGATTCGAGATCGTCTTTATCCCACTGGATGACGCGGCGGTTTTCCATCGCGGCGTTCTCGATCGGCACCAGGCGCGAAAGCTTGCCCTGCGCAATCACGAACCCGCCCACGTGCTGCGACAGATGGCGCGGAAAACCACGCAACTGATCCACCAGTTGCGCCCAGCGCAGCACCAACGGTGATTCCGGATCCAGACCTTGCTGGCCTGCGCGCTGCGCAAATTCCTTACGGCTATCCCACCACGCCTGCCCCTTGGCCACCTGCTCGACGATGCCCAGGTCGATACCCAACGCGCGACCGACGTCACGCAGTGCGCTACGCGTGCGGTAAGTGATGAGCGCTGCTGCCAGCGCTGTACGTGTCACACCGTATTTTTTGTAGATGTACTGGATGACCTCTTCGCGACGCTGATGCTCGAAATCGACGTCGATGTCGGGCGGCTCATTGCGCGCACGCGAAAGAAAGCGTGCGAACAGCGTGTTGCCGCTATCCGGGTTCACCTCGGTAATCCCCAGGCAATAGCACACCGCCGAGTTGGCCGCCGAACCTCGCCCCTGGCAGAGAATCCCTTCGTTGCGCGCGAACTTCACCACGTCATAGACGGTCAGGAAAAACGGCTCGTACCCCAGCTCGGCAATCAGTCCGAGTTCCTCCTCAATCTGCGCATGCACCTTCTCCGACACACCATTCGGATAGCGTCGCGCGGCGCCAGCGAACGTTTCGGCGCGCAGGTATTCCGCCGGCGTCATGCCTTCCGGCACGACTTCGCTCGGATATTCGTATTCGATTTCGTCGAGAGAAAAATTGCACAACGCGGCCAGCTCCACCGTGCGACGCAGGATCTTCTCGCCACCCTCGCCTTGATAGAGGAACGCGAGCTGCATGCGCGTGCGCATTGCTTGTTCAGCGCTGGGCGCAAGTTCCAAACCGCACTCGGAAAGCGGCTTGGATAGACGGATGGCGGTCAGCACGTCGTGCAGCGGTTTGCGTTGGCGCGTGTGCATCTGAACACCGCCGGTCGCGACCATGGGCACATCGATCTGTTCCGACACCGCCAAGACCGTACCGCGATGGCGGTCATCCGCGTGCCGCAGCGGCAACTCCAGCGCAATCGATAGCCGATCCCCGAACACGCGTTGGCACCACCACGCCTGAGCCAACAGTTGCTGCGGGTCAGGATCGTAATCAGGCAGCAGAATCGCCAGGCAATCGGGCGCGCCGCGCAGGTGCGCGAGTTCGCCTTGGGGCGAGGCCAAATCGTCAGCTAGCAAGCGGTATTCGCCCTTGGGTGCGGCCAACCGCGCGTGCGTGATGATTTCGCTCAGGTTGCCGTAACCCTCGATGTTCTGCGCCAGCAGCACCAGCCGCAGCCAAGGTTCGCCATCGGCATTGCGCACCGTGAAGCGACTGCCGATGATGAGCTTCAGTTCGTGCTCCTTCGAAGCCACAAGCGCCCGCGCGGTGCCTGCTACAGAGCATTCGTCAGTCAGCGCCAGTGCTTGATAACCGTAAAGTTTGGCGCGCTCCACCAGTTCGCTCGGGTGCGACGCGCCTGTCAGGAACGTGAAGTTGCTGATGCAATGCAGCTCGGCATAGTCGGGCAGAACGGGGAGAGGCGTGGCCGAAGTCATGACGTGCTTAACCGAACAAGCCGTGCAGATACCAGCGGGCGTCTTCCTCTCCCGCGTTAGCCTTGCCTGCGGAAACGCGCTCGCGATACACCCAGTAACGCTCGCCTTTTCCTCCCTCGACGATGAAGTAATCGCGCTTGATGAGGTCGTCGTCCCACCAGCCGGATTCAATGCGTTCGGGCATCGACACCAGCCGCAGCCGCCCGCGGTAATACGGATAATTCTGACGTGTCAGCAGCGGGATCGGCTTCTCCAGCAGCCACAGCGGCCGCTCCGGCTGTTGCGCGTGCCATTGCGCCAATGCCTGACGCGCCGCGGCACGGCTCTGCGCGGTAGTCGCGGCATTCACCTCGACCCAATGGTTGGCGCGCTCGGGGCGATGATCAGCACACGGCTGCGGGTGACGCACGTTCTCAGCGCCCAGCCTGGCGATCAGCGTGTCGATCAGGCGTGCAGCATCTTCAGCGCGACCACCTGGCTCGGGAAACAGCGACTCCGTGGGCGGCGCGAGCGGCGTAGCGTCGGTCACCGTCAGGCGTAGTTCGACCACTGGTGCGATCAGCGTGAGCCGATGCACGCGCTCATGCAGCACCCGCGACAAGTGCGCCAGCGTGCGAACCGGCTGTGCCAGCGCGATCTCCACCGGCGTGGACGAAGCGGCATCCTCACTGCTCCGGCCGCGCCGGCGTTCGTGCTCCAGCGTGAGTCGATATGTCTTGGCGCCCAATTGAAGCGCCGACAGCCAGCCGACCAGCTGCAACAACAATTGCTCCGAGGCTGCCAGCACACCTTCCGCGTTATCGATGCGACCTGACAATTCCAACGGCACATCAAAGCACAACGGCGCGGTGAACCACGTGAAGCTCTCGTGCCCGTTGCCATAAGCCGCGTCGAGCGTATCCATCAGCAACGGCCCGCAGCGCCGCCGCAATCCGCTACGCGGTAACTCGCGCAAATCGGACAGCGTGCGGCAGCCGAGGCCCTCAAGCCAATCAGGCCGTGTAAGACGCGCCACCGCATCGACCGGCAATTGATCAAGCAACGTCGACAACCGCTCCTGCCGCACCGCCCTCCGCACGCGCCCCTGACGGGCTGCTGTGCGACGCCGGCCACGTATCGGCGCCGGCTGTGCACTGGCAAGCCATGCCGCACCGCGCGCCGTCGGCCCGGTGCCAAGCTGCGGCACGGCACCCAACCGAAACGCGCAATACCTCACCGCCCGACACAGCGCGCGATGCCCACCGAACAGGCGCAAGCTGGCCTCCACCTCCAACAGGACAGTTGCCTCATCCACCACGTCCAACGTCACATGCGGCGTGAATGCCAGCAACGCCAGCGCCAGCGATTGCACCAACCGTGCCTCGGCCGCCACGTCACGGTCAAGCTGTATAGCGTGTGGTACCAATGCCTGCGCTCCCGCCCGGCGCAGGCCTGCATGTACGCCTTCGCGCATCGCCAAACGGTTGGCCGACACCACGCGCTCCTGCTCCAACACCACCACCGGCAAAGGCAGCGCGGCCGGATCAGACCACCGCGGTCGAAGCGCGTCGAGTGGGAGACGGGGCAGATGCACCGCGATCCAGAACGGCATGATCGGGAGTGTTTTGATCGGGAACGTCCGACAAAGCATCGAACGCAACAGAAGACGAAGGAGACGAAAGCGCCGCCAGCAATTGCGCCGTGGCCGGATCCATGATGAACGGCTCGACGGGCGGCACAGACAACGGACGCACAGAAGCGCGACCGGCCCGAAGCGGATCCGCCAACGGCAGCAGCAATGGAGATTCACGCAACGGCCCGCGCCGCTTGTGGAAGAGGATGGACAGCACATCGGCGCCAGCCGGCTCCAGCCCCAGCCGCAGCACCGCCGGCGACGACTCACGCTGCGCCTGGGCCGGCCGGAACAACCAGATGGCGCTCTCTCCCGCCTGGGCCAACACTTGCAGCCTGCGAAGCTCTCCTGGGCGTGCCCGGTTCAGCCAGACCAGTACTCCGCCGAAAGCCTTGCTGCGTAGAACCTGCTCGGCTGCCCACAGAAGGTCAGCGGGCTTGTCAGCCCGCACCCATACGATTTGTTCAGGAGAGAAATCCCAGCCCACCAGCCTCACTGCATTCGGCAGATGCGGTGGAGCAATCAGCGCGATGCGCCCTGCGCCCGTGCACAGCGTAGACAACGTCGGGCGCAGCAACCGGCATTCACCAATACCGGATTGTGGACACAGCAGTTCGGTCAATCCGCCGAGGGGCCAGCCACCACCGGGCAACTCGGCATTCAGTGAATCATATCCAGTGGTCAGAACGCGCCCGCCGCCTCGCGCCAGACGGCCTGCACTCCACAATGCGGGATGCAGCGTTTCCGGCAATGGCGCCGTCGAGGCTTTCGGCGCGGGCGAACGCAACCTAGACACCTCGCGCACGGCGGGGGCATGGCATTTCGCCACATCTTCGGCGATGAAAAGAGACGAGGACAACGCAAACATGGAAACGCCAAAGCAAGCGATGAATACTGTATGAATATACAGTATCACAGCTTTCCTTCAACGCGGGCTAGTTTTGCGTGAGCGTTTGGGAACGGACAAAAGTTATGTTCCCTGCGACAAAGTTCGTTTCCCTGGCGTGGAACGCCAAAGTTAGGGTGTCTGACGGCCTCGGCAGAAGGCACTTCGCCGACAAAGTTACCTTCCCCTGCCCCCGCAAACCCGTGCCAACCTTGCGCGAGCACCCGAGAAATATTTTCCGCACTGCTGAGCGAACCAGTGCTGTACCGCTACATCACCTAACCCCGCCATCGCCTGACAGTGAATGAGACGCGTGCGGCAAGACTCAAAACCATCTCGCCTGTCGTCCAGCGCGAGCCAATGGGTAAGCCGGTGTCTCGATACGTACTGAAGTACCTGGCGACCTCTGGACATCCCCAACCAATACAATGCGTCGTCGATGCTGCCATTGAATGTCGAACCTGAAACACGACGCCGAAGATCCTCGATTGGCAAAGCATCCCGAGCGATCTCAAAGCCAAACTTTGGCACCCAGTCCGTCGACAAGACCAGCTCAACGAGGGGATGAGGTTCGAGCAGTTGGGCTAGTAGACCGGCATATTCAAATAGCTCGATTTGGCCAGGAGCACTGCTGACAACGCCTCCTGGCGTCAGATACGAGTTGCCTCGATGCAATACCCCGTCGTAGTCAAGCAAGAGTACCTGTCTGGTCATAGTGCCTCGCTGTTCCCGCCCTACCTTCGTTGGACATTCCAGCACTGCGTGGGAAATCTCGCAACAGGGCCACCACACTTACCCTAATTTCCTTGCCACCACGCCTTCGGCGGGCTTCGCCGTGTCCATCACACGAGACTGACGTGAGGCTCTAGCAGAGGTTCTGCGCGAGGTCTCGCTACTTGCCGGGGCCCCTTTCAGCTTTGGTTTAGCCGGATCGACCGGATCATGTGTCTGTGCATACTTGGCCACATACACCTGTTGGTAATCCTGGTCCTGGCAGATGCAGGAGCCTGACGGATGCTTATCTGCAGGACGCGTCAGTTCGACAGGAAGGGGCTTCAACAGGTCCACTTGAGTGATGCGGCTTTGCGCGGCCCCACCCAGCGCGTGGCGTACGACCGCGGCCGCCAGAAGCACTCCCGCCAGGGCAGACTGGTGGGCCAGCGGCACATGGACGTCGGCGCGAGGCTTACCGACCCTCAACTATGAGCTGGAGGACCGGAATGGGCGGAATGCTAACCCCGCCTCTTCCTCGTCAAGCCAAGCACGGTGCCGCTGACCGCAGCCAAGGGAAAGTAACTTTGTTCTCGCGCGGGGCTGCATGTATGGCGCAAGGGAAAACATCTTTGCAAGCGACCCTTTAATCACTCGCCACGATGTTCCTGCAAATCAAATACTTAGAAAGCGCGCCAGGGAAGATAACTTTTGTCCACTACCACGTTGCCAGACGGCGATAGCAAAACACTGGAATGGAGGGGCTTTGAAGTAACCGCCACCCAAATTGACACGATTCCGACCAATAAAGCGTCTTATAAACCACTTTTTATTGGCGTGCGTTTGCGGCGAATAGAGGAACCTCGTTCAGCAAGCCAGTCGCGAACCGAGCCTCCAAAAGCAAACACCCCAGCTCTGTGTAAGAGCTGGGGTGTTGAGGGGAGAGCCTGGCGATGACCTACTTTCACACGGGAATCCGCACTATCATCGGCGCGGAGTCGTTTCACGGTCCTGTTCGGGATGGGAAGGGG
>NZ_JBSFAI010000017.1:0-165123 GCF_056280165.1 Ralstonia sp. 110700041-2 | reverse complement strand
AATCTGTTCTTCGGTGAATCGCTTCTTCATGACCGTTCCTCTCTTGGGAACGGACTCTACATCGTCAACGTACTAATCGCGGGGAGCAGGTCAGGACCGGCGCGGGCAGCCAGCTTTGCCGTCAATGCCGCGTTTGCGGCGGCGTATGCCGACCAGAGCGGCAAGAGTGCTGTCGTCACCAGTGTGGCGGATTCCACCGACAGCTGGGCAGTGCTGATTGGGCCGCCGCCGGGTTGGCAGCCCAAGCCGCCCGTGACGTACTGGCCGCGCGCACGAGGCGAGAACCGGGCGTACTGGGCTTGGTTTGGGGAACGGACCGACGGCAATAAGGCCAACGTTCAATGAGCCCGGTACGAGACAGGTTCAGCGCGCCTGACACGTCACCTGCACATTGTTCACATCGCCATTGACCGTGCCGCTGCCATTCGTCACCACGCAGTTGGCCGATGCGGGCTGCGTGCTGATCGTCACCACATAGCTGCCGTCGAACGGCACCAGCCCGCCAAACACGAACGGGCCGTTAGCGGCCAGCGTGAGCGAATCGCGGCCGTTGTTGAGCAATACGATCGACTGCCCGCCGGGCAGTCCGGACAACGTGCCGCCAATCGAGAAAGCGCTGCCGATGGGCGAGCCCAGGCTGATGTAGCCATTGCAGGCACCGAGCAGGGCGCACAGCGCTGCCACTGGCAGACAGCGCACCAGCGGGATCGGCAGGCGTTTCATGGCGGCTCCCCTGATCAGTCTTCCTCGACATCCACGTCGAGTGAACGCGGCGCTGCGAGCGGTCGCGGTGCGAACCCGTGGTTCAACGGACCCGCCCCGCGCCCAAGGGCCAGATGCCGGCCCGCGCCAATTGCGTGCAGCAGGTAATCGAGCGAGGCTTCGATGGCCGCTTCCAGCGCATCGCCACGCGCCAGACGTGCGGCAATGGCGGCCGACAGCGTGCAGCCCGTGCCGTGCGTGTGCGGCGTGTCGATGTAGGTGTGGGCGTAGATGCGCTCGGCGCCGTCGGCGGTGACGAGCACGTCTTGCAGCACGCCGTCTTCGCTGGCGGTAGACGCGCCGGCCAGATGCCCACCCTTGAGCAGCACGGCGCGGGGCCCAAGCGCCAGCAGGTCGCGCGCGGCGGGCAGCATGTCGTCGGCGGTGCGCACCTCGCGGCCGAGCAGCGCGCTGGCTTCCGGCAGGTTCGGCGTGACAAGCAACGCGCGCGGGAACAGCCATTTCGCCATCGCCTGCGCCGTGGCGTCGCTACCAAGCTGCGCGCCGCTGGTGCTGACCATGACCGGATCGACGACGAGGTTAGCGATCGGGTGGCGGTCCAGCGCCGAGAGAATCGCTTCCACCACCTGCGGCGTGCCGAGCATGCCGGTCTTGGCGGCGTCCACGCCAATGTCGCTTGCCACGGCGTCGATCTGCGCGGCGACGATGTCTGGGGTGAGCGATTCCACCGCCGTCACGCCCAGCGTGTTCTGCGCGGTGATAGCGGTGATGGCCGACATGCCGTAGCAGCCGAGCGCGGCAAACGTCTTCAGGTCAGCCTGGATGCCCGCGCCGCCGCCGCTGTCCGAACCGGCGATGGTGAGCACGCGCGGCACGTGCGAGGCGGGAGCGGCAAACGCAGCGAGGGTCGGGTCGGTGATCGTCATGTCGTGCGAATGTTTGGGGGGTGTTTCGCACTATAGCGCTATCGCGGCCGGATCGATGTGCGGGGTCCTGAACCTGATTGGCGAGGGTTTCCGCCTCAAGCGCGAGGCTCAGACCGTGGAACGCGACGGTTTTTGGCTCGAACGCGAGGCTCTGACCGTCGAACGCGACAGTTTCAGCCTGACACGCCAGGGTCGCAGGATGGGACGCCGTGCCTTCAGGCTCGAACGCAACGTCCGGCCGCTCGAGCTGCAGACGGCGGCACTTCAGTCCATCAGGTCGGTGTAATCGGCGGCGGCGTAGCGTTGGGCGCGTTCCCACGGAGCCGCGGCGGGCGCCGGCAATGCCGTCACGCGCGTGAGCTTGCGTTGCGTGCCGGTGGCGTTGCGCGATTCCACGCGACGCGGGTATTGGCCGGCCACGTCCCAATCGACGGTGACGGTGCGCTCGCCCCGCGTCGCGCGGTAGGTCTGCACGCCATTGCGTACCGGGCCTTCGGCACGCATGCCTTTGAGCGCGGCCGGGTCGAGCAGGTGATAGGCCGTCGCCCACGAGCCGTCGAAGCCGATGTTGGAATATTCGGCCGGTTCCACGGCGTAGTTTTTCTGCTGCGAGGCGCTCACCACGCGCACGGTCAGCGCGCCCTTGGCGTCGCGCTCAATCCAGCGCGGGGCAGTGTCGGTATCGGCGTGTTTGTGGCCGGCGTGGGCATTGGCGTGGTCATGCTCGGCGTGCGCCGACGCGGGCGGCAGTTCGCGGGCGATCCAGACGCGGTCGCCCTGCCGGTAGACGCGCTCGGCAAAGCGGACGTCGCGCTGAATGCCGTCGGCGCCGAGCGACGACAGTTGGTGTTCGACGCGCAGGGCGGTCAGCGAGTTGGACGAAGCCGGCCCGGCGGCCTGTGCCGTGGCAGCGAGCGCAGCGAGGGCAAACGAAAACAGAATGCGGACAGATCGGGTCATACGAATGCGGTCAGGCTGAAACGAAAAAAGCGCATGCCGATTGCCACGGCATGCGCATCAATGGAAACGCAGGAATCAGAGGCCCATGGCCGTCTTGACCACGCCGAACACTTTCGTGTTGTCCAGCGTGCCCTTCAGCGGTGCGCTGCCCGGACCAGAGGAGAACAGCATCACATCCCCGCCGCCGTGCGTTTCCGAACCAGGCGTGCCGAGCTGCACACCCACTTCCTGGAGGTAATCGTCTGCAGCCGTATCGACCGCGGCCACGTTGTCGCGGGTGGCCTTGCGCGTTGTGCCGCCGTTGCCGAATACCAGCGTGGTGTACGGCAGGCCGTCGGCGGCCAATTGCGGCTGGCCGGTCTTGATGTCGTTCGACACGCCGAGGATCGGGTTGCCTTTGCGGGGGTAGCCGTTGATCGTCATCGTGTGGTCGTGGTCGGCTGTGACGACGATGAGCGTGTTCGACAGATCCGCCGTGCCCAGCGCACGCTTGATGGCTTCGTCGAATGCGCCGGCATCTTCCAGTGCGCGCTTGGCATTGGTGCCGTGTAGCGCATGGTCGATACGGCCACCTTCCACCATCAGGAAGTAGCCCTTGCCGTTTTTCTGCAGCACGCGGATGGCCTTCTCGGTCATGTCGGCCAGGCTGGGCTCATCCACATTGTTCTTCTTGCGGTCCAGGTCGTAGTTCATGTGGTCCAGGTTGAACAGACCGAGCAGCTTGTTCGTCGTGGCCGGGTTGACGGCCGTCAGTGCCGTGCCAGTGGTCACGTACGTGTAGCCGGCGGTCTGGAACTGCGCGGTCAGGTCGGTCGTGTCGGTGCGCTTGCTGCCCGTCGTGCCTTGCGGCAGGTAGTGACGGCGGCCGCCGCCGAGCAGCACGTCCAGGCCATCCTTGAGCGCGGCGTTGTACAGCGCGTTGCCAGGCGTGCCTTGCGCGGCGATTTGGTTTTCACCGTCGCGGTGGCAGATGTGCGAGTACGTGGCGGCCGGCGTGGCGTGCGTGACGCGCGTGGTCGTGACCGCACCCACCGACTTGCCGGCACCCTTGGCCAGCTCCAGCAGCGTCACGGCCGGCGTGCCGTTGTTGGCTGGGCACGTGCTGTCTGCACCGCTCACGTAGCCCTTGCCCGTGGCATCGCTGGCCTTGGTGTCGGCCGACATGGAGATGACTTCGTTGTTCATCTTCACGCCGGTCATGTATGCCGACATCGACGGCGCGCTGTCGGTGGTCTGCGCATCGTTGGAGTACGTCTTGATGCGGGCCGTGCGCTTGAGCGATTCCATCGTCAGGCGGCCGGCCTCGCCCACCTTGTAGATGCGCGTGGCAGTGACGGTGGTTGGACCCATGCCATCGCCCAGGAAGAAGATCACGTTCTTGGCTTCACCGGCGGCGTGCGCCTGGGCGCAGGCAGCGGCTGCCAGTGCCAGCAGGCCGGCGCGGAAGATGCGGTTCGATTGCGTGTTCATGATTGCCCTCTCCCTCTTACAGACCCACGGCCTGCTTGATGAGGCCGAAGACCTCGGTGTTGTCCATCGTGCCGGTAAAGCGCTCGGCACCCAAGCCGCGTGCGCCGATGAAGACATCGGTGCCGCCGTGCGTTTCGCCGCCCGGTGCAACCGGGATCACGGCTTCCTGGTGGTAGCTCTTGTCGTACACGGCGGCATCCGTCAGTGCGCCGCGCGTGGCCGGGCGGTTCTCGCCGGTGCCGAAGCCGATGATCGTGAACGGGTTGCCGCCGGTGTCGGTGGCGTTGGCGCCCGTCACGTAGTTCTTCAGCAGGCCGAGCACGCCGGGGTTGCTGTCGCTGGTCGGGCCCGTGCGCTTGGCGTAGCCGTTGAGCACCAGCGTGTGGTCGTGGTCAGCCGTGACGACGATCAGCGTGTTCTTCAGGCCCGGGTCGATCGTGTTGAGCTTGTCGATCGCGCCGCGGATGGCGGAGTCGAACGCCACGGTGTCCTGCAGTGCCTTGCGGGCGGTGGTCTCGTGCAGCGCGTGGTCGATGCGGCCTCCTTCCACCATCAGGAAGAAGCCCTTCTTCTTGGCGGCGAGCACGTCGATGGCCTTGTTGGTCATCTCACCCAGGCTCGGCTCCTTGCTCGGGTCGCGGTCCAGGTCGTACGACATGTGGCTGCTGGTGAACAGGCCCACGACCTTGCCGTCGGTGGCTTGCAGCGTGTCGAACTCGGCCTTGTTGCTGGCATAGCGGTAGCCGCCCGCCTTGAGTTCGGCGATCAGGTCACGGCCATCGGTGCGTGCGCCGCCTGCGGTGGTCGGCTGGAAGTGCTTGCGGCCACCGCCGAAGACCACGTCCACACCATCGCCCAGCGCAGCGTTGAAGCCCTTGCCGGCCGGCGTGAGTTGCGCGGCGATGGTGTTCTCGCCGTCGCGGTGGCAGATGTGCGAATACGTAGCGGCCGGCGTGGCGTGCGTGATGCGCGTGGTGGTGACCACGCCCGTGCCGTAGCCCGCGGCCTTCATCAGTTCGAGCAGCGTCGTGACGGGCTTGCCGTTGCCGCTCGGGCAGGTGCTGTCGGCGCCCGAGAGGTAATCCTTGCCGCCCGCGTCATAGGCCATCGTGTCCGGCGACATCGAGATGACCTCGTTGTTCATCTTCACGCCGGTCATGTAGGCCGACATCGACGGCGCCGAGTCGGTCACCTGCGCGTTGTTCGAGAACGTGCGCACGAAGCCGGTTTCCGGCAGCGTGTCCATGGTCAGCTCGCCGTCTTCGCCCACCTTGTAGATGCGCGCGGCGGTCATGGTGGTCATGCCCATGCCGTCGCCCAGGAAGAACACGACGTTCTTGGCGGGCGTGGTGGGCGTACCGGCGTCGGGCGCTGCGGTGCCGGCGTTGCTGGATGTGCCGTCGCTGCCGCACGCTGCCATGGCGAGCGCGGCTGCCACGGCGGCGGCGTACTTCGTAAGTTTGTGGTTGTGCATCGTTGGCTCCCTGAACGATGCCCGGCACTTTGGAGGCCGCGTGTTGCATGTCCGTGATGCGGGTGCGCCACTTCCTAACCGGATCGCAAGGTTCGCCTCTGACAGCGCATTGACACTGCGGCGTGGTGCACGCTACGGAGGGTCGATTGCCTGAGCAGGCAACCGGTCCCGGGCCAGCAGGCGGCGCGATACGATGCGGCATCTGCGATTTGGCCCGCGCTTTCCATGCTCACTCGCCAGTTCGTCAGCCATGTCACGCTGCGGCGCGAGACCGTTACCGCCTTCGACGCCGATCCGTTCAGCCTGCCGGCCGTGCGCGCCCTCAATACGCTGGAGTTGCATCCCAAAGTCACGTTCCTCGTTGGCGAAAACGGCTCAGGCAAATCCACGCTCATGGAGGCGATTGCCGTGGCGCTCGTCTTCAACGCCGAGGGCGGCTAACTTCCACTTCAGCACGCATGCGTCGCACTCCGAGCTGCACGCGCATCTGCGCATTGCCAGGGGCTTTCGCAAGCCGCGCACCGAGTTCTTCCTGCGCGCCGAGAGCTTCTTCAACGTGGCCACGAATATCCAACAGATGGATGACGAGCCCGGCCTGGGCGGGCGCGTGATCGATGCCTACGGCGGCCGGTCGCTGCATGCGCAATCGCATGGGGAATCGTTTCTCGCGCTGCTGATGAACCGCTTCGGCCCGAACGGCCCGTACCTGCTCGACGAACCGGAGGGCGGCGCTGTCACCGCAGCGGCAACTGGCGGTGCTCTCGCGCCTGCATGGTCTGGTGCAGGCGGAAAGCCGGTTCGTGATCGCCACGCACTCGCCCATCCTGATGGCCTATCCCGACGCGTGGATCTACCAATGTGACGGCGGCGGCATCCGGCGCATCGCCTACGAAGGGACCGAACACTTTGAGGTCACGCGGGACTTTCTGGCGAATCCGCAGCGGATGCTGAATATGCTGCTGGAGCAATGAACGGCCGTGGTGGCGGACGGCCGAATCCGCTACAATCCAGCCCATTCCGAGGAGCGTTGCAACGACCGGCCCAAGTTCAGACGGGGCGGCCGCCAGGCTCGGAAGTTCAAACGGCGCTCGCAGTATCGTGGCTGACACGATGGCGAGAACGCTTCTATCCGGGGCCCCAGCATGGGCCCTGTCCCAGTGGTCATCTCCCCGCGTGCGGTCACCCCTCTTTTTCGGAGTGATCCAATGAACGCTGTCACCGATCTGAAACACGACTACCTCGTCGCCGACATCAAGCTGGCCGACTGGGGCCGCAAGGAAATCGCCATTGCCGAGACCGAAATGCCCGGCCTGATGGCGATTCGCGATGAGTTTGCCGCGAGCCAGCCGCTCAAGGGCGCGCGCATTGCCGGCTCGCTGCACATGACCATCCAGACCGCCGTGCTAATCGAGACGCTCAAGGCACTCGGCGCCGACGTGCGCTGGGCCTCGTGCAACATCTTCTCGACGCAGGACCACGCTGCCGCCGCGATTGCCGCAACGGGCACGCCGGTGTTTGCGTTCAAGGGCGAATCGCTCCAGGAATACTGGGACTTCACCCACCGCATCTTCGAATGGGCCGATGGCGGCACCCCCAACATGATCCTGGACGACGGCGGCGACGCAACGCTGCTGCTGCATCTGGGCGCCAAGGCCGAGAAGGACGTCTCCGTGCTTGCCCATCCGGGCAGCGAAGAAGAAACCTTTCTGTTTGCCGCCATCAAGGAAAAGCTGGCCAAGGACGCAACGTTCTACAGCCGCAACCTCGACGCCATCAAGGGCGTGACCGAAGAAACCACCACGGGCGTGCACCGCCTGTACCAGATGGCCCAGCGCGGCGAACTGCGCTTCCCGGCCATCAACGTCAACGACTCGGTCACCAAGAGCAAGTTCGACAACCTGTACGGCTGCCGTGAATCGCTGGTCGACGGCATCAAGCGCGCCACCGACGTGATGATCGCCGGCAAGGTGGCGATCGTGGCCGGCTACGGCGACGTGGGCAAGGGCTCGGCACAGGCACTGCGCGCACTGTCGGCGCAAGTGTGGGTGACCGAGATCGACCCGATCTGCGCGCTGCAGGCCGCCATGGAAGGCTACCGCGTGGTCACGATGGACTACGCTGCCGAGCACGGCGACATCTTCGTGACCTGCACGGGCAACTACCACGTCATCACGCACGATCACATGGCCAAGATGAAGGACCAGGCCATCGTCTGCAACATCGGCCACTTCGACAACGAGATCGACATCGCCTCCGTTGAGAAGTACCAGTGGGAAGAGATCAAGCCGCAGGTCGATCACGTGATCTTCCCCGACGGCAAGAAGATCATCATCCTGGCCAAGGGCCGCCTGGTGAACCTGGGCTGCGCTACGGGCCACCCGTCGTACGTGATGAGCAGCTCGTTTGCCAACCAGACCATCGCGCAGATCGAGTTGTGGACGGAAGCGGTGAAGGGCTCGAACAAGTACCCGGTGGGCGTCTACACGCTGCCCAAGCACCTGGACGAGAAGGTCGCGCGCCTGCAACTCAAGAAGCTGAACGCGCAACTGACCGAGCTGACCGACCAGCAAGCTGCGTACATTGGCGTAAGCAAGGAAGGCCCGTACAAGGCTGACCACTACCGCTACTAAGCCGTACCTGCCGGCGGCAATCTCCGCCGCCGGCATTCAACCCGAGGACTCCCCATGAGACTGCTCGCTGTCTGGGTCATCAACGCGCTGGCGTTGCTTCTTGTCGCCTATCTGCTCAAAGGCATTCACGTCAACGGCTTCGGCTCCGCGCTGATCGCGGCGCTCGTGCTGGGTCTGGTCAACACGCTGATCCGCCCGATCCTGGTGATCCTCACCCTGCCGGTGACGCTGCTCACGCTCGGGCTGTTCATCTTCATCATCAACGCGCTGCTGTTCCTGTTTGTCGGCAACCTGCTGGCGGGCTTCCAGGTGGCCAGCTTTGGCGCCGCGCTGCTGGGTTCCATCCTGTACAGCGTGATCTCGTGGCTGCTCTCGAGCCTGTTGCTGCGCGAGGCTTAAGGTTTCTGTCATGCAAGACCGTCAATTCAGTTTCGAATTCTTCCCGCCCAAGACGGCGGAAGGCGCCGAGAAGCTGCGCAACACACGCGCGCAGCTTTCGCCGCTCAAGCCGCGCTTTATTTCCGTGACGTTTGGCGCGGGCGGCACCACGCAGCAGGGCACGCTCGACGCCGTGGTGGAAATCCAGCGCGAAGGCATCGAGGCGGCGCCGCACCTGTCGTGCGTGGGCTCGTCGCGCGAGAGCATCCGCGGCATTCTCAACACGTATCGCGAGCACGGCATCCGCCGCATCGTGGCGCTGCGCGGCGATATGCCGTCAGGCATGGGCGAGATCGGTGAATTTCGCTTCGCCAATGAGCTGGTCGAATTCATCCGCCAGGAAACCGGCGAGGCGTTCCACATCGAAGTGGCGGCGTATCCGGAATACCACCCGCAGTCGCGCTCCGCCCGGCACGATCTGGAGAACTTCGCCCGCAAGGTGAAGTCCGGTGCGGACTCCGCTATCACGCAATACTTCTTCAACGCCGACGCGTATTTCCAGTTCGTCGACGACGCACGCAAGCTCGGCGTGGACGTGCCCATCGTGCCCGGCATCATGCCGATCACGAATTCGTCGCAGCTCATGCGCTTTTCCGAGATGTGCGGTGCGGAAGTGCCGCGCTGGATCGCCAAGCGCCTCGAAGGCTTCGGCGACGACCGTGAATCGATCCGCGCCTTCGGTCTGGACGTGGTGACGGCCATGTGTGACCGCCTGCTGCAAGGCGGCGCGCCGGGCCTGCACTTTTACACGCTCAACGCCGCCGGCTCCACGCGGGCGATCTGGCAGCGGCTGGGCCTGTAACCAGCAAGAGCACAGCAAAGGAGATCGTCATGGCAGCCGCACCCGATCCGCTGATCGCCTGGTTGCTTGACGAACTCCGGCCGCTCGCGGCACAGATCGGCGAGATCCGCGCCCGCCGGATGTTCAGCGGCGCGGCGCTGTATTACGACGACATCGTGTTTGCGCTCGTGCTGCGCGGCACGTCTTACCTGCGCGTGGACGACCTCACGCGCGAACGTTTTCTCGCTGAGAAATGCACGCCGTTCAGCTACGAGCGCAACGGCCGCACCATCAGCATGACGGGCTATCTGAGCACGCCGGCAGAGGCGCTCGATGGTGGACAGCCATTGCGCGACTGGGCGCGGCTGGCTATTGAAGCGGCGCTGCGTGACGCGAATGCCAAGGCGGCCAAGCCGAAGCGCGCCGCAGCGAAGACTGCCAAGGCGCCTAATGTGCCCAAGGCAACAAAGACAACGGCGACCAAGAAGGTCGCCGAAAAAAAGACAGCCAAGCGCTGAACCCTCAGTACAGCGTGGTCTTCAGGCGCTCGGGCAATTCGCGATCATAGGCGTCGCCATCAAATGCACCACCGCTGATGTGCTGCAGGATCTTGCCTGCGGTGGGTACGGCCGGTTTGTTTTCCTGCGCGCCGCGTTCCCACAGCTTTGAGCGCACCAGCGCCTTCGAACAGTGGAAATACACCGTCTGCACCTGCACGAGGATCACGCTGCGCGGCAGCCTGCCCTGCACCGCAAATGACGCGAGCAGCTCCGGATCGGCCGAGATGGTGGCTGTGCCATTCACGCGCAATGTTTCACCCACGCCCGGCACGATGAAGAGCACCGACACGCGGCCGTCTTCGACGATGTTGCGCAGGTTGTCGATGCGATTGTTGCCGGGTCGATCGGGAATCGCCAGTAGGCGTTCGTTCAGGATGCGGACGAAGCCCGGCGCGTCGCCCTTCGGCGAGGCATCCGTGCCCTGCGCGCCCACCGATGACAGCACGATGAACGGCGACGCCTCCACGAACGCGCGGTAGTCGGCGTTCAGGTGGTCGATCTCCTTGAGCAGCGAGCGCGGGTTCGGGGCGCCATACACCGCTTCAAGGTCGGCAAAGGTTTTCAGCGTGTGGGACATGGTCTTCCTGTGGCGGATTAAAACGCGCCGCACTCGGTGACGATGCAGTCCATCGCGATGTCGTGCGATTGCGGTGCGATGGATTCCACGCGGCTCACTTCGTATGCCACGCCAATCGTGCGGGGGCGGTGTCCGGCGGCATGCAGCGCAGCGAGCGTGCGGTCATAGAAGCCGCCGCCGTAGCCAATGCGATAGCGCTGCGCGTCAAAGCCCACGCAGGGGATCAGCAAGGCATCGGGCGTTTCCGTCTCACCCGAGCGGGGGATGGGGATGTTGTACGCGCCGGGCGTCATTTCACAATTGGGCGTCCATCGCCGAAACTGAAGTGGCGAAACTTTGTCAGTCACTACAGGCAGCAGTGCATGGCGCGTGGCGTCGGCCGCCAGCCAGTGGTCCAGCACGGTCAACGCATCGAACTCTCCCTGCGTTGGCCAGTAGGCGGCCAGGCGCTTGACGGGCAGTGTATTCAGCAACCCAGCCAGGTGATGCGCCAGCGCAGCATCGTGGGCAATGCGATCCGGCAGCGCGGCGCGTGCATCGAGCAACATGGTGCGCAGCGTGCGGCGCGATTCGATTGGCGTGGTGGGATTGGCCGGATCGTGCGGGTTGCCTAAGGCTGGCATGGGATAATTCGGCAGACCTAACAGTGATTGGATGGGGCAGGAGATGACATTGAAGGCCAAGGCAGTATATCGCGCGGTCGCGCTGGCTTTTGCGGGCGTGGTGGGCATGAGTGTGGTCGGCCCGACGCCGCTGGCGGTGGCCGCAAAGCGCCAGGCGCCGCAGGGCATTCCAGCCAATCCGGATGACGCGTTTGTCGAGCTGCGCAACGCGGCGCGCCGCAACGATGTGTCGCGCAGCTGGGAGCTGGCCGACAGCCTCTCCGATTACCCGATCCAGTCCTACGTGCAGTACTTCCGCATCAAGCCGCAGCTGTACGATGCCAGCGGCTATGCGCGTACCGATGCCCCGGAAGATGAGATCCGCTCGTTCCTGCAGCGCTACAAGGGCGAGGCGATCGCCGACCGGCTGCGCAACGACTGGCTGCTTGTGCTCGGCAAGAAGCGCGATTGGGCCACCTTCGATGCCGAGTACCCCAACTTTGTGCTGAAGGACGATGCGCAGGTCGAGTGCTATGCCCTGCTCTCGCGCGCGATGAAGGGCCAGAACGTGGCAGCCGATGCACGGAACACGCTGTCGGATCCCAAGGGCTATGGCGAAGGGTGTGTCGACCTGATCGGCTATCTGGCGCAGTCCAAGCAGTTCACCCGTGCGGATGTGGCCTTTGCGGCGCGGCTGTCGCTGGAGCAGAACCTCGTCACGCAGGCGTCGCGCATTGCCGCGCTGCTGCCCGACGGCGATCGCGTGGACAACGATACGCTGGCCAACGTGACACGCATGGCGCGCAACGATCCGTCGCAGGCGACGGCGTATCTGTTGGCGCAAACCGGCAGCCTGTCGCGCGAAGAGCAAGGCGCGGGCTGGGGCGTCATCGGCCAGTACGCCGCCAAGAAGCAGACGCCGGATGCGCTGGACGCCTACCGTCGCCAGCTGACGCTCGGCGGCGATGCCTACCTCTCCGACGAGTCGCAGGAGTGGCGCGTGCGCGCGGCCCTGCGCGCGGGGGATTGGAAGATGGTGCGTCAGGCCGTTGAAAAAATGCGTCCCAGCCTGCGCGATCGAGACCCCGCCTGGACGTACTGGTATGGCCGTGCGCTCAAGGCCGACAATCGCAACGATGAAGCTCGCCAGCAGTTCCAGTCGATTGCCGGCCAGTTCAACTTCTATGGCCAGTTGGCGCAGGAAGAACTCGGTCAGCGCATCACCGTGCCGCCCCGCACGACCGTGGCCGACGCCGAGATCGACGTGATGGGCCGCAACCACCCGGGCTTTGGGCGTGCCAAGAAGCTGTACGACCTGAATCTGCGCTTCGAAGGCAACCGCGAGTGGAACTGGGAGCTGCGCAACATGAGCGACCGCGAGTTGCTGGCCGCAGCCGAATATGGCCGCAAGCTCGGCCTGCTCGATCGCACCGTCAATTCGGCGGACAAGACCAAGACTGAGCACGATTTCTCGCTGCGCTTCCCGACGCCGTACCTCAATGTGGTCCAGCGCAACGCCGATGCGGTGGGGTTGGACATTGCCTGGGCCTACGGCCTGATCCGCCAGGAATCCCGCTTCATCATGGACGCACGTTCGTCGGTGGGTGCCTCGGGCCTGATGCAGGTGATGCCGGAAACCGCCAAGCACATTGCCAAGAAGATTGGCCTGCCGGGGTTCCGCGTTTCGCAGATGAGCGACATCGATACCAACGTGCTGCTGGGTACGGCCTACCTGTCGATGATCCTGACCAACCTGGACAGTTCGGTCACGCTGGCGACTGCCGGCTACAACGCGGGCCCAGGCCGCCCGAAACGCTGGCGCTCGACGCTCGCGCGCCCGGTGGAAGGCGCGATCTTCGCCGAGACGATTCCGTTCAACGAGACGCGCACGTATGTGAAAAACGTGCTGTCGAACGCGACGTACTACAGCGCATTGCTGACCGGTCGCCCGCAGTCCTTGAAGGACCGCCTGGGCAAGGTGGTGCCGGAATCCGTGACGCCGGACGATCTGCCGTAAGCGCATCATCGTCATCCGGTTGTCACCCAATGCCCGCCGCAACGCGGGCATTTTTCATGGGCGCGTGCGCTGGCTGGCGCACAGAAGTGTGGCCTGCGGCACGCCGTGTCGACTTACCTTGGGGGCGATCGCGTTCGGGATGTATTGTGGTGTTGCCCCCCCACCCGTCTTGGAGATGCCTCCATGCAGCCCTCCAATCTGCTCATCTTTGGCGGTACCGGTTTTATCGGTTCGCAGTTGCTGTCGCGGCTCGTGACGGAGACATTTTCTGCGCCGGGCCTGCCCGAAGGCCGCATGATCGTGCCCACGCGCGATCCTGAGTCGTCCCGCGCGCACAACCTCACGCTGCTGCCCCGTGTGGACGTAATGGATGCCGACATCTACGCCGACGACGCCCTCGACGCGCTGTTCCTGGCGCTGACCGAGCGCGGCGGCGAGCACTGTGCCGTCATCAACCTCGTCGGCGTGCTGCAGGATGCGCGCGAGATGCCGTACGGGCCGAACTTCCAGCGCGTGCATGTCGACCTGCCCCGCCGCATCGTCGCCGCATGCCGACGCCATGGCGTGAACCGGCTGCTGCACATGAGCGCGCTGGGCGCCGACCCGGCCGGCCCATCGATGTACCTGCGCAGCAAGGGCGACGGCGAACGCGTGGTCATGAACAGCGAGCTTGACTGGACGGTGTTCCGTCCCTCGGTAGTGTTCGGGCCGCAGGACCACTTCCTGAATCTGTTCGCGAGCATGCAGCGGATGGCGCCGTTTGTGCCGCTGGCCTGTGCCGATGCGCGCTTCCAGCCCGTGTACGTGGACGACGTGGCCGCCGCGTTCATCAATGCGCTCAAGAAGCCGGCGACGATCCGGCATGCTTACCCGCTGGTCGGGCCGCGCGTCTATACGTTGGCCGAACTGATGCGCTTTGCCGGACGTGCCAGCGGCCACCCGCGCTGGATCGTGCCGCTGCCCGAAGGCCTGGGTCGCATGCAGGCCGCGCTGCTGGAGCACCTGCCCGGCGCGCCGATCTCGCGGGACAACCTCGACTCCATGCGTGTGGACAACGTCAGCATGGAACCGGTCGCGCCCGAACTCGGCATCCACCCGCTCGGCATGGAGGCCGTGATGCTGCCGGCCCTGGCCGGCTTGGGGCCGGACCGCGGATTGCGTGCTGCACGTACGCGGGTCCATCGCTAGCCGCTACGGAAACGCGGAGGATTCGCCCTGTTTGTGAATCCGCTTCACAACCGTGGCCAATCCGTTTCATTTTGTGGCGCTGCAGCGCAGGGCTAGAATGGTTCGCTCGCCTTCGCGCTGCCGCTCGCCGCTTCCGATACAACAAAACTAGAGCGCCCGGCATTCCTGCGCGATGCTGGCGGGCTCCCACAACAATTGCAGTGCACTCTCCAAGGACGGGAATCATGAAACTGGTCATCGGCAACAAGAACTATTCGTCGTGGTCGCTACGGCCGTGGCTGCTCGCCAAGCAGGCCGGCATTCCGTTCGAAGAGATCCGCGTGCGCCTGCTGAGCGAGACCTTTGCCGCCGACGTGGCACGCCATTCGCCCGCCGGCCGCGTGCCGGTCTTGGTGGACGGCGACATGAACGTGTGGGATTCGCTCGCCATCTGCGAGACGCTGGCTGAGCGCTTTCCGCGCGCGCAACTGTGGCCGGCTGACCCGAAGGCCCGCGCGCATGCCCGCTCGATCTGCGCTGAAATGCACAGCGGCTTCACCAACCTGCGCAACAACATGCCGATGAACGTGACGGCCGTGCTGCCCGGCATGGGCTGGAACGTGGCGGTGCAGCGCGACATCGACCGCATTGCCGCTATGTGGACCGAGCTGCGCCAGAAGTACGCGGCAGAAGGCCCGTTCCTGTTCGGCCACTTCACGGTGGCCGATGCGTTCTACGCGCCGGTGGTCAGCCGCTTCGCCACGTATGGTGTACGTCTGCCGGAGGCCGCCAAGGCCTACGCCGACTCCATCCTCAACCTGCCCGCCATGCAGGAATGGATCGACGGTGCGCGCGCCGAGCATGACTTCCTCGCCGACGACGAGCCGTACCGCACTGCGCCGGACGAAGACACGCTGGTTGCCGCCAATCAATGACGGAACGCGCATCACAGACGGAAGCCATCGTCGATCCAGCCACGCACGGGCTGGATGTGTATGCCGTGGGCGGCGCCATTCGTGACGCGCTGCTCGGGTTGCCGGTGCAGGACCGGGACTACGTTGTGGTCGGGGCCACGCCCGAAGATATGGAGGCGCGTGGCTTCCGCGCCGTCGGCAAGGATTTTCCGGTGTTCCTGCACCCGGCCACGCAAGCCGAATACGCGCTCGCCCGCACCGAGCGCAAGACGGCTGCCGGTTACAAGGGTTTTTCGGTCTACTACGCACCGGACGTCACGCTCGAAGACGACCTCATCCGCCGCGACCTGACCATCAACGCGATGGCGCAGCGCGTGGCGGAAGACGGCGCGCTGGTGGGCCCCGTCGTCGATCCGTATGGAGGGCAGGCTGATCTGGCCTCGCGCACGTTCCGGCATGTATCCGATGCGTTCATGGAGGATCCGGTGCGCATCCTGCGGCTGGCGCGGTTTGCTGCGCGCTTTGCCGATTTTCATGTCGCACCCGAAACCAACGCGCTGATGCAGCGCATGGTGCAGGCCGGCGAAGTCGATGCGCTGGTGCCCGAGCGGGTGTGGCAGGAAATTGCCCGAGGCCTGATGGAGGCGCATCCGCAGCGCATGTTTGCCGTGCTGCGTGACTGCGGTGCGCTGGTGCGCCTGCTGCCCGAACTTGACCGGCTGTGGGGCGTGCCGCAGCGCGCCGACTACCACCCCGAAGTCGACACCGGCGTGCACACCATGATGGTGATCGAAACCGCTGCTGCGATGGCGACGTCGCTGCCGGTACGCTTTGCCGCGCTGGTGCATGACCTCGGTAAGGGCACCACCCCCGACGACATCTTGCCGCGCCACATCGGCCACGAAGGGCGCAGCGTGCCGCTGATCGAAGCCGTCTGCCAGCGCCTGCGTGTGCCGACAGAGTGCCGCGAGCTCGCCCTGGTGGTGGCGCGCGAGCACGGCAACATTCACCGCTGCGATGGCTTTGATGCGGCAGCGCTGGTACGCCTGCTTGAGCGTTGCGACGCCCTGCGCAAGCCCGATCGTTTTCGTCAGGCCCTGCAGGCGTGCGAGGCCGATGCGCGCGGTCGTCTCGGGTTTGAAGACCGCAGCTATCCACAGACGGAGCGCCTGCTGCGCGCGCTGGCGGCTGCATCGTCGATCGATGCTGGCGCCGTCGCAAAGCGCTATGCCGACAACCCGGCGCACATCAAGCAGGCCGTGCATCAGGCGCGCATCGAGGCCGTTGCACAGGCCGGCGTCTAGGTCGTCAACCGGAGCCGGCCATGCGGCCGCTCACTCGAACGGCGTGTCGTTCGGGTTGGCGTACAGCGCCTTCAACTGATCGTTCATCGGGAAATTGAAGTTCAGGTTCTTGGGCGGTACCGGCTTCTCGAACCACTTGGCGTACAGTGCTTTGACCTCGCCGCTTTTCATCACGCCGGCCATCGTGTCGTCCACCAGCTTCTTGAACTGAGGATCGTCGCGGCGCAGCATGAAGCCGTAGGCTTCGAACGACTGCGGCGTGCCGGTCACGACCCAGTCGTCGGGCTTCTGCGCCAGCGTGCGTGCGCCGGCCAGCAGCACGTCATCCATCATGAACGCCGCCACGCGGCCGCTCTGCAGCGTGAGGAACGATTCACCGTAATCCTTGCCGCTGATCACGTTCATGTTCATCTTCTTCTCGTCGTTCATCCTGCGCAGGATGCGTTCCGACGTCGTGCCCGCGTTGGTGATCACCGACTTGCCCGCCAGGTCCGGGAAATCCTTTACGCCCGATTTCACGTTGGTCAGCAGGCGCGTGCCGGCGATGAAGAAGGTGGTCGAAAACGCCGTCTGCTGCTCGCGTGATTTCAGGTGCGTGGTCACGCCGCACTCGAGGTCCACCGAGCCGTTCTGCACCAGCGATGTCCGGTTCTGCGACGTCACCGGAATGTGCTTGATGTCCAGGTTGGGCTTGCCCGTCTTCTTCCTGACGGCGTCGATCACGCGCGAGCAGAGGTCTGCCGAGAAACCGACGATCTCGTTCTTGCTGTCGCGGTAAGAAAACGGAATCGACGATTCGCGCACGCCGATCAGGATCGTGTTGCTGTCCTGGATTTTCTTCAGCGTGCCGTCCAGCGCCTGCGCGTGCGCGCCGATCGCGAGTAGGCTGGCCAGTGCCAGCGGGAAGGTTCGGATACAGCGGGTGGTCAAACGCATCTTTCCTCCAATGGTTGTGGTGCGCGGCCTGTTGTGTTGCGGCCGTCTGTGCTTTGACTTCGTGGCGATGAATGCGGAGCGTCTTATCGGCCGAACCAGTTGCGCAACTCTGCCGCGCTGGCCAGCGGCAGGTGCAGCGCGTCGAGATGCCGCCGCAGGTTGCGGACGAGCGCCGCGTTGTCGGGCGCCGTGCTGCCGTCGGGCAGCGCCATGTTGTTTTCGAACCCCAGGCGCGCATGGCCGCCGAGCAGCGCTGCGCTGAGCGCGCATTCGGCTTCACGCGGGCCGAACGCACACATCGCCCAAGGCACGTTGGCGGTGATGGCACCGCCGTCGGTCCACGCTTGCAGGAAGGGCAACAGGTCGGTGGGATCGGAGCGCTGGCCGGCGCTGTAGCGGCCGAGCACGAACAGCACCCAGTGCGGCGTGTCGGGCAGCACGCCGCGTGTGCGCAGGTCGCGGTAGCGCATCACGTCGTCAGCGGAATAGAGGATGTACTGGATCGCCGTGTGCGCGGCGGCAAGCTCACCAAAGAAACGCGCGGCTTGCGCGTCGTGCGCGGCATCCGGTGCCAGTTCGCGCAGCGCGGCGGAAATCGCTTCGGGCTGCAGCGCACGCACCGATGCCATCTGCTGTTCGGGCGTGTAGATGCCAACGGCCTCGGTGGTGATCTGAATCACCAGCGCATCGCCCACGGCTCGTTGCACGGCGGCGATGGCCGGACGGTAGTCGTCAGGCTCCAGGCTATGCGTGCCGTCGGCGCGGCGCACATGCAGATGCAGCATCGCGGCGCCGGCATCCACGCATTGGCGTGCGCAGGCGGCCAGTTCGTCGGGCGTGATCGGCAGTGCGGGATGATCGGCGTGCGTCTTGCGCGCACCGTTGGGCGCAACGGCGATGGCGATGGGCCGGGTCACCACGCGGCCTCCAGCGCCTTGGTGGTGGCGGCGTCAACCGCATCGCCCAAGCGTTCGACGATGGCGTCGATGTCCTGAGCGGTGGCGATGAACGGCGGCGCCAGCAGGATGTGGTCACCGCGCCGTCCGTCAATCGTGCCGCCCATCGGATACACCATCAGGCCGCGCTGCATCGCTTCGGCCTTCACGCGCGCGTGCGTCTTGCATGCAGGTGCCAGCGGCGCCTTGGTTGCGCGATCCGCTACCAGCTCCACGCCGATGAACAGCCCGCGCCCGCGTACGTCGCCTACGTGGGCGTGGTCGGCAAAGCGTGCACGCAGCGCTGCACGCAGTTGCTCGCCACGCGCCTGCACGTTGGCAAGCAGGTTCTCTTCTTCGATCACCTTCTGCACTTCCAGCGCCGCCGCGCACGCAGTCGCGTGGCCAATGTAAGTGTGGCCATGCTGGAAGAAGCCGCTGCCTTTCGTGATCGCGTCGACAATGCGGCGATTCACCAGCGTCGCGCCGATCGGCTGATACCCGCCGCCCAGCCCCTTGGCAATGGCGACCATGTCTGGCACCACACCATCTTCCTCGCAGGCGAACAGGTAGCCGGTGCGCCCCATGCCGGACATCACCTCATCGAGCAACAGCAGCACGCCGTGGCGATCGCACACTGTGCGGATCTTGCGGAAGTAGTCACCCACCGGCGGCACCGCGCCGGCCGTGGCGCCCACCACCGTCTCGGCGACGAAGGCCGCGACGTTCTCCGTGCCGAGTTCGACGATCTTCGCGTCCAGTTCATCGGCCAGGCGCTGCACGTATTGCGCGTCGCTCTCGCCATCCAGGCGCTCGCGATACGCATAGCAAGGGGATACATGGTGGGCAGGCACTAGCAGCGGCAGGAAGGGTTCCCGGCGCCATGCGTTACCGCCAATCGCCAGTGCGCCCAGCGTGTTGCCGTGATAGCTCTGGCGCCGTGCGATGAAGTACTGGCGCTGCGGCTGGCCGATCTCAACGAAGTATTGGCGTGCGAGTTTCAGCGCCGCTTCAATCGCTTCCGAACCGCCGGAGACGAAGTACACGTGGTCCAGATCGCCCGGTGCCGCAGCGGCCAGGCGTGCGGCCAGTTCTTCGGCCGCGTCCGTCGTGAAGAAAGACGTGTGCGCATAAGCCAGCGCGCGCACCTGCTTGCAGATGGCGTCCACCACGCGCGGGTGGCCGTGGCCGAGACACGAAACGGCGGCACCGCCGCAGGCGTCGAGATAGCGCTTGCCGTCGGAGTCGATGAGGGTCATGCCATCGCCGCCGACAGCGGTGGGCAGCGTCTTGCGTGGGTCGCGGTGGAAGACGGAGGTGGTGGACGGTGTCATGGGCGATCGGGAACGGTCAACGTTGGGTGGGCGGCACGGCGACAGCCGCTTCACTGCGGCGGGCGCTGCGCACGTAGGCGGCTTGTTGCTTGAGCTGGGCGTCGCTGTCGGCCAGGTGGGCGAGCGCCGTTGGGCCGGCGTGGCGGAACCACGTCATCAGCAGCGCGTCGAGCAGCGCCATCGGTGCGGCCAGCGAATGGAAGAACGACGGAATGGCGACAGGCGCGACGAGGTGTTGCCACGCCAGTTCAGCGCCGGGGGCGATGGCGCTGTCGGTCACGTACACGAGGCGCGCCCCGCGCGCATGCGCGTACTGCATCGCCTCGATGACTTCGCGCGTGTAGGGATCAAAGGTGACAGCCACCACAATGTCGCCCTCGCCGCAAAAGCGCAGCGGGTCGGCCAGCGTGTTGCCGCTGCCAGCGCACAACGTGACTTTCTCGTCGAACAGCTGGGCGGCATAGCCGAACGCATGCGTCAGCGCCAGGCAGCTGCGCGCGCCCAGCAAAAAGACGCGGCGCGCCCTGCAGAGGGCGGCGGCCACCGTGTCGAGTGCCGCCAGGTTGGCCGGCGAAAACGCCGATTGCACATGCGCACCGATGGTCATGCCGATGCGCTCGGCGTCTGATGCGCCTGCCGCATCGTCGCCCTGCAACGCGCTGGCGCGGCCGGCAAAGCCATCGGCCTGTTGGCGCAGGTGGTTCACGCAGATGTCGCGCAGGGCGGCAAAGTCATCAAAGCCCAGCGCGCGTGCCAGGCGCGAGAACGTGGCCGGCGGCAGGTCGCAGCGGCGCGCCAGGTCCCGCATCGAGAGCAGCGCGATGTCGCGCTGGTGCGTCTCAAGCAACATGGCGGCGCGCTGCAATTGCGGGGACAGATCGCCCGCGCGGTCGCGCAGCGTCTGCATGAGCCCATCGAATGTCATGAGGTGATCGTGGTGATTCAACTGTTTCGTAAACTACTTATTTGAAACAGTTGAGTCAATACCGAATTCACCTTGGCGGCGGTGCGCAAAAAATAAAACGGCCGCATCTCAAGGCGTACGGCCGTGGCGGGCAAACAAAAACGGAGGCCGAAGCCTCCGTTGTGCGTGTGATGCGCGCGTGTCTCAGGTTGCCGGTGCGTCGACCTGCTCCATGCGGAGCTGGAAGAACCCAGCCCCGATCAGGCCAAGCAGGCTCAGCGCCATGCACGTACAGGCAAGAATCATCACCGCGCCCAGCGACGAGATCCCGCTCATGAGCGGCGTATGCATCAAGGCTGACAGATTGCCGCCCACCCACATGGCCGCGACGAGGGCCATCAAACACATCAGCGCTGCGGCATTGCGCAACCACGTCAACCGCGTCTTGCGGCTGATGCCGTCGAAAGCGTGGAAATGGAAGTGGTGGTGACCGGTGCCAACGAGTGCCATGGAGAATCTCCTTGTGCTTGCCGTTTGATAGCGTTGAGTCACTATACCGAGACCTGCGACAGTTTGGCGCAGTTTGCGCCGCTAGGTATACCCTGAGCTGCGCTGCGTCAAGAGGTGCGGGTACATTTTTTGTGAGTGCGACACTGCGCCGCAGATCGGCGGCTGGAGCGGCAAAAGGGAGAGGGCGGGCGCCTGCGAATGGCGCCGCAGGAATGAAAAAAGACCTCGCGAGGAGGTCTTTTTTGTTGCTCTGCAAAATCAATCGATCTTGAAGAGCGAAGAATTTTGGTGGCCTGGGGCGGAATCGAACCACCGACACGCGGATTTTCAATCCGCTGCTCTACCAACTGAGCTACCGGGCCAAGCAAAGAAAAGCAAGTATGACAGGGTGTGCGCCTTGTCGTCAAGTACCTCCGAGCACTTTGATGATCAGGTCGCCGGTTCGCCCTTGTTACGCGAGAGTTCGACGCCCAGTTGCTTGAGCTTTCGGTACAGGTGAGTCCGCTCCAGACCGGTCTTTTCTGCTACGCGCGTCATGCTGCCGCCTTCACGCTGCAGGTGATATTCGAAGTACGCGCGCTCAAACAGGTCGCGCGCCTCGCGCAGCGGCATGTCGAACGAGAACTGCATGCCGCCGCTTTCGGCTGCACGGGTCGGTACGCCATTGATGTCGGTGCGCTCGAGCGCGGCGGGTGTACCTGCGGCGGCGTTTGGCATGGCGCCTGCGAGTCCCGCCACCGGAGCGGCAGCCGGTGTGGCCGAGCGCGGCTTTTCCTTGCTGCGCGACAGCCCCTGCTCCACCGCGGTCAGCAGTTTCTGCAGCGCGATGGGCTTCTCCAGGAAATTCAGCGCGCCGATCTTGGTCGCCTCGACAGCAGTGTCGATGGTGGCGTGGCCCGACATCATGATGACGGGCATGGTCAGCAGACCTTGCGATGCCCATTCCTTGAGCAGCGTCACGCCGTCGGTATCCGGCATCCAGATATCGAGCAGGACGAGGTCGGGCGTTGCGTTCGCGCGGTATTCGCGCGCGCGCTGCGCGTTCTCGGCGACTTCAACAACGTGCCCTTCGTCTCCGAGGATTTCGGAGAGCAACTCCCGGATACCCATTTCGTCGTCGACAACGAGGATGGTGGCCATGCTTTTCCTCTATGTGCGGCGGGATTGCCGTCCGCGCTACGCGAGTTTTACGAACAGTATGGAAACCTGGGCGCCGACGATGTCGGTACCCGATGTGCCCGATGTTGTGCTGGACTGGCGGTTGCGCAATTCGATGCGCGCCCCGTGCTCGTCCATGATTTTCTTCACCATGGCCAAGCCCAATCCTGTGCCCTTGGCTTTGGTCGTGACGTACGGCTCGAAGGCGCGGTTGAGGATGCGGGAAGAGAACCCGCCGCCGTTGTCCGCGATCGCAAGCCGCACGGCCTGCCGCCGCGCGCCCGAGGCGTCGTCGTATTCTACCGTGTCAGTTTGCAACATGACATGCGGAGCAGGTCGCCCGGCCGCTTCGTTCTCTGCCACGGCGTCCTGCGCATTCTGCAGGAGGTTGTGGATGACCTGGCGCAGTTGCGTCGGGTCGCCCTTGATGAGCGGCAGATTGGCGCCCAGCTTGGCCTCGATGACGGGATGGTCGCGGCGGTCAGGGTGATCGATGCCGTACAGGTGCAGCACCTCGGCGGCAAGCGCGTTGAGGTCCAGGTCCTGCAGCATGGCCGGCGGTGTGCGGGCGTAGTCCCGGAAGTCATCGACCATGCGCTTCATCGCCGCCACCTGGTTGACGATGGTGGTGGCGCCGCGCCGCAGCACTTCGGCGTCGGTGTCCGACAACTTGGGCGAGAGCTTCATCTCCAGGCGCTCGGCAGAGAGCTGGATGGGCGTGAGCGGATTCTTGATCTCGTGCGCGAGGCGCCGCGCGACCTCCCCCCACGCCACCGAGCGCTGCGCCGAGATCACGTCGGAAATATCGTCGAACACCACCACGTAGCCGCGCTCGGTGCCGTGTGCGCCCACCGACGGGCCGGGCAGGCGCGTGCCGCGCACCAGCAGCGTGAGGGGTTCATCTTCGTCTTCAAGCGGAATTTCGACCTGCTTCTGCCAGTGGGCTGCTGCGCCGCCGGCGGCCGTGCTTGCGTCTTGTTCGGCAAAGGCCTGTTCGACCACCGGTGCGAAGGCGGCCACCGGCGTGATGCTGGTCAGCGCCTGGCCGACCCACGCGCCGAAGGGCTGTTTGAAGATGCGCTCGGCACCCGGGTTGGCAGTCAGCAGCACGAAGCGATGGTCGAACACGAAGACGCCGGCGGTCAGGTTGGTCAGCACGCTCTCAAGATAGGCCTTCGATTGCTCAAGTGCCGCTCGATTCTGCTCTACGGCGCGGCGCGCGTCGGCCAGCTGCCGCGTCATCTGGTTGAACTGTTGGGTGAGCACGCCGAGTTCGTCGCGCGTATGCAGCTCTCGCTTGGGCGAGAGGTCGCCCTCGGCCACTTCGCGCGTGCCCTGGAGCAGCATCAGCAGCGGCCGTGCCAGCTGTGCGCCGAGCAGCAGCGCGAGCATCACCGCGATGAACACCGCCAGGAACAGCGTGAGCGTGAGCGTGCCGATGTACATCTTGCGCAGGCCCGTGCGGCCGAGCGCTTTCTCCTGGTATTCCTGGTAGGCGCGCTGGACGGCATCGGCATTGCGGGCGAGCGCCTGCGGCACCGGTTGCACGAGCTGCAGGAAGCGTTCGTCGCGGCCGCTCTCGCCGATCAGCCCGAAGCCGCGCGAAGTGCTGCTGCCATCGTCCGGCCGGCGGTCTGCCAGCAAACCGGTGCCGGCCCATTTGCGTGCGGGCGTGCTCAGCCCGAGGCTCGGCTCTTCGCGGAACGACGTGCCCAGCGCCACCACCACATGCAGTTGGTATAGATCGCTGCGGCGGCCACTGTTGCGTGCCGATGGCGCCGCGGCGGCCGGCGCGGAGGCGCCATCGGTTTCGGTATCGCTGCCGCCTTCCACGCTGGCATAGCCGCCCGGCGCGCGGGCCTGTTCGAGCACTGCCTGGTCGGGCAGGTTCGGCACAAGTGTGTCGTAGCTGTTTGACGCGGTGGCGATCACGCGGCCGCTGGCCGTGAAGATGGTCGCCTCCTGCACGCCGAACTGCTCGCGCAATCGATTGAGCGTGATGGCCGTGGCCGAGGTGGACCCATCGCCCACCTGCTCCGCGATCAGGCGGCCCTTGTTCTGCAGATCGGCCAGCGCCGTGTCCATGGTCGAGCGGCCAAGGTTCAGGCCGGCCTCCAGCGCCGATTCGACCTTCACGTCAAACCACGACTCGATACTGCGCGACACGAACTGCAGCGACACCAGATAGATCAGCACCCCCGGCAGGACGCCCACCACGCCGAAGAACACCGCCAGCTTGGTCATCAGCCGCGTGCCGAACTTGCCGCGCCGCGCGCGCAGCGCCAGCGCCAGCATCAGCCCGCCGATGATCACCACCAGCAGCACCCCGATGACGAGGTTGACCTTGTAGAGCAGCGCGAAATACCGGTCGAAGAACTCGGTGTTGGCCGATGCGGCAGCCAGCAGCCCGACCAGCACGATCGCCAGGAAGACGATGGTGCCGGCCACCACCTGATAGAGCAGCCGCTTGTAGCTGCGATCGAAGATCATTTGGCGGGCGCCAGCAACGTGCCTGCGCTGGACGGGCCGGCGCTCATCCCCCAGCCCGGATTGGGCGACAGGCCCGACGAACCGGAAGCAGGCGGCGAGGATGCCGGTGGGCTGGCCGGTGGCGCAGCAGGCGTGGGCGCCGGGGCAGGCGGCTCGTTCGGCACCAGCAGGCTGAAGCGCCTCCACTCTGAACTGAGATTCCAGTCGCGCGTGTTGACTGCGTTGATCTGGAATGGCTTGGGCAGCTGCGTCACGTCCAGGCGCATGCGTACCTCGGCCTGCACGGTTTCGCCGGCCTTGACGGCGCGCTGCTCGAACACGCGCCAGCCGCGCACGTGCTGCATGAAGTCGACGGCGTCTTTCAGCCGCGAGAACGGCACCTGCAGGCCGCCGGTCGATACGCGGTATTGGCGTGTGAGCGGGTGATACGACAGCCGCACCACGCGCGTGGCGCTGATGGCGTGGTCGTCAAACCAATACCAGCGCGGGCGGATCAGTTCGAATTCGACCAGGAAGTAGAGCGCGATGCCCTTGTTGACCGCGTCTTCGAGGTTGCTGGGCAGGTCGAAATCGAAATCGGCGGACAGGTTCCAGCCGCCGTCGGCGTATTCGAGTTGGGCCCGGTTGATTTCGATGGACTGTGCGGATGCCGTGACCGGGCACCACAGGAACAGCATGCTCAATGCGACCAGCGCGACCAGCCGTTGCAGAATCTGCCGGAACCGGGTTTGCAGCAGCCGGATCGATGGGCGAAGGATGACAGTCACAACGGTCGGTGCATCAGGGCCGTTTCTGGAAAACCGCGTAAAAGAAGCCGTCGTGATCGAGCGGCATGGGCGACGCGCCGGAGGCGAACCCGCTGGCCTGCGCCGCGTCGGGCGAGACCGGCAGCAACTGGCCGGGCGCGTGCAATCGTATCGCATCTTCCAGATGGCGTTCAAACCATCGGGCCTGGTCCTCGCCTTCCGTCGGAAAAATCGAACAGGTGACATAAACCAGCTTGCCACCGGGCTTCAGGCATGCCCACAGGGCGCGCACGATGTCCCGCTGCAGCGCGACCAGCGCCTTGAGGTCGGCCGGGCGACGCAGCCAGCGGATGTCCGGATGGCGCCGCACGATGCCGGCGGCCGAGCACGGCACATCGGCCAGGATGCGGTCGAACGGTCGGCCGTCCCACCAGGTGTCGGGTTTCGCCGCGTCGCCAACGCAAATGGTGGCGGTCTGGTTCAGGCGGGTGAGATTTTCGCTGATGCGCACGGCGCGTGCGGCATCCGACTCTAGCGCCGTTGCGTCCAGGCGGTCGGCTAGCTCAAGCAGATGGCCCGTCTTGCCGCCGGGTGCGGCGCAGGCATCGAGCACGCGTTGGCCGGGTGCCACGTCGAGCAGCGTTGCCGCCAGTTGCGCCCCGGCGTCCTGCACCGAGACATCGCCATCGGCAAAACCGGGCACATCGGAAACGGGAATGGCACGCGCAAGGCGTACAGCCTGTTCGCCGATGCGCTCGGCGTCGATGCCTGCTTCGGCCAGGCGCGCGAGATACGCGTCGACGGCAATGCGGCGCGGGTTCACGCGCAGCACCATCGGCGGGCGGCGGTTGCCGGCGGCCAGGATGGTTTGCCAGGCGTCGGGATACGCGCTGCGTACGGCGTCGATCCACCACATCGGGTAGTTGGTGGCGGCCGACGGATCCGCCTGCATGTCTGCGACCAGCGCAGGTTGCTCGCGCAGGAACCGGCGCAGCACGCCATTGATCATGCCCTTGCCGTGCGAAAGCTTCGGGTCGGCCGAGGCGGCCGTCACGGTCTGATCGACCACCGTGAACGGTGCATACGGCTGTGGATCGTCCAGCAATTGCGCGAGCGCCACGCGCAGCAGATTGGCGGCGCCTTCGGCTGGCGGGCGCGGGATCAGCGTGCGGATCAGCCAATCGGTGCTGCCGAGCCAGCGCGTGGCGCGGTAGGCGAGATCCTGCACGGCACCCCGCGCCGGCGCGGGCTGGCCGTGGCACACGGCATCGATGGCCTGCGGCAATGCTGTGCCCTGCCGCAGCTTGCCCAGTGCGGCAGCAGCAAGCGACAAGGCGTGGGCGAGGGAATCGGACGGCAGGCGCATCAGACAGCAGGAAATCAGGCGGACAAAATGCAACGAGCCCGCGATGGGCGGGCTCGTGCGGACTGCGGAAGTATAAAGGAAGCGCCCGGCCGGGCTGCCGCTTTTACGCCGGATATTGACCCGTCTGCGCCATCTGCATCAGGCGCGCGATGCGCTCTTCCGTGGCCGGGTGCGTGCTGAACAGGTTGGCCAGGCCCCCGCCGTGCAGCGGGTTCATGATCATCATCTGCGCGGTAGCCGGGTGGGCTTCAGCGGCGGCAAACGGAATGCCGGCCGCATAGCGGTGGATCTTGTCCAGCGCTGAGGCCAGCGCCTGCGGGTCGCCGCTGATGGTCGCGCCCCCGCGATCGGCCTCGAACTCACGCGCGCGGGAAATCGCCATCTGGATCATCGCGGCCGCCAGCGGCGCGAGGATCGCCACCGCAATCCCGGCGATCGGGTTGGCGGGACGGCCTTCGCTGTCGCGCCCGCCGAAGAACACGGCAAAGTTCGCCAGCGCCGAAATCGCGCCGGCCATGGTGGCCGAGATGGTCGAGATCAGGATGTCGCGGTGCTGCACATGTGCCAGTTCATGGGCCATCACGCCGCGCAGTTCACGCTCCGACAGGATGTTGAGGATGCCAGTCGTGGCCGCCACGGCGGCGTGCTCGGGGTTGCGGCCGGTGGCGAAGGCGTTGGGCTGGGCTTCGTCGATCAGGTAGACGCGCGGCATCGGCAGGCCGGCGCGGCCGGCAAGCTCCTGCACCATGCGGTAGAACTGCGGCGCGCTGGTCTCGTTGACTTCCTGCGCGTTGTACATGCGCAGGACCATCTTGTCGGAGAACCAGTACGAGAAGAAATTCATGCCCAGCGCGAACAGCAGCGCCAGCATCATCCCGCTGCGTCCGCCGATCATGCCGCCGATGACGATGAACAGCGCGGTGATCGCTGCCATCAACATGAAGGTCTTGATCCAGTTGAACATGGGGGCGTGGCTCCTGTGGGTCTCGGGTCTTGTGAATGCGTTAGATCGCGATAATCGCTGAGAATTCAAGGGTTTGCGCGGCACTTGCGCGATATTTCGCCGCAGATGGCGCTTGACGCATCAACGGGTGGTGAACGCCAGCCGCGCGCCCAGGCCGATGAACGCCGTGCCGACCACGCGATCGAGCCAGCGCTTGATGCCGGGCTTGCCCGCCACCCGGCGCGTGACGCTGGCGGCTACCCACGCCACGAGGCTATTCCAGATCGTCGACATGACAATGAACACCGCGCCCAGTGCCAGGAACGCCAGCGCCTTGTGCGCGGCGTGCGGATCAACGAACTGCGGGAAGAACGACAGGAAGAACAGCACGACCTTCGGGTTCAGCACATTGGTGAGAAAACCCTGCATGAACAACGACTTGAGCGGACGCGGGCGTTTGGCGGCGGGCGTTTCCGCTTCTTCGGCCGGGGCGTCGTCGCGTTCGGGCGGCGCCAGCAGCATGCGGCCACCCAGGTAGATCAAGTACGCCGCGCCCACCACCTTGATGACCGTGAACGCCACGGTGGACGCGGCCAGCAGCGCCGTCAGCCCGAACGCGACCGCCAGCACGTGCACGCAGCAGCCCGCCGATACCCCCAGCGACGACAGCAGCCCCGCCGCGCGTCCTTGCGAGACGCTGCGCCCGACGATATAGGCCGTGTCGGGCCCCGGCGTTACATTCAGCAGAAATACGGCCAGCATGAAGAGCGGCAGATTGACGATGCCCAGCGCGGTCATGACGAAATCCTCTTCTATATAGAGGGGGCGGTTAGCCGCGCGATGCGAAGCGCTGGCCGGGCTGGATCGCCAGGCCTTGCAGGAATTCGCGTGCGGGCAGGCGCTTGCCGCCTGGCTTTTGCAGTTGCGTCACGCGTAGCGCGCCGGCGCCGCAGGCGATGGTGACGCCCTCGGCATTGGCGGCGAGTACCACGCCGGGTTCCGCCTCAGCCGGGCGATCGGCCAGCACCTCCGCCTGCCAGAACTTGATCGCCACGCCATCCAGCGCGGCCGAGGCGCCAGGAAACGGATTGAACGCATGCACCTGGCGCAGCAGCGCGGCGGCGTGGCGCGACCAGTCGAGCGCGGCTTCGTCCTTGGCGATCTTCTCCGCATACGTGATGCCTTCGGCCGGCTGCGGCGTGGCGTGGAGCTTGCCGTCTTGCGCCAGTTTGGCGAGCGCCTCCACCACCATGCGTCCGCCGAGCGCGGCCAGCGTGTCGTGCAGCGTGCCGGTCGTGTCGGTCAGGCCGATGGGCACGCGCTCCATGGCGATCATGTCGCCGGTATCCAGTCCCGCATCCATCTGCATGAGCGTGATGCCGGATTCGGCGTCGCCCGCTTCGATCGCACGGTGGATGGGCGCGGCGCCACGCCAGCGCGGCAGCAGCGATGCGTGGATGTTGATGCAGCCAAAGCGCGGCAGATCGAGCACTTCCTGCGGCAGGATCAGGCCGTAGGCCGCGACGACCATCACGTCGGGGCGCTGGGCGGTCAGTGCATCGATGGCTTCGGCGGCTTCCTGTGGATACTTGCCAGTGCGACGTAGCGACGGCGGCTGGAGGATGGGCGCGAATCCATGCGTGACTGCGTACTGCGTGACGGGGCTTGCCTGCAATTGCATGCCGCGGCCAGCCGGGCGATCCGGCTGACTCAGCACGGCAACCACGGGAAAGCCGGCCTGGTGGATCGCCGCCAGGGCAATCTGCGCAAATTCAGGCGTGCCGGCAAACGCTACGCGAAGGGTGGACGTCATGGATGGGAAACGGAAAACGAGGGGAAGCGCGCTACACGACAGCGTAGCGCATTGGGCCTAACGACGGCCGCGATACGGGGTGTCGGTCAGCGGCACAATGGGCTCGGGCGACGGCAGCGCCTCAGACACGCCATTGCCGCGCCGCTGGAACAGCGAGAAGGTTTCGTTCGTGTCGCCCGGACGGCTGCCGCGCCACACCATTTCCCAGTTGTTTCCGTGGGGGCGGCGTCGGGCGTGTTCCGGTCGTTTTTCGAGCACCAGTATCAGGTCGCAGGTGCGCGCGATCGGGTTGGGGCGGTGATCGTCGCCGGCGCCGCTGTGGCCCAGCAGCCATTTGACGGGGCGCACGCCGGTTTCGTAGTGCATCAGCGCGCGCTCGCTTTCGCCCATGCCGCGTGTGGCCACGCAGATCTGCGCGGATTCGAGCACCGGCTTGATCGCCTGGAACAGCGGTCGGTAGCTGCGGGCGTCATCCACCCACGGCATCAGCAGGGTGCCGAGCAGGCCCCACACCATACCCAGGCCTGCCGCCCATGCGACCACGCCCGAGCGCGCGGGCCGCAGCCACACGCAGACGGCCCACAGCGCCGTGATTGCCCCTGCCGCCAATACGGCAAACGGGTGGACCAGCATGTCATACGGCAATGGCAGCACGCGGCCCAGCACCTTGGCCAGCCAGCCCGGCAGCAGCTGCCCGCCGCTGGTAACGAGCGCGCCCCACACGGCCCAGACCACCAGCCCGAGCACACCAAACAACGTTACCGCCGCGCCCCATGCACGCGCACGCCATGCGGGCGCAATCAGCAGCAGCATCGGCGCGCCCAGCACGGCCAGCGCCGGCTGCAGCGGCATCAAGTAAACATCGCGCAGCACGGCCGAGCGCAGCACCACGGCAATCGTCACCAGCACGAACAGCGAAACGACAAGGTGCCCCTGATATGGCAGCAGCCACGCCGTGCGCGCGCCGCGTCCGCGTTGCCGCGCGAGCTTGTACAGCGACACGCCCAGCACGGCCACCGCCGGCCACACAGCGGGCGTGCCGGTCAGGAAGATCGATCGGATGGTGGTCGTCAGCGACCCTTTCTCGCCGCCCAGATGTGAGAAGCCGAAGAAGCGGCCCAGGTTGTTGACCCAGAACCATTCGATGAACAGGTCCGGCGATTCGTGCCAGAAGATGGCCGGCCAGATCGCCAGCCATGGCAGCGCCACCAGCAGCGATAGGCCATAAAAACGCCATGCCTGGCGGTTGCGGAAATCCGGCAGCAGCGCGATCGCCGCCAGCAGCGTGATCGCGAACAGTCCCGGCACAAGCACGCCCTTGCCCAGGAAGGCCACACCGATGCCCGTGCCGAACCAAAGCGCTGGGCGCAGCACATCGACGCCCTTTGCGCCACCGGCTTCGCTCTCTTTGACGAAGCGCACGACGCCATACAGGGCGATCGCCGCGCCGGCCAACTGCGGCACATCGGCAATGAACTTGTGGACGTGCTCGACCAGCCCGATGCAGCCGGCAAACAGAAGCAGCGCGCCCAGCGCATAGTCGCGCAGCGCAGCACCGCCGGCGTCGAGACCGGCTTCGCGGCGTGCGGACAGCGTCAGCCCCGGACGTCCGCGCGCCAGATCCGCACCGACGCGCAAGCGCCAGTCGCGCGCTTCGCTGCGCAGCAGGCGCGCCGTGCGCCAGACCGCCCAGCACGTCAGCGCCATCCAGAACAGCACCGCCACGCGCACGGCTTCGTGGGGCGGCATGTCGGGCAGCGCCAGCGCGGCCAGCGCGCCCGTCCAGTACATCAGCGGGGGTTTTTCGACGAACGGCTCGAAGGCGACATTGGGGATGACCCAGTCGCCACGCTCGATGATGTTGATGACGATGCCGAAGGAATACGGCTCGTCGGCCTTCCACGGCGCGCGCCAGAACGTGCCGGCAACAAAATACGCGCACAGCATCAGCACGACGACGGCGCGCCAACGCCTCACCAGCAGCGCCGACAGGCGACGCGGGCTTACGTTGGTGCCTGCTTTGGCGGGAGCGATCGGCATCAGCGGGATGGAGCGAGGGCGCGCGTCGGCGTCGGCAGGCATCGGAACGCGTTCAACGGTGGGGCGCCGCGTCGCGTTGGTGCTTCTTGAGCTTGGACCGGATGCGCGTCTGCTTGAGCGGCGAGAGGTATTCGACGAAGACCTTGCCCATCAGGTGATCCATCTCATGCTGGATGCACACGGCCAACAGGTCGTCTGCCTCAAGCTCGAAGGTGTCGCCCTTCTCGTTTAGTGCGCGCACGCGCACTCGCGCCGGGCGGTCGACCTTGTCATAGATATCGGGCACCGACAGGCAGCCTTCGTCCCAGACCTTGTGCTCGTCACTTGCCCAGAGGATCTCCGGGTTGATGAACACGCGCAGCTCGTCGCGCGACTCCGACACGTCGATGGTGATCACGCGCTCGTGCACGTCGACCTGCGTGGCAGCCAGGCCAACGCCCGGCGCCTCGTACATGGTCTCGGCCATGTCGGCCACCAGTTTGCGGATGCGGTCATCCACAACGGCAACCGGTTTGGCGACTTTGTGCAGCCTCGGGTCAGGGTATTGCAGGATATTCAGTAGGGCCATGATGCTTGGCAACAACGGTTGCAGAAGGCCACGCTAACGAGGGGTTGCCTTCAATTGCGATCGCTTGGAATGTCATGCAGAATCGGGGGCGCTATCCGCCACATGGCTTAGGAAAAAGCCTGACGAATGTTGGATGCCATACCCCTCTTGCTGCAGCGCAGAACTGCGTACAGCCGCGGCGGTGAGGCGTCGAACAGGCACGCGGACCACTCGCCGATTCTTCATAGAATAATGCGCCATCGTAACACACCGATGCTCTCTCAGCCCGCCATGCAAGCCGCCACGAAAGCGCGCCAGCCTTACGTTTGCGCCCTGTCGGCGGTTGCCGCGGTAGCGCTTTTCTGCATGGGTGCCGCCCACGCCGCCGAGCGCACTGTGACGCCGGCGCAACAGGCGCAGGCCGCGACTGCCGCCCAAGCTGGCATCCCCGAATCCGAACTGGCCGCCACCGCGCCCGCACAGTACACCGTGCGCCGTGGCGACACGCTGTGGGCAATCTCGGGCAAGTACCTCAAGCGGCCATATCGCTGGCCCGAGCTGTGGGGCATGAACCGCGAGCAGATCCGCAACCCGCATCTGATCTATCCGGGCCAGATCCTGTATCTGCATCACGCGAATGGCCGCGCATGGCTGTCGAGTTCGCCGGCATCGGCGGATGGCAGCACGGTGCGCCTGTCGCCGCATACCCGCGTGTCGGGGCAGGACGGTGACGCCATCTCAAGCATTCCCGCCGCCGCCATCGAGCCGTTCCTGACCCAGCCGATCGTGGTGGATGAAGACACGCTGGCCACGCCGGCGCGCATCTTCTCGCTGCCCGAAGGCCGCGTTTATCTGGGCAAGGGCGAAAACGCCTACGCCCGCGGCCTGCCGCAGGGCGAAGGCGGCCAGGCCGGTAGCGAATGGCAGGCGTATCGCCCAGTCCGTCCGCTCAAGGATCCGGTGACGGGCAACGTGCTCGGCTACGAAGCCGACTTCCTCGGTACGCTGCGCGTGGTGCGCGCGGCGACCGGCCCGCAGGCGGTGACCAAGATGGAAGTGCTGTCGTCCAAGGAAGAAATGGGCGTCGGCTCGCAACTGATGCCACTGCCCCCGCGCGTGCCGGTGCGCTATGTGCCGCATGCGCCGGAAGGCGACATGCACGGCGCGGTCGCCAAGGTGACCGGCGGCGTACGCTTTGGCGGTACCGACCAGGTGGTTGTGCTGAACATCGGCAGCCAGCAGGGGCTCGAGCCGGGTCACGTGCTGTCGCTGGCACGCGCCGGCGCCGTCGTGAAGGACGCGACGGGCGGCAATGAAGCCGTGCAGCTGCCCGCAGAGCGCTACGGCCTGGCCTTCGTGTTCCGCGTGTTCCCGCACGTGGCCTATGCGCTGGTGACGGACGCATCGAACGCCGTGGAAGTGGGCGATAGCGTCAGCAACCCGATGTCGCAGCAACCCTGAACTACGCGCTACCGCAGTCCTCGATTTGACCGATGCCTCTCAGGCCGCGGCGTCCGCCGCGGCCGATTCCACTGCCGCCCTCTCCTGCACGCGCGATCCGACTGAACTGGCCGGGTGGCTTCGTCTGACTGAAACCCCCGGCGTTGGGCCCGTTGCCGCGCGGCAATTGCTGGCGGCTTTCGGGTTGCCGCAAGACATCTTCGCCCAGCCATATGCCGCGCTCGCCAAGGTGCTCCCGGAGCGGCAAGCGCGCGCGGTGCTCGCCGAGCCCGACGACACGCTCGCGGCGCTGATCGAGTGCACCGTCGCCTGGGTGAACGAGCCGGGCAACGCCATTTTCACGCTGGCTGATCGCGGCTACCCGCCCCGCCTGCTCGAACTGCCGGACCCGCCGACCCTCCTGTACACCAAGGGCGACGCCTCCCTGCTGCGCGCCGCCGCGGTGGGTGTGGTGGGCGCGCGCAGCGCCACGGCGGCCGGTATCGACAACGCCCGGGCGTTTTCCCAGGCGCTGTCGGCGGCGAGCGTGACCGTCGTGTCGGGCCTGGCGCTCGGCATCGATGCGGCGGCGCATGAGGGCGCGCTGGCCGGCCCGGGAAGCACCATCGCAGTCGTGGGTACGGGGCTGGATATTGTTTACCCGGCCCGCAATCGGGCGCTGGCGCATCGCATTGCCGAGGCTGGCGTCATCATCTCCGAATACCCGCTTGGCATGGGCGCACGCGCCGAGAACTTCCCGCGCCGCAATCGCCTGATCTCGGGTTTGGCGCGTGGGCTGCTGGTGGTAGAGGCGGCGGCGCAGTCCGGCTCGCTGATCACCGCGCGGCTGGCGGCCGAGCAGGGGCGCGATGTGTTCGCGATTCCGGGGTCGATCCATTCGCCACTGGCCAAGGGCTGCCACCTGCTGATCAAGCAGGGCGCCAAGCTAGTGGAAACCGCCGCCGATATCCTCGACGAACTCGGCTGGGGCCGGGCGGCTGCGCCTGCTAAACGTGCGACGCGTGCGGCCACGGCACAAGCGCCTGCTGGCGCACCTGTCACTGTTGCAGGCCCGGCGCCAAGTGCTTCTGAGGCCGCATTGCTCGATGCGCTCGGCTTTGATCCCGTCGATCTCGATACCTTGTGTGAGCGCACCGGTCAGGGCGCTGCTGCGCTGTCCGCACAGCTTCTGGCGCTGGAGCTCGATGGCCGCGTCGAGCGTCGGCCCGGCGGGCGCTTCCTGCGGCTTCCGTGAAAGCGTGCCTACAATAGGTGCGCCTCTTCGTCACCCCGCTGGTCGCTCAGCGCCTTTTTTCATGCCACTGCTCTTGCCTGACACCGACGCCGCCACGCTGCACGCGCGCATTCGCTCGGGCCAACTGCTGGTGGCGTGCCTGTGCGCTGAGTGGTGCGGCACGTGCCGCAGCTATCGCAAAACCTTCACTGAACTCGCGGCGCGGCACCCGGAGTGCTGCTTCGTCTGGGTCGATGTGGAAGACCATGCCGACGCGCTAGGCGATTTCGATGTTGAGAACTTTCCGACCCTGCAGGTGCAGCGTGGGAACGATGTGTTGTTTTTCGGCCCCGTCTTGCCTCACGCGGGTGTCGTTGAGGGATTACTTTCGCGTGATCTGCACGTTGCGCCCGCGGTGCCAGCGGCCCCGGACTTGCGAGGCTGGCTGTTGGAATCGGCGTGATCGCCGGCCTTGACAACCTCAAGCGAAGCATGCGCCACTCTATTGCGCCTGAAAAGGAACCGCGCTTATGATTGGCGGCCAAATTTGGGGCCGACGGGTTATTGAAGGCCGCCTAACGGGCACGCTGACAAGCGCCCGCGGCACTTGAAGTCGGCAGGCGTTGCCATAAGACTCTAAAAAACACGCGAACGGTCGTTATAGAAAAGCGACTTCTTCTTTACCCGATCACTTGCGATCGCCAGGATCCGCTCACATGTCCAAGGCTCTCATCATTGCCGAAAAACCGTCGGTCGCCGCTGATATCGCGCGCGCGCTGGGTGGCTTCACCAAGCACGACGAGTACTTTGAGAGCGACGAATACGTCCTCTCGTCGGCGGTTGGCCACCTGGTCGAGATTGCTGCCCCCGACGAATATGAAGTCAAGCGCGGGAAATGGAGCTTCGCCCATCTGCCGGTGATCCCGCCGCACTTTGATCTGCGCCCGATCGCCAAGTCGGAGTCGCGCCTGAAGGTGCTGACGCGCCTGATCAAGCGCAAGGACGTCACGGGCCTGATCAACGCCTGTGACGCGGGGCGCGAAGGTGAATTGATCTTCCGCCTGATCGCGCAACACGCGAACACCAAGCTGCCGGTGAAGCGCCTGTGGCTGCAGTCGATGACGCCGCAATCCATCCGTGATGGCTTTGGCAAGCTGCGCAGCAACGAGGACATGATGCCGTTGGCGGATGCCGCGCGCTGCCGCTCCGAGGCCGACTGGCTGGTCGGCATCAACGGCACGCGCGCCATGACCGCGTTCAACAGCAAGGGTGGCGGCTTCTTCCTGACCACTGTGGGCCGCGTGCAAACGCCCACGCTGTCGATCGTGGTGGAGCGTGAAGAGAAGATCAAGCGCTTCGTCCCGCGCGATTACTGGGAAGTACGCGCCGAATTCATCGCCGCGGCCGGCCTGTACGAAGGCCGCTGGTTCGACCCGAAGTTCAAGAAGGACGAGTTCGATCCCGAACGCCGGGATTCGCGCCTGTGGAGCGAGGCCGAGGCCAAGAGCATCGTTGCCGCGTGTCGCGACAAGCCGGGTTCGGTGACGGAAGAATCGAAGCCATCGACGCAGATGTCGCCGGCACTGTTCGACCTGACCAGCCTGCAGCGCGAGGCCAACGGCCGCTTCGGCTTCTCGGCCAAGAACACGCTGGGCCTGGCGCAGGCGCTGTATGAAAAGCACAAGGTGCTGACCTATCCGCGTACCGATTCGCGCGCGCTGCCCGAAGACTACATGGGCACGGTCAAGCAGACCCTCGACATGTTGGGCGAAAGCTCGCCCAACTACCTGACGCACGCGAAGAAGATTCTCGCCAACCAGTGGGTCAAGCCGAACAAGCGGATCTTCGACAACAGCAAGATCAGCGATCACTTCGCCATCATCCCGACGCTGCAGGCACCGAAGAACCTGTCGGAGCCGGAGCAGAAGCTGTACGACCTGGTGGTGCGCCGCTTCCTGGCGGTGTTCTTCCCGGCGGCCGAATACCAGGTCACCACCCGCGTGACCGAGGTGGCCGGGCATCACTTCAAGACCGAAGGCAAGGTGCTGGTGAACCCGGGCTGGCTGGTCGTCTATGGCCGCGAGGCACAAGGCGAAGATGCCAACCTCGTGCCGGTCGCCAAGGACGAGAAAGTCAAGACTGACAAGGTCGAGCCGGTCGGCCTGACCACCAAGCCGCCCGCACGCTACAACGAAGCGACGCTGCTGTCTGCCATGGAAGGTGCCGGCAAGCTCGTCGACGACGATGCGTTGCGCGAAGCCATGGCCGGCAAAGGCCTGGGCACGCCAGCCACGCGCGCGGCCATCATCGAAGGGCTGCTGACGGAAAAGTACCTCGTGCGTGAAGGCCGCGAGCTGATTCCGACGGCCAAGGCGTTCCAGCTGATGACGCTGCTGCGCGGCCTGGGCGTGGAAGAACTGACGCAAGCCGAGTTGACTGGCGGCTGGGAGCACAAGCTTTCCCTCATCGAGCGTGGTCAGCTGGAGCGTGACGAATTCATGCGCGAGATCGCGCAGATGACGCAGCAGATCGTCAAGCGCGCCAAGGAATACGACAGCGACACCATCCCCGGCGACTACGCGACGCTTTCCACGCCGTGTCCGCAATGCGGCCACGTGGTCAAGGAGAACTACCGCCGCTTCGCCTGCAGCCACTGCGACTTCTCGATCAGCAAGATCCCGGGTGGCCGCCAGTTCGAGCTGGACGAGGTGGAAGAGCTGCTGACCAACAAGACCATCGGCCCGCTGCAGGGCTTCCGCAGCAAGATGGGCCGGCCGTTTGCGGCCATCCTCAAGCTGGCGCAGGAAGATGGTCACTGGAAGATGGAGTTCGACTTCGGCCAGAACGACGAAGACGATGGCGAGCCGGTCGATTTCTCGGGCCAGGAAAGCGTCGGCCACTGCCCGAAGTGCAACGGCAACGTCTACGAGCACGGTCTGAAGTACGTGTGCGAGAACGCCGTGGCGCAGCCCAAGACCTGCGACTTCACCACCGGCAAGATCATCCTGCAGCAGGAGATCAGCCGGGAGCAGTTAGCCAAGCTGCTGACCGAGGGCAAGACCGACCTGCTGACGGGCTTCAAGTCGGCGCGCACGGGGCGCAACTTCAAGGCGTTCCTGGTCAAGCAGCCGGACGGCAAGATCGGCTTCGAATTCGAGCCGCGCGGCGAAGGCAAGGGCAAGCCCGGCGCCAAGACCGCGGCGAAGAAGACGACGGCCGCGGCAAAAACGCCCGCTGCCAAGAAGGCGCCGGCCAAGACCGCGGGCAAGACGGCCGCCAAGAAGGCTCCGGCGCGCAAGAAAGCCACGGAAGCCGAGACCGACGAGGAAAGCACCAGCGAAACTTGATTGCGGTTTCGCAGGCGCCCACGCAAACGGGAGGACACTGTCCTCCCGTTTTGTTTTGGCAATACGCTCTGCGCTTATGCGGCTTCACTCAGGCCGCGGCCCGCGCGCGCCTCACTGTGCTTGACCTCCATCGCTTGGGCCAGCATGTAGTCGATGAACGTGCGGACCTTCGTTGGCAGGAACTTGCGGCTCGGGTACACCAGCGACAGCGACCGCTGCGGCAGCTTGTACTGCGGCAGCAAGCGCACCAGCCGTCCGGACTCCAGATCCGGCCGGGCCATGTACGACGACAGAATCGCGATGCCCATGTCGGCGAGCACGGCACGGTGCATCAGTTCGGCATTGCTGGTGACGAGTGAGGGCTGCACCGGCACCGAAATCGACTGGCCGTCGGCGGTGCTCATCTCCCATTCGTGACGCAGTTGCGGGTGCCACATCGCAATGACGCGGTGCTCGGCAATATCTTCGGCGCGCTGCGGCGTGGAATGCTGGCGGAGGTAGGCCGGCGTGGCGGCCATGACCATCTCGGCGGAAATCATGCGGCGCGCCACCAGGTGCGAGCCGAGGCCGAGCTCCGAGACCATGATGCCGACGTCGCGGCCATCCTCGACGATGTCGATGGGGCGATCGGACAGCGCCACGTCAAACGTGACCTCGGGATAAAGCTGCTGGAAGCGCGCGAGCAGCATCGGTAGCACGTGTAGCCCGAACATGACGGGGGCGACGATGCGCAGACCGCCGACCAGCGCCTGGCTGCGCGAGGTGGCGAGCGATTCCGCCTCGTCAATGTCGAGCAGGATCTGCGCACAGCGCTGCAGGTAGGTTTCGCCCACGTCGGTCAGCGACAGGCTGCGCGTGGTGCGGTTGAGCAGGCGCGTGCCGAGATGCGCCTCAAGGTCGGCCACGTAACGCGTGACCACGGCATTGCTCATCGACAGATGCTGGGCCGCCCGGGCGAAGCTGCCAAGCTCCACCACCTTGGAAAACACCCGCATCGACTGCAAACGATCCATTCCAGCCTCTCACATAATTTGTTGTCAAAAATAGAACAAATCTGTCATGACGGCAAATATTTAATATTGTCACAAGCAATTCACTGCCTAGGAGCGATCCTTGAATGTGAGCACACGCTCATGTGAGAATGCCGACGCAATTTGCGTTTGCGATGTTTCATTGCCGGGGCTGCGTATCCGACTTCTCACCGATTGACGCAACAGCTGATTTGCGCCGAGACTCTATACCGAACGGTAGATTTTTGTGGGATTCGTCTTGCGCGAGGTTAGGTTCGGCCCAAATCGTGGGTGGAACAGGGTCTTGCGCAAATCGGTGCGGCGGTAGCCAGACGGCTTCGCCATACTCAAATGATGGATGCCGCGAACCCTGACCCGCATGAGCGCCCCGCAACGAGGGCAGCCATCACGGCCGATGTATCGCCCCGCGATGCCGGCGGCCGAGGAGACACCACATGACCATCCAGAACCGCGAACCGGTCAATTATCTGGCAGGCGAGATGCCGCTGCACCGGTATTGCGCCCACCATGCGCAGCAAACGCCCGAGCGCATCGCCCTGTTGTGGTACGGCCGCACGATCTGCTGGCGCGAGCTGGATCAGGCCTCGACGCGGCTGGCGGTGCAGTTGCAGCGGCTGGGCGTGACGCGTGGCGATCGCGTTGCACTGTTTCTGCACAACTGCCCGCAAGCCATCATTGCCCATCTGGCCACGGCCAAGCTGGGTGGCATCGTCGTGCCGTGCGGGCCGCTGTCGCGTCAACACGAGCTGCGCGACCAACTGACCGATTCTGGCGCCAAGATTCTGGTGGCCGCGGCAGACCTGATGCCGATCGTCGAGGCCGCCCGGCCCGGCACGTCGGTCATGACCGTCATCACGACGCGCTATGCCGATCTGCAGCCCGCGCAGCCGGCCTGCCGCAAGGCGCTGGCCGTGCCGCCCGAACTGATTGCCGCCGATGCCTCGTCGGCGCCGCCGCTCAAGAACAAGCCGGGCGCCGCGCAGCTTGACCTGATGCAGCTGATGGCTGAGCCCGTGGATGTGGCTGAGCGCAACGCCGTGGCGGCTATCCAGGTGAGCCTGGATGACGTCGCGCTGATGGTCTACACCTCCGGCACCACCGGCCGCCCGAAGGGCGCCATGCTCACGCATCGCAACGCACTGTACAAGACCGCCGTCACGGTGCAGGTCAGCGGCATCCACGCCTCGGACGTGATGCTGGCGGTGGCGCCGCTGTCTCATATCGCCGGCATGCTGATGGGCATGAACGTGATGCTGTATTCCGGCGCGACGACCATCCTGCTCTATCGGTTCGATCCCCTGGCGGTGCTGCAGGCCATTGACCGCTACCGCGTGACACGCTGGTACAGCATGACGCCAATGAACCTCGCGGTCATGGCGCATCCGGACGCGGCGCAGTACCGCATGGAATCCTTGGTGGCCAACCCGTGCACCAGCTTCGGCGTCACGCTGACAGAAGCGATTGCCGAGCAGTGGCGTGCCTTTGCCGGCCCGCAGTGCCGCATCTACGAAGCCGCCTATGGCCTGTCGGAAACCCACACCTGCGACGCCATCACGCCCGCCGATGCCCCGCGCTGGGGTTGGCACGGCAAGATCGTCCCGCAGACTGAGGTGCGCATCGTCGACCCGCATACCGGCGCTGAACTGCCACCCGGCCAGGCTGGCGAAATCACCATCCGCAGCCCCGGCGTGTTCCGTGGCTACTGGCAGCGAGACGAGGCCACGCGCGCCGTCCTGCACAACGGCTTTCTGCGCACCGGCGACATCGGCCAGGTCTCGCCCGACGGCTACCTTCAATGGCAGGGCCGCATCAAGGAAATGATCAAGGTGTCGGGCTACAGCGTGTTTCCGGAAGAGGTCGAGGCGCTGCTGTCGCGCCATCCGGGCATCCGCCAAGTGGCCGTGACGCCCATCCCCGATCCCGAAAAAGGCGAGGTCGTCTGCGCGCACGTGGTGCCGATGACCGGTGTAACGCTCTCGGAAGCCGAACTGATTGCCTGGTCGCGCGACAACATGGCGCCGTATAAGGTGCCGCGGCGCGTGAAGTTCCATGAGGCGCTGCCGGCTACCGCGACGGGCAAGGTGCTGCGAAGGTTGTTGCGCGAAGACGCCATCGCCGCGTGAAAGCAAAACGGCCGCCAGAATTGGGCGGCCGTTTTGTCAGGTCTGCACGAAGCGTTTCTGTCGGGCGATGCTCATCAGGATGCCGATGCCCATGCCCAGCGTGACAAGCGCCGTCCCCCCATAACTGATGAGCGGCAGCGGCACCCCCACGACAGGCAGGATGCCGCTCACCATGCCCATGTTGACGAAGGCGTAGGTGAAGAAGATCAGCGTGATGGACCCGGCGAGCAGGCGCCCGAACAGCGTGCCCGCATTGGCGGCAATAAACAGCCCACGCAGAACCAGCAGCAGATACAGGAACAGCAGCACGCCGTTGCCGACCAGCCCGAATTCCTCCGAGTACACCGCGAAGATGAAGTCGGTGTGCTTCTCGGGGATGAACTCAAGGTGGGTTTGCGTGCCCTTCAGCCACCCCTTGCCCGTCACGCCGCCCGAGCCGATGGCAATGATCGACTGGATGGTGTGGAAGCCCTTACCGAGCGGGTCGGTGGTCGGGTCGAGCAGCGTACAGACGCGGTGTTGCTGGTAATCGTGCAGGATCGGCCAGTTCACGCCCGGTGCGCAGATGCGCGATTCGAACGACACCACCAGCGTGATCGCCGTGACAGCAATGACCAGCACCGGCACGATCAGCCGCCAAGACAGCCCGGCGAAGTAGATCACGTAGATGCCTGCCGCCAGCACCAGCAGCGCGGTGCCCAGGTCGGGCTGTTTGGCAATCAACCCCACGGGAATCAGCAGCAGCAGGGCGGCCGCCAGATAGTCGTACCAGTGGATCACGCCCTCGCGCTTCTGGAAGTACCACGCCAGCATGAGCGGCATGGCGATCTTCATGATCTCGGAAGGCTGTACCACCACGCCGATATTGAGCCACCGCCGCGCGCCCTTGCGGATCAGCCCGAACGCCGCCACGCCAATCAACAACGCCACGCCGACGGTGTAGAGCGGCACCGCAAAGCGCATCAGCGTCTGCTGCGGCAGGTTGGCGATGATCCACATCAGCACGAACGACAGCAGGATGTTGCGGACCTGGTCTTCCACCCGGCCCGGCATGTCGATGGCGGCCGAGTACAGCGCGACCAATCCCGTGCCGAGCAGCAGGAAGACGATCAGCGCCAGCGGGCCATCGAAGCCGGTGAAAAGCGATTTGATGACGTTGAATATGCGGCGCTTGTCCAGTTTGTCCATGGCGAGATCCTCAAGCGCAAATATCAGGGCGCGGCCGGCTTGGAGGCCGGTTTCTGCGCGGGCTTCGGTGCCGGCTTGTTGCCCGGCTTGGTGTCCTTCGCACCCTTTGGCGTGGTCGCTGGAGCCGAAGCCGGTGCGGCAGCGTTGCCCCGTCCGCGCGGTGGCAGTTCGGGCGCCGGTTGTGCATGCGACAGCGCTTGCAGCACCTGGGCGTCCAGGGTGGCCGGGGCGACGGCTTCGGCGCTGGTGCCAGCCTCGCGCAGGGCCGGGGCTACCAGGTCCGGCGACAGCGGCGGCACACCGCGTGTGGTGCCCCCTGCCACCGACGACGCGGCCGGCGCCGAAGCGGCGGCCACTGCACTGGCGGCGGAGGCTGCCACGCCCGAAGCAGCAGCGACCCCGGATGCCGGCTCTGCGGTCACCTGCGGCGCAGCCGTCGCGCTGGCGATGGTGGCCGTCTTGCCGGTCGAGAACACACTGGGCGTATCCACCGGCGGTTGCTGCTGGGGCTTCGGTGCGGTGGCGGCCAGTTCCGCAGGCCACTTGCCGGTCAGGTAATAGTCCATGACCGCGCGTGCGATGGGTGCGGCCGATGCGGCACCAAAGCCGGCGTTTTCCACGATCAGCGCCAGCGCGATCTTCGGATGGTCCGCCGGTGCGAAAGCCTCGAACAGCGCATGGTCGCGCTTGTTTTCGGGAATGGCGTGGTGGTTGTACTTCTCGTTCTTGCCCAGCGAGTACACCTGCGCCGTACCGGTCTTGCCCGCCGACACGTACTGCGCGCCGATGAACGCCTTGGCCGCCGTGCCGGCCTGGTTCACGCCCACCATGGCGCGCTTGATCACGTCGATGTTCGCCTGCTTGAGCGGAATCCGGTAGCTCTCGGTCGGCACCGTCAGCGCGCGCGACTTGGACAGCGAATCTTCGACCGCCTTTACCAGGTGGGGCTTCATCACCACGCCGTTGTTGGCCAGCGTCGAAATCGCATGCGCGAGCTGCAGGATGGTGAAGTTGTTGTAGCCCTGGCCGATGCCCAGCGAGATGGTTTCGCCGTCGTACCACTTCTGCTGCTCGGGGCGCTTGTAGGCTTTGCGCTTCCAGTCGGTGGACGGCAGGATGCCGGTGCGCTCGCCCTCGATGTCGATGCCCGTCACCTGCCCGAAGCCGAACGGCTTCATGAAATCGTGGATGGCATTGACGCCCATGTCGTTGGCGAGCCGGTAATAATACGTGTCGCACGACGCCACGATGGAGCGGTACATGTCGACCCAGCCGTGCCCGCCCGGCACGTCGTCGCGGAAGGTGTGGTTGCCGAGCGTGAACGAGCCCGGATCAGCCATGCCCCACTGCGGCGTGCGCTTGCCCAGCTCCAGCGCGCCCAGCGCCATGAACGGCTTGTACGTCGAGCCCGGCGGATACGTGCCGCGCAGTGGCCGGTTCAGCAGCGGCTTGTCCGGCGAGTTGTTCAGTTCGCCCCAAGTCGTGCTGTCGATACCCTCAATGAACAGGTTCGGATCGAACGTCGGCTTGGAGACAAAGGCCAGGATGTCGCCCGTCTCTGGCTCGATCGCCACCAGCGCCCCGCGCCGGTTGCCGAAGAGCTGCTCGGCCAGCCGCTGCAGGTTGATGTCGAGCGACAGGATCAGGTTGTTGCCCGGCGTTGCCTGTGAGGTCGACAGCGTCCGGATCGGCCGGCCGCCCGCGCTCACCTCCACCTCTTCGTAGCCGGTCAGGCCGTGCAGCTCGGTCTCGTAGCTCTGCTCGATGCCGACCTTGCCGATGTACTCCGTGCCGCTGTAGTTGTTGGAATCCTTGCGCGGGTCATACGTCACGCCAGGCTGGCTGTTGGCATCGCTCATGTTGTCGATGCGGTCCAGGTCGCGCTCGGAGATGCGCCCGATGTAGCCGATCACGTGCGACGCCGATTCGCCAAGCGGGTATTGGCGGAACAGCCGCGCATGCACGTCCACGCCCGGAAAGCGGAAACGCTGCGCCGAGAAGCGCGCGACTTCCTGGTCCGTCAGCTGACTGCGGATCGGCAGACTTTCGAAGCTGCGCGCGTCTTCCATCAGGCGCTTGAAGCGGCGGCGGTCGCGCGGCTGGATATCGACGACCTGGGCAAGCTGGTCGATCGTGTTGTCGAGCGTGTCCTGCAGCTTGGACGGCGTGATCTCCAGCGTGTAGGCCGAATAGTTGCGCGCCAGCACCACGCCGTTGCGGTCCATGATGATGCCGCGGTTGGGCTCGATGGGCGCGACCGAGATGCGGTTGTCTTCCGCCTTGGCCGAGTACTGCTCGTGCTTGACCTGCTGCAGCCAGAAGAAACGCGCCAGCAGCAGCCCGAAGCAGATGAGCACGAACAGGGCGGCCGCCGCCAGCCGCAGGCGGAAGCGCGACAGCTCCTGTTCGACGTTGCGGATTTCGGTCATGCCAGGTGAGGGCGAATAGCGGGGCGCATCAGGTCGGCCGCCTTAGATGGGCCGGGTTTCGTCGACGCTCTCCGGGCGACGCTGCGGCGCCAGCAAGAAGGCGTTGGCGAACGGCCACAGGGCGGCTTCGATCAGCGGCGGCAGGATGACCTGCCAGTCCGGCAGGTGCGCGCCCATCAGCAGACGGATGACGATCGGTACGGCGTGCGCCAGCACCAGCAGCGGCAGCACATGCAGCGCCTGCGACAGCACCGTGAACCACAGCACGCGCCGGTGAATCGTGATCGCGAAGTACGACAGCATCGTGTACGCCATCGCATGTTCGCCAAGCAGGCGCGCTTCGTGCACGTCCATCAACAGGCCCAGCAGGAAAGCCACCACCATGCCCACGCGGCGCGGCTGATGGATGTTCCAGAACACCAGCACCAGTGCCACCAGATCGGGAATCCACTGCATGTGGCCCCACGGCATCAGGTTGAACAGGAACGCCAGCACGAAGCTGAAAGCGATGAAGCCAGGGTTGACCGGGCGCAGCAGATATTGGGGCGAGTTCATGATCGATGGCCTCGCTTCAGCGTTTTTGCGCTGAATCGGTGTCCAGCGGATTGCCGTCGGCGTCGGTCGGGCGCGGTGGCGGGGCGTTTTCGTCGGCTGCGGGCGCGGGTGCCGGCACATTGGCTTCGGCGGCGGCGCGTGCGGCGCGGTCCTTTTCTTCGCGGGCATCGCGGGCAGCGTTCTTGCCTTTGGCTGCGGGCGGCGGCGACAGATCCGTCGGCGGCGGGAAGCCCGATTCGTACTTCACGATCAGCAGGTGCCGGTTGCTGCGGATGCCGGCCACCGGCTCGCAGATCACGCGCGAGAACGCGGTATCAGCCTTGCGCTCGATTTGCGAAATGCGCGCCACCGGCAGGCCCGCCGGATAGACCCCGTCCAGCCCCGACGTCACGAGCAGGTCGCCCTGCTGCAGATCCGCCGAGGCGGCCATGAAGCGCAGGTCCAGCGCGCCCGGTCGGGCACCGCCAAAGGCGACGCTGCGCAGGCCGTTGCGCACCACCTCCACGGGGATCGCCTGGTCCTTGTCGGTTAGCAGCGTGACTTGCGATTCGAACAGCGACGCGCGCGTCACCTGGCCGACCACGCCGCGGTCATCGATGACCGGGTAGCCGGCGCGCACGCCGTCCTTCGAGCCGCGATCGATCACGATGCGCTGCGTATAAGGGTCACGTGCTTCGTAGAGGACTTCCGCCGCCACCGTGGGCACCGCCGCGTGCTGCTTCAGATTGAGCAGCGTGCGCAGATTGCGGTTCTCGGCTTCGAGCTGCGAGGCGCGCAGCGATTGCTGCGCCTGGGCAACCGCCGATTCGCGCAGGTTGCGGTTATCGACGGCCAGCCTGGTGGACGATTGGGTGTAATCGAGCGCGGCGCGTGCCGTATCGCGTGGAATCAGCACCAGGCGCTCGACGGGGTACAGGATGACCGACACGACTTGCCGGACTACACCCAGCACGGACATGCGGGCATCGATCACCAGCAAGGCAAGTGCAAGCGCGAGCAAAGCGACCAGCCGCGCGGTGGCGGACGGACCCTGCTTGAAGAGGGGCGGCGGGGAGTAATCCATGACCCGGACGCTTCAAATGGGCACGGCAGACGCGTGACGGTCAACGTCAAGGTCAACGGCCTGCCGGCAACAGATTGGGTGTGGCGCTGGTGCGGTGCCCAAGCCCTGGGTGGGCGGAGCACGGTGCACCTGCGCGAGACGCATCTCAGCGGTCCGCGAAGGCGGCTGGCGTGACCACAACGGCAGTCACGAAATCGGTCGCAACAGCGGAACGCGGATCGGCGTGGCGCATGGTCCCGTTATTCGTACGAGAAGATGCTGCCGAGCTTGTCCATGCGCTCAAGCGCCATGCCCGAGCCGCGCACCACGCAGGTCAGCGGGTCTTCGGCCACCAGCACCGGCAGACCGGTTTCTTCGGCCAGCAGGCGGTCGAGGTCGCGCAGCAGTGCGCCGCCGCCGGTGAGCATCATGCCGCGCTCGGCAATGTCGGCGCCCAGTTCCGGCGGGGTTTGTTCCAGCGCGATCTTCACCGACGAGACGATCTGGTTCAGCGGGTCGGTCAGCGCTTCCAGAATTTCGTTGGACGACACCGTGAAGGCGCGCGGAATGCCCTCCGACAGGTTGCGGCCCTTCACTTCCATCTCGCGCACTTCCGAACCCGGGAAGGCCGAGCCGATTTCCTTCTTGATGGCTTCGGCGGTCTGTTCGCCGATCAGCATGCCGTAGTTGCGGCGGATATAGTTGACGATGGCCTCGTCGAACTTGTCGCCGCCCACGCGCACGCTGCCCTTGTAGACCATGCCGCCCAGCGAGATGATGCCCACCTCGGTGGTGCCGCCGCCAATGTCCACCACCATCGAGCCCGACGGCTCCGACACCGGCAGACCGGCGCCAATGGCAGCGGCCATCGGTTCTTCAATCAGGTAGACCTGCGATGCGCCGGCACCCAGCGCCGATTCACGGATGGCGCGACGCTCGACCTGGGTCGAACCGCACGGCACGCAGATGATGATGCGCGGGCTCGGGCGCAGCAGCTTGGTGTCGTGCACCATCTTGATGAACTGCTTGAGCATCTGCTCGGTGACGGTGAAGTCGGCGATCACGCCGTCTTTCATCGGGCGGATCGCCTCGATATTGCCCGGCACCTTGCCCAGCATCTGCTTGGCTTCCTTACCGACAGCCTGGATGGTCTTCTTGGCGTTCGGGCCACCTTCCTGGCGGATGGCCACCACCGACGGCTCGTCAAGGACGATGCCCTTGTCGCGGACGTAGATCAGGGTGTTGGCAGTGCCGAGGTCGATCGCGAGATCGTTGGAGAAATAGCTGCGCAAAAAGCCGAACATCGAATGAATCCTGTTTTTCGAGTCATGGGCGGCCCAGCAGCAGGATTGCGGCGCAACGGCTGCACCAACGCGCGGACGTCGCAAGGGCATGCCATGCGGTCCGATCCTGCTACTGCGCTCCCGGGAATGTCGCGGGCTCCGTGGTGATCGACGGTGGGGTGCCGTGGCACTGGCCATCCTGCCGAGGCTGGGCCGCCCGGAGAGGGGGCCCCCAAGGAACCTTTGATTAAGTGTCGCCTGATGCTGACGGTGCGACTGCCGGGAGGTTCCCGGGGTACTTAATCAGAGGGTCCGTGACTGCACGAAGTCGCCTGCTGACTTAGAAATTTAGTCGGCAATCATACCTTATAATTCGAGCGTTTCGCGGGCGTTTGCCTCCAATTTTGCGGCCAATCGGCACATCCGGGGCCCACCTGCGCGTGCGTTGCGCGCAGTACCCGTCGCTTGCCGCAGCCGCACATGCTGCCCGCCCGCCGCTGCACTCACTGATCCACTCCGATGGCACTCGAACTCTCCGACGTCAAACGCATCGCCCATCTCGCCCGTATCGAAGTCTCCGAAGGCGAGGCCGCGCAGACCCTCACGCAGCTCAACCAGTTTTTCTCGCTGGTCGAGCAGATGCAGGCCGTGGACACCACCGGCATCGAGCCGATGGCCCACCCGATCGAGCAGGTCCAGGCGCAAGCCCAGCGTCTGCGCGACGATGCCGTCACCGAGGCCGACCGCCGTGCGGACTACCAGCAATGCGCCCCGGCCACCGAGGCCGGCCTGTACCTTGTGCCCAAGGTGATCGAGTAACCCGCGGTAATTCGCGTAAACGGCGCGTCCGCGCTTGTCTTGAGCCCACTCCATTCGACGTCGCCGGCCGCTGCCGGCAGCCCATCCGAACGTATTCGATGACCGCATCCACGATCAAAGCCCTGTCCGCCCAACTCGCCGCCAAAGAGGTTTCGGCGGAGGAACTGGCGCGCCATTACCTGTCGCGCATCGAGGCCGGGGCGCATCTCAACGCCTTTACCCATGTCGACGCCGAGGCGACGCTTGCCCAGGCGCGGGCCGCCGACGCACGCATTGCGGCCGGCAACGCGGCGCCGCTGACCGGCGTCCCGATCGCGCACAAGGACGTGTTCGTCACCCGCGGCTGGCGTGCCACGGCGGGCTCCAAGATGCTCGGCAACTACGTCAGCCCGTTTGACGCCACCGTGGTCGAGCGCCTGGGCGCGGCCGGCATGGTGACGCTGGGCAAGACCAACATGGACGAATTCGCGATGGGCTCGTCCAACGAGAACTCGGCGTTCGGCGCGGTCAAGAACCCGTGGAACCTCGAGCACGTGCCGGGCGGCTCGTCGGGCGGCTCGGCGGCAGCGGTGGCGGCCGATCTGGCGCCTGCTGCAACCGGAACGGACACCGGCGGCTCGATCCGCCAGCCGGCATCGTTCTCGGGCATTACCGGGATCAAGCCGACGTACGGCCGCGTGTCGCGCTACGGCATGATCGCTTTCGCTTCGTCGCTGGACCAGGGCGGCCCGATGGCGCGCACGGCCGAAGATTGCGCGCTGCTGCTGTCTGCCATGGCCGGCTTTGACCCACGCGATTCCACCAGTCTGGAACCCGGTCGCGGTGGCGACGTGGAAGACTTCGGCCGCCTGCTCGGCCAGCCGCTGCAAGGCGCAGATGCCGCACGCCCGCTGGCCGGCCTGCGCATCGGTCTGCCCAAGGAGTATTTTGGCGAAGGCCTGGCCGATGACGTACGCACCACGGTACGCGCCGCGCTGGCCGAGCTGGAAAAGCTCGGCGCCACGCTGGTCGACATCAGCCTGCCGAAGACCGAGCTGTCGATCCCGACGTACTACGTGATCGCTCCGGCAGAGGCTTCGTCGAACCTGTCGCGCTTTGACGGCGTGCGTTACGGCCACCGCGCGGCGGAATACCGCGATCTGGCCGACATGTACCGCAAGTCCCGTGCTGAAGGTTTCGGCTGGGAGGTCAAGCGCCGCATCCTGGTGGGTGCCTATGTGCTGTCCCACGGTTATTACGACGCCTATTACCTGCAGGCGCAGAAGATTCGCCGGATCATCGCGCAGGATTTCCAGAACGTGCTGGCTGGTGCCAACCGCCAGTGCGACGTGATCATGGGCCCCGTGGCCCCGACCGTCGCCTGGAAACTGGGCGAGAAGACGAGCGACCCCGTGCAGATGTACCTGGCCGACATCTTCACGCTGTCGACCAGCCTGGCCGGCCTGCCGGGCATGAGCGTGCCGGCCGGTTTTGGCGCCAACGGTCTGCCGGTTGGCTTGCAGATCATCGGCAACTATTTTGAAGAGGCACGCATGCTGCAGATTGCGCATGCGTTCCAGCAGGCGACCGACTGGCACCACCGCCAGCCGGCGGCTTGAGGCCCGTACAGACGTATCCGCTCCATGCAGGAGGCACGCATGAACCACTGCATCCGCACTGCACTCGGGCTGGCGCTTGCCGCCGGCCTGCTGGCGGCGTGCGTGCCGATTCCGCTGCCGTCGATTCCGGGCATCAGCCGCCCGACGACCAAGCCGCCGCCGATTTCCGACCGCCGCATCGACGTCAACGGCTACTGCAGCCAGACCGAAGAAGACGGTTTCCGCGAGCAGGCGACGCTGACCGTGGCCGACAACAATGTCAGCGCCATGCAATGGCAGTTGTGGGTCGGCCGGCGCGGTTCGTGTCAGTTCGATTTGTCGACGTTCCGGCAGACCAAGCGCCGCCCCAGCATCGAGCTGCGCGAGCGCTACGGCAATTGCACGCTGATGGTCTGGCAGGACCCGCGCCGCGTCACGCTGGCGCACGCCAACTGCGAGGCGCATTGCACGCCCGGCATCTACGAAGAAGCCTGGCCGGTGATGTTCGACCCGCAAACGGGCCAGTGCGCCCGGAATGCCCGGTGACGCGGACATCGCTTCGCGTGCTGGCGGCGCTGGCGGGCGCGCTGGCGTTGCACGCCGTCGCGCAACCGACGCCGGACGCCGAAGGTGCCCTGCCGGATATGCCCGCTGCGCGTGCGCTCTCGTCGGCGGAGCTTGGCGTGCAGACGGTGGAAATTCCGCGTGCGTCCATGAAAGACGCAGAGGATGCACCGCAAACGCTGACCGCCTACTGGGTTGCATCGCCCCTCAAGGCGCCGGCGACCGGTGCGCCGGTGGTGATCGCGCTGCACGGCTGCAGCGGCCTCTACACGCCGGCCGGGGCGGATGTCAGGGCACTGGGCTCGCGGTATCGCGGTTATGCGCAGTGGCTGGGTGCGCGTGGTTACGCGGTGGTGTTTCCCGACAGTTTCGGCCCGCGCGGCAAACCGCACGGCATCTGCACCGAACGCACCGCCACGCGCGATATCAATGGCGCGGTGCGCCGCGCCGACGTGCTGGCAACGATCCGCTGGGTGGCGGGGCAGCCGGGCGTGGACGCGCGCCGCATCGTACTGCTCGGCTGGTCCAACGGCGCGCAGGCTGTGCTGGAGGCCGTCGACGCCAGCCGCGCCTGGCCCGCAGATACGCCCCCGGTTAATCGCGCGGTGGCGTTCTATCCCGGCTGTGCGTCGGCGCAGAAGCGGCCGGACTATCGGCTGAATGCGCCATTGCTGCTGCTGGCCGGCGGCAACGACGACTGGACGCCGGCTGATCACTGCCAGGCGCTACAGACGGCCGTACTGGCGCGGCAGCCGCAGGCCCGTTTCGAGCTGGACATGTTTGGCGGTGCGTATCACGGCTTCGACGGCACGGCGCCGGTCACGGAGCGCAACGGCGTCCCGAAGGGACGTCGCTACGGAACGGTCACGGTCGGCGGCGATCCGGCAGCGCGCGAAGCGGCGTTCGCGAAGCTCGCGGCGTGGCTCGATGCGCCGCACCCCTGATCGCAGCCATGCAAGAACACCTGAATACCGGAATACCTGAGTACCTAGACATTCACACCACAACAATCGACAGGACACACGCAACATGCAATGGGAAGTGGTGATCGGCCTCGAGACGCACACGCAGCTCTCGACGGTCTCGAAGATTTTCTCCGGCGCGTCCACCGCCTTTGGCGCGGCGCCCAACACGCAAGCGGCGCCCGTTGACCTGGCGCTGCCGGGCGTGCTGCCGGTGCTGAACAAAGGCGCCGTCGAGCGCGCCATCGTGTTCGGCCTGGCCATCGGCGCCAAGATCGCGCCCAAGAGCATCTTCGCGCGCAAGAATTATTTCTACCCTGATCTGCCCAAGGGCTACCAGATCAGCCAGTACGAAATTCCGGTGGTGCAGGGCGGCACGCTGACCTTCCAGGTGGAAGGCAAGAACGGCCAGCCCGGCTATGAGAAGACCGTGCAGCTCACGCGCGCCCATCTGGAAGAGGACGCCGGCAAATCGCTGCACGAAGACTTTGCCGGCATGACCGGCATCGACCTGAACCGCGCCGGCACGCCGCTGCTGGAAATCGTGACCGAGCCGGACATGCGCAGCGCCGCCGAGGCCGTGGCCTATGCCAAGGCGCTGCACGCGCTGGTGATGTGGCTGGGCATCTGCGACGGCAACATGCAGGAAGGCAGCTTCCGCTGCGACGCGAACGTGTCGGTGCGCCGCGGCCCGGACGCACCGTTCGGCACACGCTGCGAAATCAAGAATCTCAACTCGTTCCGCTTCCTGGAAGAGGCGATCAACTATGAAGTGCGCCGCCAGATCGAGCTGATCGAAGACGGCGGCACCGTGGTGCAGGAAACCCGCCTGTACGACCCGGACCGCAAGGAAACGCGCTCGATGCGCAGCAAGGAAGACGCGCAGGATTACCGTTACTTCCCGGATCCCGACCTGCTGCCGCTCGTCATCGGCGACGACTGGATCGAGCGTGTGCGCGCCACGCTGCCCGAACTGCCGGCGGCCATGGCTGCGCGCTTTGAGTCGGCGTACGGCCTGCCGAAGTACGACGCCAGCATCCTGACCGCCACCAAAGCGACGGCTGCCTACTTCGAGGCCGTCGTGGCCGATGCGGGCGCTGCGAACGCCAAGGCTGCCGCCAACTGGATCATGGGCGAGGTCGCCTCGAACCTGAACCGCGCCGATCTGGACATCGACGCTGCGCCGGTGTCGCCTGCGCAACTGGCCAAGCTGCTCGCACGCATTGCCGACGGCACGATCAGCAACAACACCGCCAAGAAGGACGTCTTCCCCGCCATGTGGGCAGGCGAGCACGGTGGCGATGCCGACGCGATCATCGCCGAGAAGGGCCTGAAGCAGATGTCGGATTCGGGCGAGCTGGAGAAGATCATCGACGACGTGCTGGCAGCCAATGCCAAGTCGGTCGAGGAATTCCGCGCCGGCAAGGAGAAGGCATTCAACGCGCTGGTCGGTCAGGCCATGAAGGCCACGCGCGGCAAGGCCAACCCCGCGCAAGTTAACGATTTGCTGAAGAAGAAACTGGGCGCAGCCTGATGAGCACCTCCACGATGAACGCACAAGACGTCGCCAACTACCTGCAGGCGCATCCGGCCTTCTTTGAAGAGCACGCCGAGCTGCTGGCCGCCATTCAACTGACGAGCCCGCACAGCCATCGCGCGGTGTCGCTGCAGGAGCGCCAGATGGAAATCCTGCGCGACAAGAACAAGCACCTCGAGCTCAAGCTGTCGGACCTGATGCGCCACGGCAACGAGAACGACCGCACGCAGCAGCGCGTGCACGCATGGACGGCGCGCCTGCTGGGGGAGGCCGACACGCATGCGTTGCCTTATGCCGTGCAGGATGGTCTGCGTGAAATCTTTGACGTGCCGGCTGTCGCGCTGCGCGTGTGGCAGGTCGGCGAAGAATTCGCGCACCTGGAAGTCGCGCAGGGCGTGAGCGAGGAAGTGCGCCTGTTTGCGGCCGGCCTGCGTGCGCCGTATTGCGGCGCCAATGCGGGCTTTGAAGCCGCCGGCTGGCTCGACACGTCGGATACCGGCGGCGCACCGATCGAATCGCTCGCCATCGTCACGCTGCGCGTGCCGGTGCGTGGTGATGCCGACGCCAGCGTCGCGCCAGCATTCGGCCTGCTGGTGCTCGGCTCGCCGGACGCCCGCCGCTTCCATGACGGCATGGGCACGACCTACCTCGCGCAGATCGGCGAACTGGCCGCTGCCGCGCTCAACCGCCTGCGCGACTGAGCGCAGCCCGCCGCATGCCGCAATCCGCATCCGTCGATGACCATGGCGCCCAAGCGCCGCATCCGCAGATTGCGGCGTACCTGGATGCGCTGAAGTTCGAGCGGCAGCTCTCGCCGCATACGCTGCAGAGCTACACCCGCGAGCTGGCCGTGTTGCAGCGCCTGGGTGCGCAGCACGCCGCCAATATCGACCTGACGCAACTGCAGTCGCACCACATTCGCCGCATGATGGCGCAACTGCATGGCGACGGTTTGTCCGGTCGCAGCATTGCGCGGGCGCTGTCGGCGTGGCGCGGCTGGTTCAAATGGATGGCGCTGCGCGATGCCGCTGTCACCGCCAATCCCGTCGATGGCGTACGCGCCCCGAAGAGCCCGAAGCGGCTGCCGAAAGCGTTGTCCGTCGAGCAAGCCGTCGCGCTGATGGAGCAATTGCCCGGCGACGACGCCGAGACGATTCGCGACCGCGCCGTCAACGAGCTGTTCTATTCGTGCGGGTTGCGGCTCTCCGAGCTCGTCAGCCTCGACATGCGCCACGTGAAGGCCGGCGCGTATGAATCGGCGAGTTGGCTCGATCTGGAGGCGCGCGAGGTGCAGGTGCTCGGCAAGGGCAGCAAGCGGCGCACCGTGCCGGTGGGCACCAAGGCGACGGAAGCGCTGGCTGCGTGGCTGGCGGTGCGCGCGCAGCTTGCCAAGTCGGACGCCGCACCTGAAGACGCGCACGCGCTGTTTCTCTCGCCGCGGGGCAAGCGGCTGGCGCAGCGGCAGATTCAATTGCGCATGAAGCGCAACGCCATCGCGGCGGGTGTGCCGGCGGATGTGCACCCGCACGTGCTGCGGCATTCGTTTGCCACGCACATGCTGCAGTCGTCCGGCGACCTGCGCGCGGTGCAGGAACTGCTCGGGCACGCCAGCATTGCCAGCACGCAGGTTTATACTTCGCTCGATTTTCAGCACCTGGCCAAGATCTACGATCAGGCGCATCCCCGCGCGAAGAAGAAGTAGCGCATTGCCCGAGCCTTCGGGCGCCCCATCCCCAGTCGTATGCAAACCCTGATTCTGAAGCCCGGCAAGGAGCGCTCGCTGCTGCGCCGGCACCCGTGGATTTTCGCCAACGCCATCGATCGCGTGGAGGGCAAGCCGGCCTCCGGTGCGACCGTCATCGTGCGCGCGCACAACGGCCAGTTTCTGGCGCGCGCCGCGTTCAGCCCCGTCTCGCAGATTCGCGCGCGCGTGTGGTCGTTCGACGAAGCCGAGCCGGTCGACCACGCATTCTTCAAGCGCCGCATTGCCGCCGCCGTGGCGTACCGCCGCGCGTGGGTGCGCGACACCGACGCCGTGCGCCTCGTCATGGGCGAAGCCGACGGCCTGCCCGGGTTGATCGTCGACCAGTACGGCGCAGGCAAGGATGGTAACGGGGGCCAGCTCGTCTGCCAGTTCAGCGCCGCGGGCGTGGAGCACTGGAAGCAGGCGATCATCGCCGCGCTCATCAACGAGACGGGTTGCCCGAACGTCTACGAACGGTCGGACGTGAGCGTGCGCGAGCGCGAAGGCCTGGAGCAGATGACCGGTGTGCTGGCCGGTGCGGAACCTGCCGCCGACCTGTCTGCCACCGAGCACGGCGTGCGCTACTACGTGGATGTGCGCGAAGGCCACAAGACGGGCTTCTACATCGATCAGCGCGACAACCGCGCGCTCGTTGGCGCCTTGGCGCGCGATCGCGATGTGCTGAACTGCTTCTGTTACACCGGCGGGTTTTCGCTGGCGGCGCTCAAGGGCGGGGCGCGCTCGGTGGTGTCGATCGACTCGTCGGGCGAGGCATTGGCGGTGGCTGAGCGCAACGTCACGCTCAACGGCTTCGATCCGGCGCGCGCCGAGTGGCTGGACGCGGACGTCTTCAAGTCGCTGCGCAACTTCCGCGCGGAAGGCCGCCAGTTCGACCTGATCGTGCTGGATCCGCCCAAGTTTGCGGCGTCGGCGCAGCAGGTCGATCGTGCGGCGCGGGCATATAAGGAGATCAACCTCGTCGGCATGCAGTTGCTGCGACCGGGTGGCCTGCTGTTCACGTATTCGTGCTCGGGTGCGATCGACGCAGACCTGTTCCAGAAAATCGTCGCGGGCGCGGCGGCCGATGCCAAGGTCACGGCGCGCATCCAACGCCGGCTGGCCGGCGGCGTCGACCACCCGCTGCTGACGAGCTTTCCGGAAGGCGAGTACCTCAAGGGGCTGCTGCTGCAAGTTGGCTAGCAATTTGTCGCAATTTTTGGCTTGTCCCGGCAAGCCGCCATTGCGAAGATGCGGTCCTTCGTTTTCCGCATCTCGTCGATGGCTTCCAATGCTGCCCATCACGCGACGGGCTGGGCAGCAGGCCTGATTGCCGCCACCCTCGTCGCACAGGCTTCCCATACGTCTCTCGAACATCTCGGCAGCATCCTGGCGTTTTGCGCGGCGGTGGCCGGCAGCACCGCGCCTGACTGGATGGAGGTGGCCTGGTGGACCCGTGCGCGCCGCCTCTGGATCACGCACCGCACCGCCACCCATTGGGGCATCGGTTGGATAGCCGTGCTTGTTCTGTCGTACCAGGCGCTGGGCCATGCGCACCTGTGGGCGCCGCTGCTGTTCGGCTTCGCCTGTGGCGGCCTGATGCACCTGCTGGCGGACTGGCCGAATCCGTTGGGCGTGCCCTGGATCTGGGGGCGCCATTCCCTGAACTTGTGGAAGAGCGGCCACTGCGATCTGATTGTGGTGATCCTGGCATGGGCCGCGGCATGCTGGCTCGTGCGGCCGTTGTGGGCGGCGACGGCAACGCGCGTAGTTGGATGGTTCGCCCACGTGGCGCGATGAGCCGGCTGCATCGGCATCGTCTGATGGAAGCCGGGCCCGCGAACGACTAAGTTGGAACCGCCGGACGCCACGCGTCCGAATCCAACTTCGTTTGCGCAACGCTTGCGCAAACGCCCTCACCGGGAGTCGTCGATGACACTGGATGTGACGCGCCAAGACCCTCGCTACAACACGCTCAAACATGGCTTCAACCTGCGCTGGCCCACAACGGATGCACAGGCCGCCAGCCGCATCGCCCTCATAGAAAAGCCCGACGATGTGGCGCCCGCCGTGCAGCGCATCATCAACGCGGGCCAACGCCCGACGGTGCGCAGCGGCGGGCATTGCTATGAGGATTTCGTCTCCAACAACCCCGACGGCACGATCGTCGATCTGAGCCTGCTCGCTACGCCCGAGGTGCACGCCGACGGCACGGTGCGCATTCCGGCCGGTACGCAGAACTGGAACGGTTACCTGGAACTGTACAAACGCCACAACGTGACGCTGCCCGGCGGCTCGTGCTATTCGGTGGGCGCGGGCGGGCATATTTGCGGCGGCGGGTATGGACTGCTCTCACGGCTGCAAGGGCTGACGGTGGATTGGCTCTCGGCCGTTGACATCGTCACGGTGGACAAGACCGGCAAGACGGCTGCCCGCACGGTGGATGCAGCGCACGATCCCGATCTGTTCCGTGCGTGCCGCGGTGCGGGCGGCGGCAACTTCGGCGTCATCACCGGCTACACGTTCGCCAAGCTGCCCACGGCACCGCAGGAAGTCGCGCTCGCCACCGTGGCCTTCGACTGGGCCACCATGACGCCGCAGCGCTTTGCAGAACTGCTGCGCATCTACGGCGAATACTGGGACACGCGCGGCAAGGACCCTGACACGTGGGGCATGTTTTCGCTGCTCAAGCTCACGCACAAATCGTCGGGGCAGATCGTCCTGCTCACACAGTTCTGCAACCCCGACGGCACGTGCCGCGATCTCTCTGTCCTCAATGATTTTCTGAACCGCTTCCAGGCCTGCGCGCCCACGCCGGTCAAAGGGCGCCCGCCCGGCTACGGCCCCGCGCACAAACAGGGCGTGGGGCAGCTGCTCTGCTCCAAGCCGCACACCATCGTGCAGTACGACTGGCTGACGGCCACGCAGTATCTGAACGGTTCGGGTGCCAATCAGCGTGGCAAGTACAAATCGGCCTACATGAAGCGCGGCTTCACGGCGCGCGAGGCGCAGCGCATCTACACCCACCTCACGCGGACGATGCCGGGCGTCGATCTGAGCCAGTCGCTGCTGCAAGTCGATTCGTACGGCGGCGCCGTCAACAAGGCGGAGCGCATTGGCGATACGGCCGTGCCGCAACGCTCTTCCATCATGAAGCTGCAGTACCAGACGTATTGGGCCGCGCCTGCCGATGACGCCGGCCACCTGCGCTGGATCAGCGATTTCTACCGTGACGTCTACGGCGCCCCCGACGTGCCCGCGCCGCACAGCGGCACGCCGTACCCCGGCGACCGGTACGAGGGCTGCTACATCAACTACCCCGACGTCGACATGCTCGCCTACCCGTTCTGGCCGCAGCTCTACTACGGCAGCGGCGACCTGTACGCGTTTCTGCAGGACGTGAAGCGCCGGTATGATCCGAACAACATCTTCCACCACGCGATGTCCGTGCGTGTTTGATGGAGCCATCCCATGACCAATCGTCTTCGTCGAACTTTCATGCAGTGGACTGGTAGCTTGCCTTTGCTGGGCGCTCTTCCCAAAACCGTCATGGCCCAGGCGGGCGAGCAACCCGCTGCGTCGGGTGTGCAGCCTGCGGGCAATGCTCGCCCTTCCCGCTTTGCCTATGTCGGCACGTACACGTTCAACGCACCGGGCGGCACCGCCGGCGGCCCGGCCGCACGTGGCATCTACGTGCTCGCGCCGCGCGGCGAAGCGTGGACCCAGGTGCAGGTGGTCGAAAGTGCCAATCCGTCATTCCTGGCCGTGCACCCAAACCAGCGGTTCCTGTACGCCATCAATGAATTGGAGGTCTACGAGGGTCGCCCAAGCGGCAGCGCCGAGTCCTATGCGATCGACCCGCACGACGGCAAGCTGACGCTGCTCAACCGCCAGCCGCTCTCTTTGTCGGGTACGAACCCTGCGCACGTGGTGGTGTCGCCGGACGGCAAACACCTGTGCGTGTCGATCTACAGCGGCGGTGCGTACAACCTCCTGCCGATCGGCGAGGACGGTAAGCTCGGCGCCGTGTCCGGCATCTTCAAGGACACCGGCTCCGGCCCCCGCCCCGAACAGGAAGCGCCGCACGCGCACATGATGCTGTTCGACACCACCGGCCAGCACGTGATCGGTACCGATCTGGGCACCGACCGCATCAACGTGTTCGCCATCGAAGGCGGCAAGCTCGCCCCGCGGGATCGCGCGCAGCTCAAGCCCGGCAGCGGCCCGCGCCACCTGGCGCTGCATCCGCAGGGCAAGCTGCTCTACGTCATCAACGAACTCGAGGGATCGGTCGCCTGCCACGGTTACGACTCCGCTACCGGCCATGTGTCGGAGGAGCGCCAGCGCATCTCCACAACGCCCGCCGACTACACCGGCCATAAGAGCGGCGCCGAGATTCTTGTGCACCCGTCGGGGCGCTTCCTCTACGCCAGCAACCGGAAGCTGAAGTCCGATCATCCGCTGGCCGACAGCGTGGCCGCGTTCAGCATCGATGCCTCGGGCAAGCTCGCGCCGCTTCAGTACTGGAACGAGGGAGTGCGCTTTCCGCGGGCGATGGCGATGGCGCCCGACGGCAGCCACCTCTACGTGCTGAACCAGAAGGGCGACACGATCCTGCGGCTGCGCATCGACGGGCAGACCGGCAAGCTGGACCAGCCCGCGGTGGTGGCGAAGGTGCCGACGCCGGTGTGTCTGGTGTTTACGGCATAAGCGCTCCCGGCGCGCGAAAAGAAACCCTGGGCGGTGCAAGGCCGCCCAATTGCAACTCAATTGCAGCAACCCGCGCCCCGTGGGACAATCCCGCGCATGAATACCCCGGCCTCGCGCGACGATCTCGCCACTCCGCAACCCCATTCGCCTGAAGAGGCTGCCCGCGCACGCCTGCGCGGCCTGGGCAGCCGTGTGACCGAGCCTCGCGTGCGCGTGCTGGCCGTGCTGATGCAGGGCGCCGATGCGCTCTCGCACCAGGCTGTATGCGACGCGCTGCCGGACGATTCCGGCATCGACCGCGTGACGGTCTACCGCGTGCTCGACTGGCTCGTGGCAGGCGGCATCGTCCACAAGACGGCAGGGACGGATCGCGTCTTCCGCTTCAGCCTGGCCGAGCACGATGCCGCGCGGGAAGCTGCGCACCGCTCGCACAGCCACTTCCATTGCACGCAATGCGGGCGCGACTTCTGCCTGGAAGGCGCCGAGCCGCCGGCCATGCCGATGGCCGCCCTGCCCGCCGGCTTCGCGGCCGACCATGCTGAACTCACCATCAAGGGCGCCTGCGCGGATTGCGCGCATCTGGCGCCCCATCACAAGACAGGAAACGCACCATGTCCAAAATGATCCCCGTTACCATCCTGACGGGCTTTCTCGGCAGCGGTAAGACCACGCTGCTCAAGCGCATCCTGACCGAACAGCATGGCATGAAGATCGCCGTGATCGAAAACGAGTTCGGCGAAGAGAACATCGACAACGATATCCTCGTGCAGGACGGCAACGAGCAGATCGTGCAGATGAGTAACGGCTGCATCTGCTGCACCATCCGTGGCGATCTGGTGAAGGGGTTGTCCGACCTGCTCACGCGCCGCGACAACGATCAGATCCAGTTCGATCGCGTGGTCATCGAAACCACCGGCGTTGCGAACCCCGGACCCGTTGCCCAGACGTTCTTCATGGACGACGAGATCGCCAGCCGCTACCTGCTGGATGCCGTCATCACGCTGGTCGACGCCAAGCACGGCAACATGCAGCTCGACAAGCAGGAAGAGGCGCAGCGCCAGGTGGGCTTTGCCGACGCCATCTTCATCACCAAGAGCGACCTGGTGTCCGCCGCCGATGTGGATGCGCTGCGCCACCGCCTGCTGCACATGAACCCGCGCGCGCCGATCCGCACCGCCAATTTTGGCGAAACGCCGATCGACACCATCTTCGACCTGCGGGGCTTCAACCTGAATGCCAAGCTGGAGATCGACCCCGACTTCCTGCGCGAAGACGATCATGACCACAACCACGATCATGATCACGACCACGCCTGCTCGGCCGATTGTGATCGCGATCACGATCACGAGCACGACCATGGTCACGCGCCCGGCCATCACCACCATCACGGGCACGCGCACCATACCGATCGCATCGCCTCGTTCGTCTTCCGCAGCGAACGGCCGTTCAATTACACCAAGCTGGAGGAATTCCTCTCGGGTGTGCTGAACATCTACGGCGAGAAGCTGCTGCGCTACAAGGGCGTGCTCTATATGGAGGGTGTCGACCGCAAGGTCGTGTTCCAGGGCGTACACCAGCTCATGGGTAGCGATGTAGGCGGAAAATGGGACGGCGAGACCCCTTCCAACCGGATGGTGTTTATCGGTGTCGACCTGCCGCGCGAAACGATTCTGAAAGGATTGGAGAACTGCCTGGCCTGATTCGGCGGCTTTCCCCCTCCTTTTGGGTGGCCCCGCCGCGCGCTTTCAGGCAGAATCCGGGCCGGATTTCCTGTCCGTGTTTCTCCGATAGTTCAGTTAATATCGTTCAGCTACAATAGGTCGGTTTAGAAGCACGTCGTCCGAAGCACGTCCGATAGGAGAGCAGGCGATGGTGACTAAGACCAAGGAAGGACGCGGCGCCAACGGCGGTGCCGGGCGGTCCGTAACGGAGTCGGCAGCAGCCCAGGCTGCGCCAGCCACCCGAAAAAAAGCGGCAGGGGGCGCCGCTGCGGGAGAGGCAAAAGGAGGCGCGCGGGGCGGCAAGTCCGCCGCCAGCCAGAATGAGTCCGACGCATCCCCGCGCGAGGACGACGCGACAGCCGACACGGCGCGCGATTTACCAGGATCATCCGCAGCAACCATGAGCAGCAAGAAACTACTCACCGAAGCCGAAATCCTGAAGATGGGCGACAAGGATTACATGAACGAGGCGCAGCTCGCCTTCTTCAAAGACCGGCTTGTAAAAATGCGCGACGAAATTCTCGCGAACGCCAATCAGACCGTCAGCGACCTGCGCGAGACCGTAGTGGTGCCGGACCCGGCTGACCGTGCCACCATCGAAGAAGAGCACGCGCTGGAGTTGCGCACGCGGGATCGTGAGCGCAAGCTGCTCAAGAAGGTGGAGCAGTCGATTGCCCGTATCGACGCTGGCGACTACGGCTACTGCGATGAAACCGGCGAGCCAATCGGCGTGCCGCGCCTGATCGCCCGCCCCACCGCCAACCTGACGCTGGAGGCGCAGGAGCGCCGCGAAAAGCGCCAGAAGATGCATGGTGACTGACGCACGCGTCGCATGCGTTTGACGCGTTTGTTTGAGTTTGGCAGCCCGGTAATCCACCGGGCTGTTTGCTTTGTTAGGCCACGAACCGAGGCCACTGATCATGTCCCGTCCGCTTCCTGTTACCGTGCTGTCCGGCTTTCTGGGCGCCGGCAAGACCACGCTGCTCAACCACGTACTCGCCAACCGCGAGGGCAAGCGTGTGGCCGTGATCGTCAACGACCTGTCGGACGTCAACATCGACGCGCAGCTCGTGGGCGATGGCACGGCCACCAGTGCGCAGCTTTCGCGCACCGACGAGCGCATGGTGGAGCTGTCCAACGGCTGCATCTGCTGCACGCTGCGCGAAGACCTGCTCGACGAGATCGCGCGCCTGGCCCGCGAAGATCGCTTCGACTATCTGCTCATCGAATCGACCGGCGTGGCCGAGCCGCTGCCGATTGCCGAGACGTTTACGTTTGAAGACGCTGAAGGCGACGTGCTGTCCGACCTCGCGCGCCTGGACACCATGGTCACCGTGGTCGATGCGCAGCACTTCCTGGCCGACTACGACGCTGCTGATTTTCTGTCCGATCGCGGCCAGGCGCGTGATGAAGACGACGACCGCACCGTGGTCGACTTGCTGATCGAACAGGTCGAGTTTTGCGACGTGATCGTGCTCAACAAGATCGATCTCGTGAGCGATGCCGAGCGCGAGCGCCTGGCCGGCATCCTGCATTCACTGAACCCGCGGGCGCGCATCGTGCCGGCATCGTTCGGCGCGGTGCCGCTGGACGAAATCCTCAATACGCATCGCTTTGATTTCGACGCCGCATCCGCCGCGCCGGCGTGGCTGGCCGAGCTGCGCGGCGAACATGTGCCTGAGACGGAGGCGCTCGGCATCGGCAGTTTCGTCTATCGCCGCCGCGTGCCGTTCCACCCGCAGCGTCTGTGGAACCTGATGCACACCGAATGGCTGCGCGAGCATGGCCGCGTGTTGCGTTCGAAGGGCTATTTCTGGCTCGCTTCGCGTATGGACACCGCTGGCAGCTGGGGGCAGGCCGGCGGCGTGATGCGCCACGGCGGCGCCGGTGCATGGTGGGCTGCGGTGGATGAAGCCGAGTGGCCCGACGAAGAAGAAGCCCGTGCAGACATTGCCGACAAGATGCACGACAACGGTGCGCCCGCACGCTGGGGCGACCGTCGTCAGGAACTCGTCTTTATCGGCACGGACCTGGATGAAGCCGCGCTGATCGCGCAACTCGACGCCTGCCTGCTGACCGATGCGGAGATGGCTGCCGGACCCGAAGCGTGGGTCGCGCTGGCCGATCCGTTCCCCGCGTGGGCCTACGACGACCACGGCGATGAAGACGGCGACGACGAACACGACCACCAACACGGTGACGACTGCGACTGCGGTCACCATCACTGAGCACGCAGATCCCCTGCTTCATCGACGTTGACACCGGCGTCATCCGGTCCTGACAATCCCCGAACGTTTTGCTTTCGTCATGAACCATCGGGGAGTCGTCATGCCGGTCCTGCGTCTGCTGCGCGCCGCGAACCTTGTTGCCGCGCTGTCTTTTTCCACGACGCTCTCGGCGCTCGCGCCGATTGCGGCGCATGCTCAGCCGGCATCCACGCTGGTGATCGGGCTGTCGAGCGATGTCACTTCGCTTGATCCGCACTTCCACAACGTCACGCCAAATTCGAACGTGGCCGAGCATATGTTCGAGGCGCTGATTGCCAAGGACGAGAAGATGCGCCTCAAGCCTGGCCTCGCCGTGTCGTGGAAAGCCCTGAGCGATACGGTGTGGGAGGTCAAGCTGCGTCCCGGCGTGCATTTCCATGACGGCAGCGAGTTCACCTCGGCCGACGTCGTGTATTCGCTGGCGCGCCCGGCCACGATCAAAAACAGCCCATCGCCGTTCACGATCTACACGCGTGGCTTCAAGGAGGTGACGGCCCTCGACAAGCTGACTGTGCGCATCACCACCAACGGCCCCTATCCGCTGGTGCCGAACGACTTGTCGACCATCTACATGGTGTCGAAAAAAGCCGTCGAAAAAGCCGGCGCGGACGATTTCAACAATGGCCGCGCCATGATCGGCACCGGGCCGTACAAGTTCGCGTCGTTCACGCGCGGCGATCGGCTGGAGCTGACGCGCTTTGACGGCTACTGGGGTAAGAAGCCGCAATGGCAGCACGTGACGCTGCGCATTCTGACGGCAGACGCACCGCGCGTGGCAGCGCTGTTGGCGGGCGATGTGCAGGTCATCGAGAACGTGCCGAGCTCGGACATCAAGAAGCTGTCGGCTGACCCGGCGGTGTCGGTATTCAAGATGCCGGTGTTCCGCATGATGTATCTGCATATGGATTCGAACCGCGATGTGTCGCCGTTCGTGACCGACAAAGCCGGCAAGCCGCTGCCGAAGAACCCGCTCAAGGATGCCCGCGTGCGCGAGGCGATTTCGCTGGCGATCTCACGCCAGGCCATCGTCGACCGCGTGATGGAAGGCGCGGCAGAACCGACGGGCCAACTCGTCAACAGTGCGCTGTTCGGCCACGTGCCGGGCCTGAAGGCACCGGTGGCGGACCTGCCCGCAGCGAAGAAACTGCTCGCCCAGGCCGGCTACCCCGATGGCTTTGCCATCACGCTGCACGCCACCAATAACCGCTACCCGAACGATGACCGCGTGGCTCAGGTGATCGCTTCGATGCTTTCGCGGGTGGGCATTGCCACCAAGGTCGAAACGCTGCCGTCAGCGTCGTTCTTCACGCGGGCGAACAAGCTGGATCTCTCGTTCCTGCAGGCCGGCTGGGGAGCAGATACGGGTGAAGCCAGTTCGAGCCTGAAGGCGCTGCTGGCCACCTTTGATCCGGCCCGCGGCTGGGGGGCGTCCAATCGCGGGCGCTATTCGAACCCGGCGCTCGATGCCAAGCTGGCTGAAGCCCTGCAAACCCTGGACGACAGCAAGCGCGAAAGGCTGCTGCAGGAGGCCACGGAAATCGGGATCCGCGATGACGGTGTGATTCCGCTCTACTTCAACATCAACGTGTGGGCAGCGCGCAAGGGTTACACGGTGGTGCCGCGTCTGGATGAACGGACCTACGCGTTCGATGTGACGCACTAAAACGGTAAGAAGCACCGTAAGAAGCGATTTTTGGCGCACAAAAAGCGTGCGTCGTGACGGAAATCAGGGTTGAAATCCTGTGGGCTGGCGTCAAGTATGAAGTTCTTTGGCCGGCCCGCTGGGGGCCGCGCCAAGCCGGACCCCTAGGAACAAGCGCATGGAACAGTATCACGGCACCACCATCGTCAGCGTGCGGCGCGGCAACCAGGTCGCGCTCGGCGGCGATGGTCAGGTCACGCTGGGCAACATCGTGATGAAAGGCTCGGCCCGCAAGGTGCGCGCCATCTACGACGGCAAGGTGCTGGTCGGCTTTGCCGGCGCCACCGCCGACGCCTTCTCCCTGCTCGACCGCTTTGAGGCCAAGTTGCAGAAGCACCAGGGCAACCTGCTGCGCTCCGCCGTCGACCTCGCCAAGGACTGGCGTACCGATCGCGCCCTGCGCCACCTCGAGGCAATGCTGATCGTCGCAGACCGCGAAGCCACCCTCGTCATCACCGGCAATGGCGACGTGCTGGACCCGGAAGGCGGCATTGCTGCCATTGGCTCGGGCGGCTCGTATGCCCAATCGGCCGCCAAGGCGCTGATGGAGAACACCGACCTCGCGCCGCGCGATGTGGTGGAAAAATCGCTGCGCATTGCCGGCGAACTCTGCATCTATACCAACACCAATTTCGTGATCGAGACGCTCGAATAACGAGCGCCTTCATCGACAGGATTCCCATGTCTGAAACCATGACGCCGTCGGAAATCGTCTCCGAACTCGACAAGCACATCATCGGCCAGCACAAGGCCAAGAAGGCCGTGGCCGTGGCGCTGCGCAACCGCTGGCGCCGCCAGCAGGTGGGAGACCCGCTGCGCCAGGAAATCACGCCCAAGAACATCCTGATGATCGGGCCGACTGGCGTGGGCAAGACCGAGATCGCGCGCCGCCTGGCCAAGCTGGCCGACGCACCGTTCATCAAGATCGAAGCGACCAAGTTCACCGAGGTCGGCTACGTCGGCCGCGACGTCGACACCATCGTGCGCGATCTGGCTGAGATGGCCGTCAAGCAGACGCGCGAATCCGAGATGAAGAAGGTGCGCGCCAAGGCCGAAGATGCAGCCGAAGACCGCATTCTCGACGTGCTGATCCCGCCGCCGCGCGACATCGGCTTTGCGCAGCCGGAAGAGAAGGATTCGACTGCGCGCCAGACCTTCCGCAAGAAGCTGCGCGAAGGCCAGCTCGACGACAAGGAAATCGAGCTGGAAGTGTCGGCGGGCGCGCCGAGCATGGACATCATGGGCCCGCCCGGCATGGAAGACATGACCGAGCAGATCCGCTCGATGTTCGCGGGCCTGGGCCAAGGCAAGAAGAACCGTCGCAAGATGAAGGTGAGCGAAGCCTTCAAGCTGCTGATCGACGAAGAGGCGGCGAAACTCGTGAACGAAGACGAGCTGAAGCAGAAGGCGGCGGCCAACGTCGAGCAGAACGGCATCGTGTTCCTGGACGAGATCGACAAAATTGCCAGCCGCAGCGAATACGGCGGCGGCGAGGTGTCACGTCAGGGCGTGCAGCGTGACTTGCTGCCGCTGGTGGAAGGCACTACCGTCAACACGAAGTACGGGATGATCAAGACCGATCACATCCTGTTCATCGCGTCGGGTGCGTTCCATCTGTCCAAGCCGAGCGACCTGATTCCGGAACTGCAGGGCCGTTTCCCGATCCGCGTGGAACTGGATTCGCTGTCGGTGGAAGATTTTCGCGCGATTCTCACGCAGACCGATGCGAGCCTCACCAAGCAATATCAGGCGCTGCTGAAGACGGAAGGTGTTGATCTCGTGTTTGCCGAAGACGGTATCCGCCGCCTTGCCGAGATCGCATGCTCGGTCAACGAGAAGGTCGAGAACATCGGCGCACGCCGTTTGTACACGGTGATGGAGCGGCTGCTGGAAGACCTGTCGTTCCACGCGCACAAATCGTCGGGCGAGACGGTGACCATCGACGCCGCGTACGTCGACGAGCGCTTGAGCGAGCTGTCGGGCAACGAAGATCTGTCGCGCTACGTGCTGTAAGCGTGTAAGCAACGCATTCCAAAATGCCCTGCGGGCCGCATCGGAGACGATGCGGCCCGTTTTGTTTGGGCGCCCGCGAAGCCAAGCCGGGCAAGGGTTTGCTCAGGATCGTGCCGGGTCAGGTCCGTTATCTGCTGAAGAAGGTGGTGCCGCACAGACAAATGCGCGCCGCGCACCTGGCGTGCGCGATTCCAACCACGACAAGGAGAGAAACGTATGAAACCGATCCAACGCCTGGCCCTGTGTTGCGTGCTTGCCTGCGCCCCCTTGGGCATTGCCCACGCCCAGACCACACCGGCGCCCACCGGCCCCGCCGGCGCCTCAGCCCCGAACGATGCCAAGCGCGCCGCCTACGACAGTGCCGTGAAGCAAGCCGATGCCAATTACAAAGCTGCCAAGGACAAGTGCGATGCGATGAAGGGCAACGACCGCGACGTCTGCCGCGCGCAGGCCAAGGGCGATTACAACGTCGCCAAGGCCAATGCGGTGGTGGAGCGCGATGGCACTGAAGCCGCCCGCAACCGCGCCGCCAAGGAAAAGGCCGAGGCTGATTACGACGTCGCCAAGACCAGGTGCGATGCCATGAAGGGTAACGACAAAGACACCTGCGTGAAGGATACCAAGGCCGCGTACACGCGAGCCAAGGGCGGTGAGGAGGTGAGTCACGCCAAGGCGACCGGCACTGCGAAGGACGTCAGCGAAGCGCGCCGCGATGCTGTCAAGGACACCAACGACGCCAACTACAAGGCCGCCAAGGAGCGCTGCGACGCCATGTCGGGCGATGCCAAGACGAAGTGCCAGAACGACGTGGCAGCCAAGTTCAAGAAGTAAGCCGGACGAAAGGGTCCATACGGGCGGCCTGCGGGACGCCCTGTTTTGTCTCAATCTCTCAATCGCAACGGAGGACGTATGAACTGGGATCAGATCGAAGGTAAATGGGATCAGGCCAAGGGCAAGATCAAGGAGAAGTGGGGGCAGCTCACGGACGATGACCTGACCGTGATCCGCGGCAAGCGCGACCAGCTTGCCGGCAAGATCCAGGAGCGCTACGGCTACACGAAGGAACGTGCCGAAGACGAACTCAAGGCGTGGGAGCGCGATACCCGCTGGTGATGCCGCGCTGATGTAGCCTTACGCGGCCGGCGTTCATTTGGCGACCGGCCGCTTGCCCAATTTGCGCTGCAGCGTCCGTCGGTGCATGTTGAGCGCCCGCGCGGTCGCAGAGATATTGCCGCCGTGTTCGGCGAGCACGCGCTGAATGTGTTCCCACTCCAGGCGCGCGACCGACAGCGGCGCGGGGTTTTCCATGGTCTGTTCGGCCACGGCTTCAGACACGCCCACCTGCAGCGCCAGCAGAATCGAATCGACATTGGCCGGCTTGGCCAGGTATTCGTCAGCCCCCAGCTTGACCGCCTGCACGGCGGTGGCAATGCTCGCGTAGCCCGTGAGGATCAGCATGCGCGCCTCGGGCAGCGCCTGACGTAGCGGGGCAATCCAGTGCAGACCGGAATCCGTGCCGCCGTGGGGCATGAGGCCCTTGTCGCTGGCAGCCAGATGTAGATCGACAGTGACATACGAGAAGCGTGTCTGGCGCGCCAGGGCCAACGCTTCGCCGCCGGTGTGGGCGATCTGCGGAGCGAAGCCGCGACGCGTGAGCGCGCGCGCCAGCGTCTGCGCAAAGACGTCGTCGTCATCGAGGATCAGAAAGGGGGCGGGCTGCTGCATGGTGTTCTCCGGGGCCGTACGTGCACGGGGCTGCGTCAGGCCGTCTCGTTATGTGAAGAGGGTGGGCGCGCCAATGATGGGGGCGGCGGCGTGTTCCATCGGACCGCCAACCGGCAGGCGGAGTTCGGCAATGGCGCCTTGCGGCGGATTCGGGCGTAGCACCACGGTACCACCCAGGCGGCGCGCGGTGGTGGAGGCCAGGTACAGCCCGATGCCGTGACCGCCATGCCGGCTTGGCACCGGCGTGCGGCCGAGCGAGGTCCTCAGGTCTTCCGGCAAGCCCAACCCCGTATCGATGATGGACAGCACGATCTGCGGCGGCATATCGCGGAGCACGTCTGGATTGGCGTCGATCTTGGCGGTCAGCAGCAGCGGTACCAGGTCGCGTCCAGCGTGATGCTGGCTGCGGGCGGCGTTGTCCAGCAGGATCGTGAGGATCTGGCCGACGTTCACCGCATCGAGCTCCACCGCTTGTGCCGCAGGCGACGTCTCCGTGTGGAGGCGGATGTCCGGATGCCGCAGCTGCCAAGTCTGCGTGAAATCCGGTAGCCATTGGCCGAGCGGCTCGGGTGCGCCGTCGTTGGGCTTGCGCTGCAGGCGCGCCAGTGCGGCGCGGCACAGTTCGAGTTGCTGTTCGATGGCGCGCAAGTCTTCACGGTACGGGCCGAGCGGTGAATCGGGCTGCTTCGCGTCGTGCTGCAGCTCGCCGGTGATGACGGCCACGGTAGACAGCGGCGTGCCCATCTCGTGCGCCACGCTCGCGCCCTGCGACATCAAGGCTTCGATGCGTTGCTCGCGCAGCAGCCGCTCGCGCGCTTCGGTGAGCTGCGCCTCACTCTCGCGCAGTGCGGCCGACAGGCGCGCCGTAAAGCCGGCGATCATCGCGCTGCTTGCCACGAAATCGATCCACATGCCTGCCAGGTGATACGCCAACGCATCTGCCGGGTTCGCCAGCTTCAGCGGGATGTAGTTGCCGAGCATCATGCTGTAGGCGGCCAGCGCGTACAGCGTCAGGCCCACCACATGAGCGAGCGGCAGCATGGCCGCCGCGATCGCCAGCGCCGGCAGATAGAACGAGACGAACGGGTTGGTCGCGCCGCCGGTGAAATACAACAGGGCGGACAGCGCGGTCAGGTCCACCAGTAGCTGAACGGTGATCTCGATATGCTGCACGGGCCGGTTGCGCCGCACCCGCCACCCGGTCAGCAGGTTGAACAGCGCGTGCAGGCCCATCACGCTCAGCAGCGGCACCACCGGCAGTTGCACGCCAAATACCAGCGGCGCGAGCAGCATCAGGACCAGTTGGGTGGCCAGCAGGCTCCATCGCAGCCAGAAGAGGCGGCGTAGACTGGATGCGTCCAGCAGCGGGGCGGCAAGAGACAGGGTGGAAAGCATGGTGGACAAGTGTAAACGTGCGCACCGCGCGGTTCTCCGTGCGGCGATGCGTCAATCGGCCGCACAATTGTGCACCCAACCTATCTCCCCGCAGGCGCTGTGCTTTAATGCGCTGCACGTTTGTCCCCGACAGGAGCCCTGATGATGTCCCGATCGAACCGTTCTTTCGTTTGCCTGGCTGTGCTCACTGCTGGCCTGCTCGCCAGCGCCGCCGCTTTCGCACAGGTCACGGTGCAAGACGCCTGGGTGCGCGGCACGGTGCCGGGCCAGACGGCCAGCGGCGCGTTCATGACGCTGCAATCGGCGGACGGCGCCAAGGTGGTGGGTGTGACGACGCCCGTTGCGGGCATGGCCGAGATCCACGAGATGAAGATGGAAGGCAATGTTATGCGCATGCGCGCCGTCCCGTCGCTGGAGCTGCCGAAGGGCCAGACGGTGCAACTCAAGCCGGGTGGCTACCACGTGATGCTCATGGACCTGAAGCAGCCGCTGGCCAAGGACGCCACCGTGCCGCTCACGCTGAAGGTGGAGCTGGCCGACAAGCGCGTTGTCGAGCAGAAGGTCGAGGCCCGCGTGCGCGACCTGACCGCCGGCAACATGCCCGCCATGAACCATGGCGGCGAACACAAGCATTGATGGCTTGCGGCGAGTGTCGCTTCAAGCCGTAAGGAAGCATTCCCATGGCTAACAAGACATTGGGCACTCGCCAGAAACTGACCTTCCGCATCGAGCCTTCAACGAAGGCCGGTACTGCGCGCCCGCGCAATTTTCTCGTTCCGCTCACCCGCGGCCGCAGGGCCGGGGCCCACACCGAAGGCGGCCACGCTGAACGCCAGCGCGGGCGGGCCGACGTCCGCCGTGCACTGCGCACGCTGGACGACGACAACAAGGACAAAGACTGATCGGTCAGCAGGATTCAGACGCTGCCTTTGCCTGCGCAATCGCTTCGCGCAGGCAACGCTGGCAGCGGCAGCCCTGTCCCGGGCGCCGCGCGCTGGCAGGTAGCATTCCTTCTGTCGTGCACCAGCATGTCGCGTCGGGCTGCTTACCGTCGCCGATCGCTCCGCAGCGCATCTGCGCGCCGCAGACCGCGCATACGGTGTTGGCGGCGGACGGGGTCACCCTTGGCTGCTCCCGTCGTCGTCTTGCCCGAGCTTGTGCATCGCCTGGCGCAGCAATCCCATCTGGTGTGAGAACCGCGTGCAGGCATCGCACGCGAACAGATGCACGCGCAAGCGCAGGCGTTCGCCGGTGCGCAGGTCGCGGTCCATTGCGCTCACCAGCACGCGGTGCGCTTCCTTGCAGGTGAGCATTCCCCAACGGTTTGGCATGTGGTCTTTCTCGGTGGTGCGATAGCGATGCGGTTCAGGCGGCGGCCGGCTGGTTGCCGAACCAGTGCAGGTCAAGGCACTCGCGCAGGCGCATGCGGGCACGGTAGAGCAGTGCCCAGGCATTGGTCGCCGTGATCTGCAATTCCTGACAGATTTCGTCGGTTTCCAGCTCCAGCCACTCACGCATCATGAAGACGCGCCCAACGCGCGGCGGCAGGCGATCGACGCACATTTGCAGCACGTCGAAAAACTCGCGCCGTGACAGCGCGGCATCGGGGTCGCCCCAGTCGGACGGTGGGCTCGTGTAGTGGCCGTCGGCGGCGAACAGACTGTCGAAGACGGCCTCGTCCGAACGCATGCCGGCCTCGTCGGACTCACCGCCCGCAAGCAGCGAGACGCGCACTTCGCGCCGCCCCGAGCGGATCGCATCGATGATCTTGTGTTTAAGGATGCCGATGACGTAAGTCTTGAGCGAGGCGTTGCCGGCAAAGCGCTCGGGATGTTCGAGCACCGCCAGGATGGTGTCGGCCACCGTGTCTTCAGCCAGGGCGGTGTCGCGCAATTGCAGTTGCGCAAAGCGCAGCAGATGAGGGCGCAGCGCGTCGAGTTGGTCGGGTGCGATGGCCATGATTCCCCAGGGTGTTCTTTCGTGGCAACGGTATGGCGGGCACGCAAGGTGCGCCACCAGACCGTAGCGCCTTTTCTTGTAAAATCGCGCCTGCCGAAAATGGGCTGCTTCGTTTTTTTGTGTTGCAGGCGACATTCGGCGTTCCATCATACCTGCCCAACCGGATGTCACCGTCATGACCGCTTCTGCTGCCCCCGACCCTGCTGGCCTCGACCCCGAACTCGCGCATATCGCGCCGCCGGTGAAGGCTGAGATTCTTGCGCAGGCCCTGCCTTACATTCGCAAGTTCCACGGCAAGACCATCGTCATCAAATACGGTGGCAACGCCATGACGGAAGAAAAGCTCAAGCACAGCTTCGCGCGCGACGTGATCCTGCTCAAGCTGGTCGGCATGAACCCGGTGGTGGTGCACGGCGGTGGCCCGCAAATTGACGAAGCCCTGAAGAAGGTCGGCAAGCAAGGCGCCTTCATCCAGGGCATGCGCGTGACCGACGAAGAGACCATGGAAGTGGTCGAGTGGGTGCTCGGCGGCGAAGTCCAGCAGGACATCGTCATGCTGATCAACCAATACGGCGGCCAGGCAGTCGGCCTGACCGGTAAGGACGGCGGTCTGATCCGCGCCAAGAAGCTGAAGATGCCGGACCGGGAGAAGCCGGGCGAGTTTATCGACATCGGTTTCGTGGGCGACATCGAGACGATCAACCCGGCCGTGGTCAAGGCGCTGCAGGACGACGCGTTCATTCCGGTCATTTCGCCCATCGGTTTCTCTGACGAAGGCCAGGCCTACAACATCAATGCCGACGTGGTCGCCGGCAAGATGGCCGAGATCCTGAAGGCCGAGAAGCTTGTCATGATGACCAACATTCCCGGCGTGATGGACAAGCAGGGCAACCTGCTGACCGACCTGTCGGCGCGGGAGATCGACGAGCTGTTTGCCGACGGCACGATCTCGGGCGGCATGCTGCCGAAGATTTCGTCGGCGCTGGATGCCGCCAAGAGCGGCGTGAATTCGGTGCACATCGTCGATGGCCGCATCGAGCACTCGCTGCTGCTGGAAATCCTGACCGAACAGGCGTTCGGCACGATGATCCGCTCGCACTGATGCGAACCACCCGGGCGGTGCGCGTGCGCCATGCTGCGCGCACCTTCCCGCGCGAGGTGCCGGCGGGCTCCGCGCCCGCCCGGCAGCCGGTCTGGCTGTTCGACCTCGACAACACCCTTCACCACGCATCGCACGCGATCTTTCCGCAGATCAACCGGCTGATGACGGCGTACGTGGCACGCGTGCTCGGCACGGACGACGCCACCGCCAGCCAAGTGCGCGTGGACTATTGGCGCCGCTATGGCGCCACGATTCTCGGCATGGTGCGCCATCACGGCGTCGACCCCGATGATTTCCTGGCCGAGGCCCACCGCTTTGATGACCTGCGCGCCATGGTGCGCGCCGAACGCGGCCTCGCCCAACTGCTGCGCGCCCTGCCCGGGCGCAAGATTCTGCTGACCAACGCGCCCGTCGCCTACGCGCGCGAGGTTTTGCGCCTCATTGGCCTGAAACGCGCATTCCTGCGCGAAATCGCCGTCGAACACATGTGGGTGCACCGGCGCCTGCGTCCGAAACCCGATCCGCTGATGCTGCGCCGGCTGCTTGCACGCGAACGGATTGCGCCATCACGCGCCATCCTCGTCGAAGACACGCTTTCTCACCTCAAACGCTATCGACGCCTGGGGATCGGCACGGTCTGGGTGACGGGCTATCTGCGGCGCGTGCCGCCGGGCGTCCAGCCGACCTCCGCTGCCGATGCATTGCATCCAATGCAAGCGGCAGCCGTGGGCGCGCGTGCAAATTCACCACATCAACCGGCCGCCACACCGATTTTGTTCGCCAACCGGCCCGGCTATGTGGGCGTGAAAGTAAAATCGGTGCTTCAACTAAAACGAAGGCTTGTTCGACGCGGCTAGGCAGTGGTAACTCCGCGCTCGCAACGGGAGAGGGGCCAGGAAGTCATGAGCAACGCGCAAACGGAGTTTCCGACCGCCGAGCCGGTCGCGGACGTCGCCATAGCAGCACCGCCGGTACGCAAACGCCCCCGCCCGGGCGAGCGCCGTGTGCAGATTCTGCAGACGCTCGCCGGCATGCTCGAGCATCCGCGTGGTGAAAAGATCACAACCGCTGGCTTGGCGGCACGGCTGGACGTATCCGAGGCGGCGCTGTACCGCCACTTCGCCAGCAAGGCGCAGATGTTCGAAGGGTTGATCGAATTCATCGAGCAGACCGTCTTTGGCCTCATCAATCAGATCACGCTGCGTGAAGAACACGGCCTGCGCCAAGCGCATGCCATCGCGCACATGCTGCTGTCGTTTGCCGACAAGAACCCGGGCATGACACGCGTGCTGGTGGGCGATGCGCTGGTCGGCGAAGACGAGCGCCTGCCCGAGCGCATGGCGCAGTGCCTGGATCGCATCGAAGCATCGCTCAAGCAGAGCCTGCGCATGGCGGTCACGCAGGGTGCCTGGCCGGCAGATACCGACATCGCTTCGCGCGCCAACCTGCTCGTGTGTGCGGTGCTCGGGCGTTGGCATCGGTATGCCAAGAGCGGTTTCCGGAAGTCTCCGGTGGAAGGCGCGGACGCGCAGTTGCGGGTGCTGTTGGCCTGAGTGGGCTTCCCCCCAAGCAAAAGCCCCGCGATGCGGGGCTTTCTTGTTGTGTGCCGCGTGGGTCAGCCGATGGTGCGTACCGCCTCCGCCAACGTATGAAAGCGCGCCGCAATCTGCTCCGTCTCCACATGGCCATAGCCAAGCAGCAGCCCAGGCAGGCGACGCGCATCGTCCTGGTAATACCGTGAGAGGGGGCGAGTGACGACGTCATTGGCGAGCGCCAGGTCGGCAACGGCCACATCGTTGGTGCTGGCCGGCAAGCCCAGCACGAGATGCAGGCCCGACGCACCGTCATGCACGGGCAGTGCGTCGCCAAACTCGTGGGCGATGGACGCCAGCAGCGTTTCGCGCCGTTCCGCATACACACCGCGCATGCGCCGGATGTGGGAGACGAAATGGCCCTCCGCAATGAAGTCCGCCAGCACGGCCTGCGTGAGAATCTGGCCGCCGCGGAACATCTCTGACAGCCCCGTCGCAAACGCATCGGCCAGCGCCGGCGGCACGACCAGATAGCCAATCCGCAAGCTGGGGAACAGCACTTTCGAGAACGTGCCCATGTAAAGCACGCGCCCACCCTCATCCAGTCCTTGCAATGAAGGCAGCGGGCGGCTGCCGTAGCGGAATTCGCTGTCATAGTCGTCTTCGACGATCCACGCATCGGTTGCCTGCGCGGTGGCCAGCAGCGCGCGGCGTCGCGCCAGGCTCATCACCGAGCCGAGCGGATATTGGTGCGAGGGCGAGACCACCATGAGCTTCGGCGGCTTGCTGCGCTGGCGCCCGCGCGTGGGGAGGTCGAAGCGCATGCCTTCGTCGTCCACCGGCAGCGGCACCGTGCGCACGCCCGCAGCGGTGAGCACGCTGCGCACGCCCCAGTAGCCCGGGTCTTCGATCCACGCGCTGTCGCCGGCGTCGCACAGCAGTTGGGCGATGAGCTGGAGCGACGGATGGATGCCGGCTGTGATGATGATCTGCTCGGGCTCGCAGCGCACGCCACGCGCGGTGCGCAGGTAATCGGCCAGCGCGGTGCGCAGCGGCAGGTAGCCCGCGCCCACGGGATACGTCAGCAGTGCGGGCGACGGCTTGCGCAGCAGCCGGTTGTGCAAGCGCGACCAGATGCGCGCCGGAAACATCCGCACCTCCGGTACGCCCGGCATGAACGCGCCCCATTGGCGCGAACTGGCGCCTGCATCGCGCACCAGGGCACGGCCGCGCGTGGAAAGGATCGGCGCGGACGGGGCGGCCGCCTCGGCTATCGGTGCTGCTGCCACTGCGGCCACGGCTGCGGCCGGTGCAGGCGCCGCGTCCAGCCGGTCCGGCGCGGTATCGGCGACGAAGGTGCCGCTGCCTACGCCCGCCGAAACATAGCCTTCCACGCCGAGTTGTTCATAGACGTGGATGACTGTGTTGCGCGCGATGCCCAACTCCGTGGCCAGCTGCCGCGACGACGGCAGGCGCGTGCCCGGCTGCAGCTCGTCGCGCAGGATGCCCTCTTGCAACACGCGATACAGGCGGCGGTGGTCGGGCTCGCCCCCCGGCTCTGCACGGTCGAAGCGGCGTTGCAGGTAGTCGACCAGCATACTGGCGCGGTGTGTGGGTGAGTGGTCTGCCATGGTGGGCGATGGAGCCAAAGTGGTTCCAAAAGAAAATCCTGATTGGGTCTTATTGTACAGAGCCAATGAGGCCACACTGGCTCGCATCACCTCTTTCTTGACCCAACGCATACGACCGCCATGAACGCCCGAGACCCGCAACAGAACGTCCAATGGAATGCCCGCCGCCTCGCCGCTACGCCGCGCGGTGTCGGTGTGATGACCGACCGCTACGCCGAGCGCGCCGAGAACGCGCTGTTCTGGGACGTGGAAGGCCGACGCTACATTGACTTCGCGGCCGGCATTGCCGTGGTCAACACGGGCCATCGTCACCCGCGTCTGGTGCAGGCCGTGCGCGAGCAGCTGGATCACTTCACGCATACCGCTTTCCAGATCGTGCCGTATGGCTCATACGTCGAGTTGGCCGAGCGCCTGAACACGATCACGCCCGGCACGCACGCCAAGAAGACCGCGTTCTTCACCACTGGCGCAGAGGCAGTGGAAAACGCCATCAAGATCGCACGGGCGCACACGGGCCGCCCAGGTGTGATCGCACTCACGGGCGCGTTCCACGGTCGTACGTTCATGGGCATGTCGCTGACGGGCAAGGTGGTGCCGTACAAGACGGGCTTCGGACCGTTCCCGGGTAGCATCTATCACGTGCCGGCGCCCGTCGCGCTGCACGGCGTGAGCACGCAGGATGCGCTTGACGCCATTCAGCGCCTGTTCAAGGCCGATATCGATCCGCGCCAGGTGGCGGCCATCATTTTCGAGCCTGTGCAGGGCGAGGGTGGCTTCTATCAGATGCCCGCCGACTTTGTGCGCGCCATCCGGGCGCTGTGCGACGAGCATGGCATCGTGATGATCGCCGACGAAGTGCAAACCGGCTTTGCCCGCACCGGCAAGCTGTTTGCCATGGAGCACACCGGCGTGCTGCCCGACATCACGACGATGGCCAAGGGCTTGGCCGGCGGCCTGCCGCTGTCGGCCGTCACGGGCCGCGCAGAGATCATGGACGCGCCTGCTCCGGGCGGGCTCGGCGGCACCTACGCCGGCAACCCGCTGGCGGTGGCGTCCGCACACGCGGTGCTCGACATCATTGCCGACGAGAAGCTCTGCGAGCGTTCCGCCGCACTGGGTGCGCGCCTTGTCGACGCACTGAACGCTGTCAAAGGCCGCCAGCCGCGCATTGCGGAAGTGCGTGGTGTGGGCGCGATGGTTGCTGTCGAATTCAATACGCCGGACGGCAAGCCCGACGCCGACTTCACCAAGCTCGTGCAGCAACGGGCGCTCGAAGCCGGCCTGCTTTTGCTGTCGTGCGGTGTGTACGGCAACGTGATCCGCTTCCTGTTCCCGCTCACGATTGAAGACGCGGTATTCGAAGAGGGCCTTGCCATCCTGCAACGCGCACTGGAGGGCTGACACCATGACCCGCACCGACTTGCCGAGCGCGCCGGTTACGCCGCCGATCGCGCTGAAAGACCCCGGCCTGTGGCGCACGCAAGCGTTCGTCGCCGGCACCTGGGCCGATGCCGATGACGGTGCCACGCGCGACGTGACCGATCCCGCCACCGGCCGCACCATCGGCACCGTGCCCGGCATGGGCGCCGCCGAAACGCGCCGCGCCATCGAAGCCGCACAGGTTGCGCAACGCGCCTGGCGCAAGGTGAGCGCACGTGATCGCGCCAAGATTCTGCGCAAGCTGGCCGATCTGATGATGGAGCACCAGCAGGACCTTGCGGCCATCCTCACGGCCGAGCAAGGCAAGCCGCTGCCGGAAGCCGCCGGTGAAATTGCCTACGCCGCCTCGTTCATCGAATGGTTTGCGGAAGAAGCGCGCCGCATTTACGGCGACACGATTCCGTCGCCGCAGGGCGATCGCCGCATCGTTGTGCAGAAGGAGCCGATTGGCGTGAGCGCGGCCATCACGCCGTGGAATTTCCCCATCGCGATGATGACGCGCAAGGTCGGCCCGGCGCTGGCAGCCGGCTGTTCGATGGTGGTGAAGCCCGCGCTGGAAACGCCCTACTCTGCGCTCGCATTTGCCGAGCTGGCCGTGCGTGCTGGCGTGCCGGCGGGCCTGCTGTCCATCGTCACGGGCGATTCGCAGGCGATTGGTGGCGAGCTGACGTCCAACCCGATCGTGCGCAAGCTGAGCTTTACGGGCTCCACCGCCGTTGGCCGTTTGCTGATGCGCCAGTGCGCGGACGACATCAAAAAGCTGTCGCTCGAACTGGGCGGCAATGCGCCGTTCATCGTGTTCGACGATGCCGACGTCGATGCAGCGGTGGAGGGCGCGATGATCGCCAAGTACCGTAATGCGGGCCAGACCTGTGTCTGTGCGAACCGCTTCTATGTGCAGCGCGGCATCTACGACACGTTTGCTGCCAAGCTGGCTGACGCCGTGCGTGCGCTGCGCGTCGGCAACGGCACGGAGCCCGGCGTGCAGCAGGGCCCGTTGATCCACATGCGGGCGATGGACAAGGTGCAACAGCATCTGGACGACGCTGCGCGCCAGGGCGCCCGCGTGCTAGTGGGCGGCAAGCCGCATGCCCTGTCGGCGCAGGGCGGCGCGTTTTTCGAGCCGACCGTCGTGGTCGATGCGAAGCCGGGCATGCTGGTCGCGCATGAAGAAACGTTCGGCCCGCTGGCGGCGCTCATCCCCTTCGACACGGAAGACGAAGCCGTGGCCGCTGCCAACGACACCGAGTTCGGTCTCGCTGCGTATTTCTACACGCGCGATCTGGGCCGGGCGTGGCGCGTTTCGGATGCGCTGGAGTCGGGCATGGTCGGCGTCAATACGGGCCTGATCTCGACGGCCGAAGCGCCGTTTGGCGGCGTCAAGCAATCGGGTCTGGGCCGCGAAGGCTCCAAATACGGCATCGACGAGTACCTGGAGATCAAGTACATCAACATGGCCGGCCTCTGACCGGCGTATGACAGAAGATTGGACGCATCACGCAGCAGTGATGCGTCTGCCGCCGCTTGCTCTATAATCACCCTCCTCTGGCGCGCCGATTTGACGACTGGCTTGCGGGCGCGCGGGAGTTCAGACATCCACGGATGTGGCGCTGGGCTCTCATTACAAATGCGGCTAAAGAGGTTCGGTCAGAGCGGGGTGGTGAAAGTAAGCGCCCTCCGTGCGCCACATGAGAACCCGATTGGTTGCGTGAACAGCGTTGCCGGTCGGGTTTTTTCTTTGGTGCCATGACAGACATCCAGGCTGACCCCGCGGTCACCGCACCCGATGCGGCGCAGGCCGATACTTCCTCTCCGACGGCACACCAGGGCAAGCCGGCCAACGCCATCGGCCTGGTCGTGCCCGAGCGCATGCACTTTGCCGAGCCGCTGCAACTGCGCAACGGCTCGCAGATCAGCGGCTACGACCTGATGGTCGAAACCTACGGCACGCTCAATGCCGACCGTTCCAACGCCGTGCTCATCTGCCACGCACTCAACGCTTCGCACCACGTGGCGGGCGTGCACGCCGAGGGCGAAGTCGGCTGGTGGGACAACATGGTCGGCCCCGGCAAGCCGGTCGACACCAACCGCTTCTTCGTCATCGGGGTGAACAACCTTGGGTCTTGTTTCGGCTCGACGGGCCCCATGAGCCCGCATCCGGAAACCGGCCTGCCCTATGGCGCGCGCTTCCCTGTGGTGACGGTGGAAGACTGGGTGAACGCCCAGGCGCGCGTGGCGGATCGTTTCGGCATCGAGCAGTTTGCGGCGGTGATGGGCGGCAGCCTCGGCGGCATGCAGGCGCTGGCCTGGAGCCTGATGTATCCGGACCGGCTGCGGCATTGCGTCGTGGTGGCGTCCACCCCCAAGCTGTCGGCGCAGAACATCGCCTTCAACGAGGTGGCGCGCAGCGCGATCCTGTCCGACCCCGATTTCCACGGCGGCGATTACTACGCGCACAACGTCAAGCCCAAGCGCGGTTTGCGCGTGGCCCGGATGATCGGCCACATCACGTATCTGTCGGACGAAGACATGGCCGCGAAATTCGGCCGCGAATTGAAGGCGGAAGACATCCGCTTCTCGTTCGACGTCGAGTTCCAGGTCGAGAGCTACCTGCGTTATCAGGGCGACAAGTTTGCCGAGTACTTCGATGCGAACACGTATCTGCTGATCACGCGCGCGCTCGATTACTTCGACCCCGCACTGGCCTACGGCGGCAGCCTGACCAAGGCCGTCGCGCATACCAAGGCGAGTTACCTCGTCGTCAGCTTCATGACCGACTGGCGATTCGCCCCTGCGCGCAGCCGCGAACTGGTCAAGGCGCTGCTCGACAACAAGCATCCCGTCACCTACGGCGAGATCGACGCGCCGCACGGTCACGACGCTTTCCTGTTGGAAGACGCGCGCTACCACGCGCTGGTCCGCGCCTATTACGAACGCATCGCCCAGGAGATCGGCGCATGACAACGCAAACGCTGAACCCCGCGGCACCGTCGGCGGTGCCGAACATCCTGGCGGACCGGGCGGATTTTCGTGCCATCGCTCGCTGGATCGAGCCGCGCTCGACCGTGCTCGACCTCGGTTGCGGCGACGGCAGCCTGTTGCGCGTGCTGCAGGATGAGCTCGACGTGCTGGCCTACGGCATCGAGATCGACGATGCGGGCGTGCTGGCCTCCACGCAAAAGGGCGTGCACGTGATCCAGCAGAACATGGAAGGCGGGCTGGCGCTGTTCGAGGACAAGAGCTTCGATACGGTCATCCTTTCGCAAACGCTGCAGACCATCCACAACACGGCGCAGGTGCTGCGCGAGATGCTGCGCGTGGGGCGCGAGTGCATCGTGTCGTTTCCGAACTTCGGCTACTGGCCGCATCGGCTCTCGATTTTTCGCGGGCGCATGCCGGTGTCCAAGTCGCTGCCGTACGAGTGGTACAACACGCCCAACGTGCGTGTGCTGACCATCCGCGACTTTGAAGCGCTGGCGCCCAAGGTGGGGCTGGTGATTCTCGACCGTGTGGTGCTGCACGAAGGCAACGTGGTGCGCTGGGGCGCCAACTGGCGTGGCAGCGTAGCGGTGTACCGGGTGCGCGCCGGCTGATTGCCCGGGCATCGATGGACTTGCCGTGTGCTGGTTTGTGCGCGCCCACACGCAGCACAGTGGCGCGCTACACTGGACCCTCTTCCGGTGAGGAGCGTGTGATGAGCAGACAGACCAGGCGCAGTAGTCCGCGCATGCTGCAGACGGTGTTGGTGATTGCGATGGGGATGGCGGCGCCTTTTGCACTTGCCGCAACCTCGCCGCAAGCTGTGCGAGGCGACGCCGACGCCCTCACCCAGATCGCCATCGCGCACTATGAGAAGAACGATTTCGGCCACGCCTTCGATGAATTTGCCGAGGCAGCCCAGCGCGGCAACCGGCTCGCGCAATTCAACTACGCGATGATGCTGATGCGCGGCGAAGGCACCGTCGCCCGGCCCGACGAAGCGGTCAAATGGCTGCGCCGTGCCGCCGACAACCAGATGACCCACGCGCAGTTTGCCTACGGCGAATTGTTTGAACGCGGCGAACTGGTACCGCGCTCGCTGGAAGAAGCCAACAAGTGGTACGAGCGTGCCGCCGCCGGCGGGCATGTCGAGGCGCAGCGTGCGCTGGCCACCGATTACTTCACCGGGCGCGGTGTGCCACGCGACTACGGGCGCGCATTCAGTTGGTACAAGAAGGCGGCCGAAGGGGGCGATGCGCCATCGCAGTACATCGTCGGCAGCTATTACGAGCGCGGCGAGCCTGGTGTCGTGCCGCAGGATATCGAGCAGGCCAAGAAGTGGTACGGCAGGGCGGCCGCCCAAGGTGATGTGGGGGCGCTCGGCAAGCTGCGTGAACTGGTGGAGAAAACCTATCGGGCCAAGCACGGCGATCCGCCCACAGCGGCACGTCGGTCCATGTAGGGCACGCAAGAAAAAACCGCCGGGCATGGCTGCATGCACCGGCGGTTTTTTGTTTGGGAGCGCGTTCAACCGTTCATCAACAGCAGCGGCCGACGCGTCCGGCGTAGCGCGCGTCCTGGCGTTCGCGGAAGAAGTCTTCGTACGTCATGACGGCCTGGCCGGGGTGCGTCTCCTGCATGTGCCGCACGTAGGTGTCGTAGTCTGGCACGCCGACCATCAGGCGCAGCGTCTGGCCCAGGTAGCGGCCGAAGTTTTCGAGTTCTTCGCGCATGCCCGTGCTCACGCGCCCAGCGCTTCGTACGGCGTTTCGTTGGCGGTCGGGCGGCTCGCGGCGCGCGCCTTGAGCACCGTGCGTAGGCCATACCACGCGATGCTGACCACCACGAGAATGAACAGGCCGCACAGGAACGCGTCAATGCGGTCGTTCAGCACCACCTGCTGCATCTGCGCTATCGACTTGGCGGGGGCCAGAAGCTTACCTTCGGCAATCGCGCCGGCGTACTTGTTGGCGTGCGCCAGGAAGCCGATCTTCGGGTCCGGATCGAACAGCTTCTGCCAGCCGGCGGTGAGCGTGCAGAGCAGCAGCCAGAGGGTCGGCAGCAGCGTCACCCACACGTAGCGGTCGCGTTTCATCTTGACTAGCACGCAGGTGCCGAGCGTCAGCGCAATCGCGGCCAGCATCTGGTTGGAGATGCCAAAGAGCGGCCACAGCGTGTTGATGCCGCCCAGCGGATCGACCACGCCCTGGTACAGGAAGTAGCCCCACAGTGCGACGGTCGCGGCCGTGGCAATGAGGTTGGCGACGAGCGAATCCGTGCGCTTGAGTGCCGGCACAAACGTGCCCAGCAGATCCTGCAGCATGAAGCGCCCGGCGCGCGTGCCTGCGTCCACGGCGGTCAGGATGAACAGCGCCTCGAACAGAATCGCAAAGTGGTACCAGAAGGCCATCATGGCCTGGCCGCCCACCACCTGGTGCAGGATGTGCGCCATGCCCACAGCCAGCGTCGGGGCGCCACCCGCACGGGCGAGGATGGTGTTTTCGCCGACGTCCTTGGCGGTCTGGATCAGCACGTCAGGGGAGATGACGAAGCCCCAGGTGGACAGCGTGTGTGCCACCGTATCGGGCGTCGCGCCCACCAGTGCCGCCGGGCTGTTCATCGCGAAGTACACGCCCGGGTCGATGACCGAAGCGGCCACCAGCGCCATGATGGCGACGAACGATTCCATCAGCATCGCGCCGTAGCCGATGAAGCGTGCTTGGCGTTCGTTCTCCAGCAGCTTGGGCGTGGTGCCCGACGCGATGAGCGAGTGGAAGCCCGACACCGCGCCGCACGCAATGGTGATGAACAGGAACGGGAACATGTTGCCCGACCACACCGGGCCGCCGCCGCTAGCAAACTGCGTGAGCGAAGGCATCTGCATCTGCGGCGCGACGATCAGGATGCCGATGGCCAGCGCCATGATCGTGCCGATCTTCAGGAACGTCGACAGGTAATCACGCGGGGCCAACAGCAGCCACACCGGCAGCACCGAGGCGACAAAGCCGTAGCCGATCAGCATCCACGTGAGGGCCTTGCCGTCGAACGTGAACAGCGGCGCCAGCGCGGCATTTTCGTGCACCGCCTGACCGCCGATGATGGCCAGCATCAGCAGCACGAAGCCGATGATGGAGATCTCGCCGATGCGGCCCGGGCGGACGTAGCGCACGTACACGCCCATGAACAGCGCGATGGGGATCGTGGCGGCCACCGTGAAGGTGCCCCACGGCGAGCCGACCAGCGCCTTCACCACGATCAGCGCCAGCACGGCCAGGATGATGATCATGATGAGGAACGCGCCAAACAGCGCGATCACGCCGGGCACGGTGCCCATCTCGCTCTTCACGAGGTCGCCCAGCGAGCGGCCGTCGCGGCGGCTGGAGATGAACAGCACGATGAAATCCTGCACCGCGCCGGCAAACACCACGCCGGCCAGAATCCAGAGCATGCCGGGCAGATAGCCCATCTGCGCGGCCAGCACGGGGCCCACGAGCGGGCCTGCCCCGGCAATGGCCGCGAAGTGGTGCCCGAACAGCACGTGCTTGTTGGTGGGAACGTAATCGAGCCCGTCGTTGTAACGCCAGGCGGGCGTCTTGCGGGTGCCGTCCAGGCCGAGCACCTTGTCGGCAATGAAGCGGCTGTAGTAGCGATACGCGATCAGGTAGATGCATACGGCGGCCACCACCACCCATAGCGCACTGACTGCCTCGCCGCGCGCAAGCGCAACGGTGGCAAAGGCAGATGCGCCAAGAATGGCGACGACCAGCCAGATCAGGTGTTGCCTGACGAAGCTCATGTCGATCTCCTCGAACCTTGGTCGAAGCTATTTGCTGAACGCGGGATGTGGGTTCATCCCTGCGGTAAGTCCTGCCCCGTGACAGGGGCGTGTAGTATTTGCCAGCCTCGCCCCGCGCCACAAGCGGAGGACTACGCAGCACAGGTCCGTAGTTCTACGCAGGGGCCACACCCGACCGAGACCGCGGCGCCACCTTGCGATGCCGCAACGTACGCCGCGTTTTGCCATGAAGCTCCGCCAGAAGATCCTGCTGCTCGCCGTCGCGCCGCTGACCATCGCCATGCTGGCGATCATGCTGACCGTGCGGCACCAGTCGATTGCACTGGCGCGGCACGAACGACAGTTGGTGGAATCGGCGTACCTGCAGGCCAAGGAGACCGAGCTGCGGTCTTACGTCAAGCTTGCGCAGAGTGCCATCGCGCCGTTGCTTGCGTCCGGCCAAAGTGGCGACCCGGCCCGGGACGAAGCCACGCGCGACGAAGCGATGCGCACGCTCGCCCGCCTCGACTTCGGCACCGATGGCTACTTCTTCCTCTACGACTTGCGCGGCCGCAACCTCATGCACCCGCGCCAGCCGGAACTTGTCGGGCGCGACTTGTGGGACCTGACGGACTCCGGCGGCCAGCCGACCATCCAGAAACTGGTGGCTGCCGCCCAGGCCGGCGGCGGTTTCGTGCGCTACATGTGGGACAAGCCATCGACGCACCAGAGCGTGCCCAAGCTCGGTTATGTCGAACCGATTCCACAGTGGGGCTGGATGGTGGGCACCGGCCTGTACCTGGACGACATCGAACAAACCTTGCGTGAGATCGACCGGCGCGCGCAAGCGAACATCGACCAGACATTGGCCTGGGTGGTGGGCATCGCCGCGATCAGCATCCTGCTGGTGGCCGGCAGCGGGCTGGCGCTGAACGTGAGCGACCACCGCCAGGCCGATGCCAAGCTGCGCCAGCTCGCACAGCAGGTGGTGAAGTCGCAGGAAGACGAACGTGCGCGTGTCTCGCGCGAGTTGCACGACGGCATCAGCCAGGTGCTCGTCTCGACCAAGCTGCTGCTGGAAACCGCGCATGGCCATCTCGAAGCGTCAGCGGCATCGCCGACGTCGATCGAACGGGCGGGCAGCATGCTGCGCCGGGCGCTCGACCGGTTGAACGGCGCGCTGGGCGAGGTGCGGCGCGTGTCGCACAACCTGCGCCCTGCGCTGCTGGATGATCTCGGCCTGGCTGCCGCACTGGAGCTGCTCGTGCGCGAAACGCGCGAGGCACATGAAGACAGCCAGCCGGGGTCTGCGATTGCGCTTGAACTTGTCGGCCCGCCGGTGCAATTGCCGGATGCGTGCAACACCGCGCTGTTCCGCATTGCGCAAGAGGCCGTCTCGAACATTGAGCGCCATGCCACGCAAGCCACGCGCATCGGCGTGCTGCTTGAAAACGATATCGATGCCGTGCGCTTGTCCGTTCGCGACAACGGCCCCGGCTTCGACGTGGAATCCGTGCAGGTGGACCCACAGCACGGCATCGGCCTGCGCAACATGCGTGAGCGCATGGCCGCCCTGGGCGGCACCTGTGCGATCGCCTCCGGCCCGCACGGCACCGAGGTGTGCGCCGTGCTGCCGCATGTCGTCATCGCCCAACTGGCTTCGGCCCCCTCTTCTCCACTCGTATGAACATGCGACCACCCGCGCCCGTCAAACTGCTCCTCGTCGACGATCACCCGCTCGTGCGCGATGGCGTGCGCGTGCGGCTCGAAGCCGTGCCGCATTTCGAAGTGGTGGGTGAAGCCGGTGACGCGGATGCCGCCCTGCAGGCCGCGCGCACACTGTCACCCGATCTGGCGCTGATGGACATCGGCATGCGCGGCATGAACGGCATTGCGCTCACCGAGAAGTTTGCCGAGGAATTTCCCGAGATCGCCGTGCTGGTGCTGTCGATGCACGACAACCTGGAGTACGTGCGGCAGGTGATCCGCGCCGGCGCGCGTGGCTACGTGCTCAAGGATGCGCCCGCCAGCGAACTGGTCGAGGCCATCGACGCTGTGCTGGCTGGCCGGCCGTTCTACAGCGCGCAGTTGGCGATGCGCATGGCCGAGCAGGCGGTCATGCCCACGCCTGTGGAGGCGCTCACGCCGCGCGAGCGCGACATTCTCGACGGCATTGCCAAGGGTTATGCCAACAAGCGCATCGCCGACGAGCTGGGCTTGTCCGTGCGTACGGTGGAATCGCACCGCCTGAACCTCAAGCGCAAACTCGGCATCGAGGGGCAGGCAGAACTGGTGAAGTTTGCGGTGGAGCTGGGCAAGGGCCGTTAGGCGCCCTTCGCGCTGTCCACGTAATCGCGCACCATCGCTTCGAACGAGGTGTCGCGGCCAAAGCCCAGCGCATCGGCGCGCGCGGTATCGAAGCGCGCCGGCCAGCTTTGCACGATGGCCTTGATGCGCGCGTCCGGCTCCCAGCGGATGCGCGAGATCGGCGCATCGCCCGCCACCTTGCGCAACGCCTCCACCATCTCGCCCACCCGCACCGTAATGCCCGGCAGGTTCAGTGATCGGCGATGGCCCCATGCCGACGCCGGCAGCGTGTACGCGTGCAGCAGCGACGCCACCACCTGACGCGGCGAGGCCAGCCACAGCTCAGTCTCGGCTTCCACCGGGCAGATGGCTTCCTCGCCTGACAACGGCTCGCGGATGATGCCGCTGGCAAAGCTCGAGGCCGCGCCGTTCGGTTTGCCCGGGCGCACCGACACCGTGGGGATGCGCACGGCGCGGCCGTCGATGTAGCCCTTGCGCGAATACTCGCCGACCAGGAATTCGCCCATGAGCTTCTGCACGCCATACGAGGCCTGCGGCGTGGCCGCCGTGTCGTCGGTGACAACGGCCGGCAGTTGGCCACCGAACACCGCCACGGAGCTGGCGAACAGCACGCGCGGCGCACGGCCGGTCTTGGCGTGCTGCGCGCGCAGCGCATCGAGCAATGCGCGCGTGCCGTCCAGGTTCACGCGCATGCCGAGGTCGAAGTCGGCCTCGGCGGTGCCGCTCACCACGGCGGCCAGGTGGAACACGCCGCCCACATTTTCGTCGATCACCTGCGCGATGAGGGCGGGGTCGGAGGCATCGCCGGTCACGTAGCGCACGCGCGCATCGGCAATCTGACCGGCCACCTGGTCCAGCACGATGAAGGTCTCAACGGGCTGCACCGAGCCGTCCGCAGCCGGCAGGCCCGGTTGCTGAAGCAGTGCCGCCAGCACGCGCTGGCCCAGGAAACCGGCGCCGCCGGTGATGACGATATTCATGGTGTCTCCTTCTTGCCTGACGTAAGCCGCCGGGCGTTTTGATCGATGCCTAGGGTAAACAGGGATGAAGCGCTACGACTCAACTTGTATGATGACACGACGAATTTACGCTTGCCAAGACATCCCTGCCACCATGTTTGAACGACTCGACGCCGCGCCCTCCCTGTCCGACCGCGTGGCCCAGACCCTGATGGACAAGATCGACGCGGGCGAACTGCGCCGCGGCGAACGCATGCCGTCCGAAACCGTGCTCGGGCAGGAATTCGGTGTGAGCCGAACCGTGATCCGCGAGGCCATCTCGCGTTTGCGCCACGAGGGCGTGGTCGAAGCGCGCCAGGGCAGCGGCGTGTACGTCACGCAGCAGGCCGGCCTCAAGCCGCTGCGGATCGACGCGGCGCAAGCCGGCTCGATCGATGCCGTGCTGCACATCATCGAACTGCGCCGTGCGCTGGAGGCTGAAGGCGCCGCCCTCGCGGCCCAGCGCCGCACCGACGCCGAGATGATCGAGATCGACGCCGCACTCGACAGCATCGACGCTGCGGTGGCGGCCGGCGGTGACGGCGTGACCGAAGACCTGCGTTTTCACCGCGCCATCGCGGCCGCCAGCGGCAATCCGTTCCTCGTGCAGGCACTCGGCTTTTTCAGCCAATACCTGGAGGAAGCGATCGGCGTGACGCGCAGCAACGAAGCGCGCCGCGAAGACTTCGCCCGCCAGGTCCGCGACGAGCACCGCGCGATGGTCGAGGCGATCCGCCACCGCGACGCACTTGCTGCACGCAACGCCGCGCAAACCCACATGTTCAATGCCGCACGTCGTTTGGCCGAGGGCCGCGATGCGGCGCAAGACTGATTTCAGGAGCCATTCATGACGCAATCGGCGGCTGACCGGAAGGTTGGCGTGATCGGACTCGGCGCCATGGGTCTGGGCATTGCCAAGACCCTGCGCAATCACGGCTACACCGTGCATGCCTGCGATGCGCGCCCAGGTGCCGCTGCAGATTTCGCCAAGGAAGGCGGCGTGGCCTGTGCGACGCCTGCCGAGGTGGCGGCGGGCGTGGACGTGGTGGTATCGGTGGTGGTCAACGCCGCGCAGACCGAGGCCGTGCTTTTTGGAGAGTGCGGTGCGGCGGCCGCCATGTCACCCGGCAGCACGTTCGTCATGTGTTCCACGGTGGACCCGAACTGGTCGATAGCGCTGGAGGCGCGTCTGGCGCAGCAGGGCATCCTGTACGTCGATGGCCCCATCTCCGGCGGTGCGGCCAAGGCTGCATCGGGCCAGATGACCATGATGACCTCGGCCACACCCGAGGCGTATGCGGCGGCAGACCATGTGCTCGACGCCATGGCCGGCAAGGTCTATCGCCTGGGCGACAAGGCGGGCGCGGGCAGCAAGGTCAAGATCATCAACCAGCTGCTGGCCGGCGTGCACATTGCCGCCGCCGCCGAAGCCATGGCACTGGGCCTGCGCGAAGGCGTGGCAGCGGACGCGCTGTACGAAGTCATCACCCATAGCGCGGGCAACAGCTGGATGTTCGAAAACCGCATGGCCCACGTGCTGGCCGGCGACTACACGCCGCTGTCCGCCGTCGACATCTTCGTCAAGGATCTGGGGCTCGTGCTCGATACCGCGCGCGCGAGCAAATTCCCGCTGCCACTGGCGGCCACCGCGCACCAGATGTTCATGCAGGCGTCCACCGCCGGCTACGCCAGGGAAGATGACTCCGCCGTGATCAAGATCTTCCCGGGGATCACATTGCCGGAGGGCCAACCGAAATGAGCGCAGCGCCCACGTCCCGCCCGGTCCTCGGTTGCATCGCCGACGACTTCACCGGTGCGACCGACCTCGCCAACATGCTCGTGCGCGCTGGCATGCGCACGGTGCAGACCATCGGTGTGCCGCAGGCCGGCGGCGAGGCCATCGCGGCGGATGCCGACGCCATCGTCGTTGCGCTCAAGTCGCGCACGATTGCCGCGGCCGATGCCGTGGCGCAGTCGTTGAGCGCACTGTGCTGGCTGCGCGCGCAAGGCTGTTCGCGCTTCTTCTTCAAGTACTGCTCGACCTTCGACTCCACCGACGCCGGCAACATCGGGCCTGTGGCCGAGGCGTTGATGGCTGAACTGGGTACCGATTTCACATTGGCCTGTCCCGCATTTCCCGAGAACGGCCGCACGATCTTCCGTGGCCATCTGTTCGTGGGCGACGTGCTGCTCAACGCGTCGGGCATGGAACACCATCCGTTGACGCCGATGCGCGATCCGAACCTCGTGCCGGTGCTGGCTCGCCAGAGTGCGGGCAAAGTCGGCCTGCTGCGTTACGACACCATCATGCGCGGTGCGCAGGCCGCTCGCGATCGGGCCCACCAACTGCGCGCCGACGGCGTGAAGCTGGCGATTGCCGATGCCATATCCAACGACGACCTGATCGTCCTGGGCGAGGCATTTGCCGATCTACCGCTGCTCACCGGCGGCTCGGGCCTGGCGCTTGGCCTGCCGGCGCAATATCGCCGCGCGGGGCTGATCACCGCGCACGGCAACGCGGCGCAACTGCCGATCGTGGCCGATTCGGCGATCGTGCTGTCGGGCAGCTGTTCACGTGCGACGAACGCGCAGGTGGCGCACTGGCGTGCATCGCGTCCGGCGTTCCAGGTGGATCCGCTGGCGCTGGCCGAAGGCAAACCGGTGGTGGTCGAGGCGCTTGATTTCGTGCACCGCCATGCAGGTCAGACGGTGCTGGTATACGCCACCAGTGCGCCGGAGCAAGTGGCTCGCGTGCAGCAGACGCTGGGCGTTGAGCGCGCGGGCAAGTTGGTGGAAGACGCACTGGGCCGCATCGCCCGCACGCTGCATGCCGATGGCGTGCGCCGCTTCGTGGTGGCTGGCGGCGAGACCTCGGGCGCGGTGGTGCAGGCGCTCGATGTGCGTGCGCTGCGCATCGGTCCGCAGATCGACCCCGGTGTGCCCTGGACCGCCACCATCGATAGCGATCCGCTTGCGCTGGCATTGAAGTCCGGCAACTTCGGCACGGTGGATTTCTTCGAGAAGGCGCTCGCGCAACTGGCGCACGCAACCACGGAGCCGATCGCATGACCACCACGAACGAAAGCGCGCTACGTGAAGAGATCACCCGCGTCGGACAGAGCCTGTATGCGCGCGGTTACACCGTCGGCACGGCAGGCAACATCAGCGCGCGCCTGCCTGACGGCTGGCTCATCACGCCCACCGATGCCTGCCTCGGCACGCTGGACCCGGCACGTATCGCCAAGGTGCTGGCGACGGGCGAATGGGTCAGCGGCGACAAGCCGTCGAAAACGCTGGCCCTGCATCGCGGCATCTACGACCGCAATGCGGAGGCGCATGCCGTGGTGCACACGCATTCGACGCATCTCGTGGCGCTCACGCTGGCGGGCGTCTGGCACGAAGCCGACGTGCTGCCGCCCATTACGCCGTACTACGTGATGAAGGTCGGCCACGTGCCGCTTATCGCGTATCGGCGACCGGGCCATCCGGATGTGGCCGCGCGGATTGCCGCGCTGGCCAATGATGTGCGCGCCGTGCTGCTCGACCGGCTGGGGCCCGTGGTGTGGCACGGCTCGGTGTCGACTGCGGCTTACGCGCTGGAAGAACTGGAAGAAACCGCACGGCTTTGGTTGATGACCGAACCCAAGCCGGCGCCGCTGTCCGACGCGCAGATCGACGAACTGCGCCAGACGTTCGGGGCCCGTTGGTAGAGCAACCGGCAGCAGATCGGTAGTGCCCGCCGCTCGGCCCATATAACACTTACACCGGAGACAAAATGAACACCTCGACCGCCACCACGGCGGCGTTGCCTTCGCACGCCGTTTCAAAAGAGGACAGTGTCTACGCGCGCGTGTCGCGCCGCATCGTCCCGCTCATCATGCTGTGCTACGTGGTCGCCTATCTCGACCGCGTGAACGTCGGGTTTGCGAAGCTGCAGATGTCGCAGGCGCTGAATTTTTCCGAGACGGTGTACGGGCTGGGCGCCGGCATCTTCTTCCTCGGCTATTTTCTCTTCGAGGTGCCGAGCAACCTGCTGATGAACAAGATCGGCGCGCGTATCTGGATCGCGCGGATCATGATCACGTGGGGTTTGATCTCGGGCGCGTTTGCATTTGTGCAGACGCCCACGCAGTTCTACGCGATGCGCTTCCTCCTGGGCTTGGCGGAAGCGGGTTTCTACCCCGGCATCATCCTGTACCTGACGTACTGGTATCCGTCGCATCGCCGCGCGCGCATCGTGGCGATGTTCATGGCGGCCATTCCCATCTCGGGCATCTTCGGCAACCCGCTGTCGGGCTGGATCATGAGTGCGTTCCACGGGACAGGCGCAGCCGGCGGCTGGCAGGGCTGGCAGTGGATGTTCGTGATCGAAGCCATCCCTGCCGTGCTCGTTGGGCTGCTGGTGCTCTGGAAGTTCGATGACAGCATCCGCAAGGCCAAGTGGCTGTCGGAAGACGAAAAGCAGATCCTCGAAGCCAACATTGCGGCCGACAACAAAGGCAAGACCGAGCACCCCGGCATCGGCAAGGTGTTCTCCGATCCGCGCGTGTGGATGATGAGCCTGATCTACTTCGCCTTCGTCATGGGCCAATACGGCTTGACGTTCTGGATGCCGACGCTGGTGAAGAGCGCCGGCGTGAAAGACACCTTCATGGTGGGCATGCTCTCCGCCATTCCGTATGTATGTGCGGCGATCACCATGGTGCTGATCGGCCGCAGCGCCGATGCACGCCGCGAGCGCCGCTGGCACCTGGTTGTGCCGGCGCTGATGGGCGCAGTCGGTTTTGCCGTGGTGGCAACGGCGGGTCACAACGTGGCCCTGTCGATCGTGTTCCTGTCATTGGCCGCCGCGGGCGTGCTGACGTGCGCGCCGCTGTTCTGGTCCCTGCCGACGGCGTTCCTGCAAGGCACCGCTGCTGCGGCCGGCATTGCCGCCATCAACTCCGTCGGCAACTTGGCCGGCTTCGTGAGCCCCTATATGATCGGTGCGCTCAAGGACATGACGGGCAGCACATCCGCCGGCATGTACGCGCTGGCGGGCGTGCTGGTGCTCGGCTGCATTGCCGTGTTGCGCACGCCGCCGAAGCTGGTCAATAAATAAGCAATCGTATTCAGAGGTCTGTCATGCCGCGCTTTGCCGCCAACCTGTCCATGATGTACCAGGAGCACGCGTTCCTCGACCGCTTTGCCGCTGCGGCAAAAGACGGCTTCGAGGGCGTGGAATTTCTGTTTCCTTACGACTTCGACAAGGCCGATATCCGCGCCCGTCTTGACGACGCTGGTCTCACGCAAGCGTTGTTCAACGCCCCGCCGGGCGATTGGGCGGGCGGCGAGCGCGGCATCGCCTCGTTGCCCGGTCGCGAAGAGGAATTCAAGTGCGGCATTGCGACAGCGCTGGCGTATGCGCAGGTGCTGGGTAACACGCGCCTGCATGTCATGGCCGGCCTGCTGCCCGCCGGTGCAGACCGCGCACGCCATCACGCCACCTACGTGAGCAACGTCGCCTACGCTGCGCGCGAGGCTGCCGGCGCGGGCGTCACCATCGTGCTGGAACCGATCAACACGCGCGACATGCCGGGCTTCTTCCTCACGCACCAGGCGCAGGCGCATGCGGTGTGCAAGGAAGTGGGCGCGGCCAACGTCAAGGTGCAGTTCGACCTCTATCACGCGCAGATCATGGAGGGCGATCTGTCGGTCAAGCTCAAGCAGTACGTCGATGGTGTGGGCCACGTGCAGATCGCCGGCGTGCCCGATCGCCACGAACCGGACGAAGGCGAGCTGCACTATCCACACCTCTTTGCGTTGCTGGATGCGCTTGGCTACAACGGCTGGGTCGGTTGCGAATATCGGCCGCGTGCCGGCACCAGCGAAGGGCTCGGCTGGCTCAAACGCTGGCGTGAGAGCCAGCGTTGACGCTGCACCACAAGAAGGAACGGCGGCAATCTGCCCGGGAAGAGGTGCGTATCGCCACGCGCTGATGCAAAAGAAAACCGCCGCTGCGCGATGCGCAAGCGGCGGTCGATTCCGGCGGAGAGGCTCGTCAGGCGCCCAATTGAGCGGGGCCGAGCGAGCGCGTCGCGGGGACGCGACCGTATGCAGACAGTTCGGCCTTGCGGGTTGCGGCTTCCAGTTGCATGCCGATCGCTTCGGCAGCATGCGCGGCCGTCGCGCCGCCGGTGCCGACCACGAGCCGATAGCCGCCGCCGCGCACGGTCTGGATCAGGCCGTCGCACGGCGTGCCGGCCAGCGCCACGCGCAGTTTGCGCACGTGCACATCGACCGTGCGCTCACCCACGAAGACATGGTTGCCCCACACGCGGTCCAGTAGCTGCGTGCGCGAATGCACGCGTTGCGGATGCGCGACGAGAAAGTGCAGCAGGCGGAATTCCAGCGGGCTGAGCGCAATGGCGCGGGGGCCGGTTTCGGTCTGGGCAGTCACACCCAGCGTGAGCGGATCGAGGCGCAGACCGTTGACCTGCAGGATGTCGTCGCCATGCTGGTGCGGCGCGCGGCGGCGCAGTACGGCGCGGATGCGGGCATGCAGCTCGCCCGTGTCACACGGTTTGACGACGTAGTCGTCGGCGCCGGCGTCGAGCGCGGCAATCTTGGCGCGCGCATCGCCATGACGGGACAGCACGATGACCGGCAGGCCGCGCGTCTGCATGTTGGCGCGCAAGGCCAGCAGCATGTCGATCGACTCGCGCTCGGGCCACGTCCACTCCATTAGGAGCAGCTCCGGCATGGCGGCCAGGATGGCAGGCTGCGCCTGGCTCGGATGGCTGACCCGTTGAACATCGTGTCCACCATCACGCAGGGAAAACGACAGACGCTCCCCCTCTGCCTGGTCGTGTTCGACCAGCAAGATCTGAATACCCACTTTGTAATATCTCCCGTCTAACCAGCCGACACACTCCGGCGAGCAGCCCTGCGGCTGCGCTCTGCAGTCTGCGGTGCGCGTTGTTATGAGTGCCATGCGGGCAATTGCGCGTGTGCTCGCATGTCGTTTCTTGCGGGCGCTGTTGCCCGGCCGTTGGCCTTGCGCGGATCGTCATGCTGCTGTTCCCGTCGACGATCGCCAGCGGAGCCTCCTGGGTGGTGTCCAGGGTGGTCCTGAGAAAGGTCTGCAAGCCCCTCGGTGCCAGTCGCAGCGTGCCGGACCATGCAATCGTTTGCACAGTGTGCGGTATCGCTTACGCGCAATCCGAGCCGGCGCCCCCCCGAGCGCCGGTGAAGCAGGGATCCCCCACCTCCGTTGGCATAAGGCTTGTTCGCCCTTTCCCGTTTCCTCTAGTCATGAACCCCCTCTGGCTCAGAGAGAAAGGATTCCGTTTTGCCGGATTATAAGAATCCCGTAGGGATTCGTCACGCAGGAATTTTAAAATTTCGAAATTCATTGAATTCCCCGTGAACTGGGATGGCGCGGTTGACATTCATTCTTCATAAAGCTAAGCCCGGCAACGTTCTTGGCGGATATCATGCGTGCAATAATTCAAGTCTGGCATAAATGCATAACGATTATGCTCGCGCCGGCATAATGATTGATTTCATGTGTGCGCCGGTATTTTTTACAAAACAATCGGATTTGCTAAAAATCAATTGATCTGTTTTGTGGCAGGGGTAATTCGCGCGATTTAAAACTTTAGGATTACTGCTCGTTGTTTGGGCAACCTGTTGTGGGCGGACGCAAAAAAGCCCGCGCGAGGCGGGCTTTCTTTTCCTGGTGCCGAGGAGGCTACGGGCGTCAGCCGCCCAGGCGTTCTTCCAGGCGGGTCTTGGCATCGGGCAGTGCTTGCGGAAGGCCGTGCGCCAGTTTCGTGAACAGCTCGTCGTGTAGCGCCAGTTCCTGCTTCCAGGCGTCCGCGTCCAGCGAGATCACCTTGGCGAACTGCTCCGCCGTGAAGTCCAGGCCATCCCAGCTCAGTTCTTCGTAGCGCGGCGACACGCCAAAGACGTGTTCCTCACCCTGCGCCTGGCCTTCGATGCGATCGATCATCCACTTGAGTACGCGCATGTTCTCGCCAAAGCCCGGCCACACGAACTTGCCGTTTTCATCCTTGCGGAACCAGTTCACGCAGAAGATCTTCGGCAGCGTTGCGCCGCTGTCGGCCAGCTTCTCGCCAACCTTGAGCCAGTGTGCGAAGTAGTCGGCCATGTTGTAGCCGCAGAACGGCAGCATGGCGAACGGGTCGCGGCGCACCACGCCTTGCTGGCCGGCAGCGGCAGCGGTGGTTTCCGAGCCCATCGTCGCGGCCATGTACACGCCTTCGGTCCAGTCGCGCGCTTCAGTAACGAGCGGCACGGTGGTCGAACGGCGGCCGCCGAAGATGAACGCATCAATGGGTACGCCGGCCGGGTTGTCCCATTCCGGATCGATCGAGGGGCATTGCGCGGCGGGCGCCGTGAAACGCGCGTTCGGATGCGCTGCCTTGCGGCCGGTTTCCTTGGCGCTCGCAGGCGTCCAGTCCTGACCCTGCCAGTCGATCAGGTGCGCCGGCGGCGTGTCGGTCATGCCTTCCCACCACACGTCGCCGTCGTCGGTGAGGGCCACGTTGGTGAAGATGACGTTCTCTTTGAGCGTGGCCATCGCGTTGAAGTTGGTCTTCTCGCTCGTGCCCGGAGCCACGCCAAAGTAGCCGGCTTCCGGGTTGATGGCGTACAGGCGCGTCTTGCCGTTGGCGTCCTGGCGGGGCTTGATCCAGGCGATGTCGTCGCCGATGGTCGTCACCTTCCAGCCGTTCAGGCCTGCAGGCGGAATCAGCATCGCAAAGTTGGTCTTGCCGCAGGCCGACGGGAAGGCCGCAGCCACGTGGTACGTCTTGCCCTCCGGCGACGTCACGCCCAGGATCAGCATGTGCTCGGCCAGCCAGCCCTGGTCGCGGCCCATGGTGGAGGCGATCCGCAGCGCGAAGCATTTCTTGCCCAGCAGCGCATTGCCGCCGTAGCCCGAGCCGAACGACCAGATTTCGCGCGTTTCCGGGAAATGCACGATGTACTTGGTCGGGTTGCACGGCCACGGCACGTCCTTTTCGCCGGCGGCGAGCGGCTTGCCGACGGTGTGCACGCACGGTACGAAATCGCCGTCAGTGCCCAGCACGTCGTACACCGCGCGACCCATGCGGGTCATGATGCGCATGTTGACGGCCACGTACGGGCTGTCCGACAACTCCACGCCGATGTGCGCGATCGGCGAGCCCAGCGGGCCCATCGAGAACGGCACCACATACAGCGTGCGGCCGCGCATGCTGCCGTCAAACAGGCCGTTCAGCGTCTGGCGCATCTCGGCCGGGGCCGTCCAGTTGTTGGTGGGGCCGGCGTCTTCCTTCTTCTGTGAGCAGATGAAGGTGCGGTCTTCCACGCGTGCCACGTCCGACGGGTCCGACAGCGCCAGGTACGAGTTCTTGCGCTTGGCCGGGTTGAGCTGCTTCATCGTGCCGGCGGCCACCATTTCGGCGCACAGGCGGTCGTATTCCTCTTGCGAACCATCGCACCAGACGATGCGCTCCGGCTTGGTGAGCGCCGCCACCTCGCCCACCCACGCGATCAGGCGCGGGTGTTTCACGTAATCGGGCACGTTCAATGCGGGCACGCCCTGCATCACGGGTTGATTCATGACCAAAACTCCAATGGAAGTGAGAAAGAAAGCGGTGTCGGATCAGCACGGCGGCCGCGCCCAGCGGCGGGGTGGAAAGCGATCGACGGCGCATCGGAAGCGAGCCGGATCAGCGGTTTCCAGAGGGAGAGGTGAGGCAGGCGGAGGGACGGGAGCCGTGCTGATTTCACATTCAGTTACAAAGCGGTGCACTGACGGAAGGTGGGTTTTTCCGGGCAGCGAGGGCCGCGTGCGCTAAAGTGGCGGGACCGAGGTCAACAGACCGTAGAACAAGGACTCGTCACCAGCGAGGCTGCGCAAATTGCGTGCCCGCGGCGGGCAATTCCAAACGTCGACACGGATTGTCGTGCGACGAGGGATGGGAAGAATACCACCGCGAGGGATCGCTGTTTTTTGCTGCGCACCATTGTTCGAAGTGAGATGTCGATGAAGATTGCCGTACTGGACGACTACCAAGACGCTGTTCGCAAGCTGGATTGCTTCAGCCTGCTGCAAGACCACGAAGTCAAAGTGTTCAACAACACCGTCAAAGGTGTGGGGCAATTGGCCGCACGCGTGGCGGACGTTGAAGCCATTGTGCTGATCCGGGAGCGCACGCGCGTGACGCGTCAGTTGCTCGATCGCCTGCCCAAACTCAAGATCATCAGCCAGACGGGCCGCGTATCGCGCGACTCGGGCGGCCATATCGATCTGGATGCCTGCACCGACAAGGGTGTGGTGGTGCTGGAGGGGAAAGGCTCGCCGGTGGCGCCGGCCGAGCTGACCTGGGCGCTGGTGATGGCCGCACAGCGTCGTATTCCGCAATACGTGGCGAGCCTCAAGCACGGCGCGTGGCAGCAGTCGGGGCTGAAATCCACGACGATGCCGCCCAACTTTGGCATTGGCCGCGTCCTGAAAGGCCAGACGCTGGGCATCTTCGGCTACGGCAAGATTGGTCAGCTCGTGGCCGGCTACGGCCGCGCTTTCGGCATGAATGTGCTGGTGTGGGGCCGCGAAGGCTCGCAAGAGCGGGCTCGCGCTGATGGCTTTGCCGTGGCGGATTCGAAGGACGCGCTGTTCGAGCAGTCCGATGTGCTGTCCGTCCATCTGCGCCTGAACGACGAAACGCGCGGCATCGTCACGGTGGCCGACCTCACGCGCATGAAGCCGACCGCCCTCTTCGTCAACACGAGCCGCGCCGAGCTGGTGGAAGAAAACGGCCTGGTGACGTCGCTCAACCGCGGGCGCCCGGGCATGGCCGCCATCGACGTGTTTGAAACGGAGCCCATCCTGCAGGGCCACACCCTGCTGCGCATGGAGAACTGCATCTGCACGCCGCACATCGGCTACGTCGAGCGCGAAGGTTACGAGCTGTACTTCAGCGTCGCGTTCCAGAACATCCTCGATGTTCTGCAGGGCAACGTCGACAGCGTGGTCAATCCGACGGCACTGGCGCCTGCGCTGATCCGCGCATAACGCCAGTCGTTCTACCCGTCGTTTCCGTTAATCAAGCCGCGGCGCGCAGCTGCGGCTGATTGGCGCCCGCGCCGTCAAAGCGGAAGCTGTCCATCGCCAGCGATCCGTACGTCACCGTATCGACCACGTGCTGAGCCTGCACGCCGCCCGGCGTGGCCTGGCTCGGCTGGCCCATGGCTGCGCCCAGCGCCACGTACAGCGGCATCAGGTGTTCATCGGTCGGGTGGGCGTGGGCGGCGTTCGGGGCTTGCGCGCGGTAATCGCAGAAGCGGGTGAAATCGCCGCTGCGGATGCCGTCGGTCATCGTCTCGATCATCCATTCGCGGAAGGCCGTCACCCAAGGCTCGACCGGCACGCCGTGCTGCGCCATGCCGGGGCCGCGCATCAGCGCGCGCAGGTTGTGCGTGAAGCTGCCGGAGCCGACGATGAGCACACCCTCGTCGCGCAGCGGCGCGAGGGTGCGCCCCATCGCCATCTGGCACGCCGGCGACAAGCCCGGCATCAACGACACCTGCACGACGGGGATCTTCGCTTCGGGAAGCATCAGCATCAGCGGCACCCACGCGCCGTGGTCCAGCGGCTGGCGCGGGTCCAGCACGGTGGAGGCCTGTTCTTCCAGCCCGGGGACGATGTTGCCGTCGATCAGCGCACGGATGCGTTCTGCCACGTCGGGCGCGCCCGGCGGGGCGTATTCCAGGGCGTAGAGCTGCGGCGGGAAACCGCCGAAGTCGTGCCAGGCCTCCTGCTGCGCGCGGGCAGTGACGGCCGGCCGGCGCGTCATCCAGTGCGGTGAAACCACGACGATGGCGCGCGGCTTGAGGGCTGCCATCTCTTGCCCGAGCGCCGCAAGCATCTTGCCGACGGGGCCCGGATCGGCCGCCAGCATGGGCGATCCATGGGACAGATAGAGCACGGGGAGCATGTCAAATTTCCTGAAGAAAGTGTCTGTCATTGTGCGCCGATGCAGCACCTGTAACGTGCATGGATTTGCAGGGCGGGATCAGGAAAATTGAACGAGTGCGCTTACATGCCCAGCAATTCCTCCGCCACCGTCGGGTGGAGGCCGACGGTCGACTGCAGATGCTTGAGCCGTACGCCCATGCGCACGGCCACCGCCATCGCCTGGATGATCTCCGGCGCGGCGTTGTCGACGATGTGCGCGCCGAGCACGCGGCCGCTGCGCGCGTTGCACACCAGCTTGATCAGCGATTCCATGCCCGAGCCCGCAAAGCGCTGCTCCAGCGAGACAAAGCGGCGGACGACGATGTCGATGCGGTCGGCCAGGGCGCGTTTGTCGGTGTCCGGCCCGCGTTTGCCAAGTTCGGGCCAGCGCGTGCGCGCGTCGGCCTCGGTCAGGCCCACGCCGGCGATGGCCGGATCGCAGAACACGGCCATCGGCACGGTGTTCATGTCAGGCAGCTTGATCCCTTTGCCGAACAGGCGTTCGGCCACGTAGCGGCCCTGCGCGACGGCCACGGGCGTCAATTGCAGCGGGCTGCCGCCGCAGATGTCCCCTACTGCATGGACGCCGCGGGCGCGTGTACGGAAGTGGCGGTCGACGGCAATGCGCCCGTGCGCATCGAGCGTGACGCCTGCGGCCTCCAGGCCAAGGCCTGCGATGTTCGACGTGCGTCCGATGGCGCTCAGCATGCGCTGGGCGCGCAGCACGCGCGGAACGTCGCTGCCCTCGGTGCTCGCGTAGACAGCCACGCCGCCGCCGTTCACGGCATCGCGTTCGATGCGGACGACGTCGGCGTTCAGGATCAGGTCGACGCCGCAGCCAGCCAGCGACAGCGCGGCGGCCTCGGCCACCGTGGCATCAAATTCCGGCAGCACGCGCGCATCGCGCGTCAGCACGGTGACCCGCACGCCGAAGCGCGCCAACGTGGACGCCATTTCCACCGCGATGACACCGCCGCCCGCGATGATGAGCGATGCGGGCAGCGTGTCCCAACCAAACACGTCGTCGGACGTGCACGCCAGCTCCGCGCCGGGTACGGGAAGCGGCGTGGGGCGGGTGCCGGCGGCCAGCACGATCTGGCGCGCACGCAGCGTGGTCTTGCCGGACTCGGCTTGCACCCGGACGATGCCGCGGCCGCGCAGCGAGGCCATGCCGCTCAGCCATTGCACGCCGGCATCGGCCAGGCGGGCGAAATGCGTTTCGTGCAGCCGCGCGACTTCGGTGCGCGTGCGGGCGATGGCATCGGCCCAGGCGTCCGAGGTGTGTGCGGCGCGCAAGCACCGAGCCATCGTCTGCGACCAGGCGGCGCCGTAGCCGAGCAGTTTCTTGGGCACGCATCCGCGGTTGACGCAGGTGCCGCCGATTTGCGCGCGGTCGATCAGCAGCGTGCGGGCCCCAAGTTCCGCAGATCGGCGCGCAGCCGCGAGCCCGGCCGAACCGGCGCCGATCACGATCAGGTCAAACGCATGTGCAGGGTTTGCGGGCATGAGGTGTCCGTCGAAGAAGTATCGGCCGGACGACCTTGGCGGCGCGCCGGCGGGCGCGCCATGCGCAGCAAGCGGCGCGCCCGCCGCCTGTCTTGGAGGAGGTGGTTACGCAGCCACTGCGGTGGTGAACCCGCGTGGAAGTTCGCGCAGGAAGGTTTCGCCGTCATGACGGCCCAGCGCATACGCGTCGCGCATGGCGCCCGGACGGGTGTAATCCCAGCTCGAAATGGGGACCTTGCGTGAGGGCTGTACGTAAAAGCGGCGCTGCACGCCGTCGGGCACCGGCACATCCATGCGGAAATACGTTGGGCGCGGGTACAGGCGCGTGACCAGCACAAGCGCGTCGCCCGGGATGGCGTCCAGCGCGTGCACGGGCACGTTATCGACCATGCCGCCGTCAAGCACCGGCCGCCCCGCGCGCCGCAGCACCGGCGTGAACGGCGGGGTGGAGGCTGATTGCAGCAGAAGATCCGCCAAGTCCTCGGGTGTGGCGCAGTCCTGCGCGCGCACGATTTCCGCCGTAAAGCCGAGGCGTTTGCCCAGCGTTGGGTGCAGCGTCTTGCGAACGTGCTTTTCGATGTTGTAGGCAATCAGACCTGCTGCCACCGCCGAGCGTGCGCCCAGCCAGCGCGGGATATGCGCCACGCCGATCCGGATCTCGGGCGCCTGTGCCAGCCGCCCGAAGCGGCCCTCGCTGAAGACCGTCAGCAGCGCCGTGCGGTACATGCCGTAGTGCGGAAACACGCGCTCGCCGCGCAGCAGGTTGCCCCAATGGGCGTTGCGGGTGTTCTGGCGCAGGGCCTCGCCGTAGTAATCCATCAGCTCGGCGGAATTCCACGCATGCAGCATGCACGCCGTCGAAGCTCCCGCCGAGATGCCGGCAATCACGCGCGGCGCCAGGCCCAGTTCGGGCTGCACGACGTCCCACCAGCCGGCCTGCCACCAGCACCGGTTGCCGCCGCCGGCAAACACCATCTGATCGAACTCGGGCGCGTTCATGCCGGGGCCCCGGTGCGGACGGTAGCGGCCGCTGCCGGCTCCAGCCGCAGCGACGGCGCGTATTTGAGCGTGTCGATGCACGCATCCAGCAGTCGCTCACGCTTGGTGGCGAGGCTGGAGACGTCCGGGTAGAAGAGGTAATCGCCCATGATGCCGTTGAACGTGGCATGGAAATGCGCCACGGCCAGTGGGATGTCGAGGTCGGCCGGCAGCTGCCCGCGCCGCGTCGCCTGCTCGATGATGCTCGTCAGATGGGCCATGCCTTCTTCAAACGATTCCTGCTGGCGCTTGAGGATGGGGCTTGTGTCTTCGACGAATTCGCACTTGTTGAACATGATCTCGAAGACCTTGCGCCAGTGCGCATCTTCCACGAGTTGCCGCAGCAGGAAGTTGCCCACCGTGCGCAGTTCGCCCAATGGATCATCGGCCTCCACGCCCAGCGGGGTGCACATGGTCTCCATGGGCAGCTTCACGCGCTCGCACATGGCGGCAAACACGTCGGCCTTGTTGCGGAAGTGCCAGTAGATGGCGCCGCGTGTCACGCCCGCGGCCTGCGCGATATCCGATAGCGATGTGCGTGCCACGCCCCGCGCATAGAACACGTCTTCCGCCGCATCCAGGATGCGGTTACGTGTTTCCAGTGCCTCTTCCTTCGTTCGTCTGACCATGATCTTCCAGGGGAACGCCGTGCCACCCCAGGCGGCGTTCTTTCGATTGGCTTTTGTGCAATGCACAATTCAAGGCAACGCACTATTGCGCTTCGCACAACGCGGCAGCAGGCCGGTTGGCTGACAATCCTTGTCGCAGCGCGGTATCCGCTGCATGTTCGCTTGATCGCCGTCATCGCTACGAACTCCGGAAAGGTGTCAACGGAGTCCCTATTCCTCAATGGCGTCACTTACATACATACGCGAACGTATCTATAATAGCGCGCACTCCGTCCCTTGCCCATGGCCGTACGCGCCACATCCATCCCGGGCAGGTGCGCTGGGGCAGACTGTGTGTCTGTCGGCGACCAGGTCGGAGATCGACTGCCGATCGCTCCCGCGTCTTAGCTTTCTGGTCCGAGTTGTTGCGAGTTCGTCGCGAAGGCCATATCGCATGCCGCCAGATGCAGCTAGCATCGGACGTTTTCGTTTTTGTGTTTTTTTTGGTTTCGCTGACGGTTTGCCGGCGTCGCACTCGTTTGCGCGACGATGCGGCACCCGGCATTCCGCTTATCGCCACATGGGGTCATCTATGACGAACACCCGCCGTTATCACCAACTCGCTGCCGCCGCATTTATGGTGGTGGCACTTGCAGCCTGCGGTAACAAGCAGGCACAAGGGCCGGGCGGCGCCGGCATGCCTCCGACCGAAGTCGGCGTTGTGACCGTGCAGCCGCACTCCGTTGGCCTGACCAGCGAATTGCCGGGCCGCCTGGAGGCTACGCGTGTGGCACAGGTGCGCGCACGGGTCGCGGGCATTGTGCTCAAGCGCACCTACGCAGAAGGCAGTGACGTGAAGGCCGGCCAGCAGTTGTTCCAGATCGATCCGGCGCAGTACCGGGCATCGCTGGACAGCGCCAAGGCACAGCTGGCGCGTTCGGAAGCCACGCAAACGCAGGCGCAACTGAAGGCCGAGCGCTACAAGCCGCTGGTTGCCACCAACGCCATCAGCAAGCAGGACTACGACGACGCCACCGCCGCCGCCAAGCAAGCCACCGCTGACGTGGCCGCCGCCCGCGCTGCCGTGGAAACCGCCAAGCTGAACGTGGGCTACGCCAGCGTGACATCGCCCATTTCCGGCCGTGCCGGTCTGGCGCAGGTCACTGAAGGCGCGCTGGTGGGCCAGGGCGAGGCGACGCTGCTGACGACCGTGCAGCAGATCGATCCGATCTACCTGACCTTCACGCAGTCGAGCACCGAAGTGATGCGTCTGCAGCAGGCGCTCAAGGACGGCAAGCTGGCCAAGGCCGGGGGTGATGCGGCCAAGGTCACGCTCGTGACGGAAGACGGCCGCGCCTACGCGCAAACGGGCAAGCTCTATTTCTCGGACCTGACGGTGGACCCTGCTACGGGCACGATCACGCTGCGCGCGATTGTTCCGAACGCTGACCGCACGCTGCTGCCGGGCATGTACGTGCGTGCCCGCCTGGAGCAGGCCGTGGACGAACAAGCCATCACGGTGCCGCAACAAGCGGTGACGCGCAGCCCGGACGGCGCCTCCGTCATGGTCGTCGACGAGAAGGGCACGGCAGCCGTGCGCCAGGTCCAGGCCGACCGCTCGACCGGTACGGAATGGATCGTCTCCAACGGCCTGAAGGCCGGCGACAAGGTGATCGTCGACGGCCTGCAGAAGGTGCGTCCGGGAGCTCCGGTCAAGGCCGTGCCGTGGCAACCGATGTCGGCAGGCCAGGGCAAGGGCCCGCAAGGTCAGGGCGGCCAGGGTAGCGGCGCAGCACCCGTACCGGCAGCCAGCGCGCCTGCTGCAAGCACTCCCGCTGCCAGCGCACCGGCAGCCAAGCAGTAAACAAGGAGCCATCGCATGGCAAAGTTTTTTATCGATCGCCCAGTCTTTGCCTGGGTGCTCGCGCTGTTCATCATCCTTGCTGGGGCGATTTCGATCACCCAGCTGCCGATCTCGCAGTACCCGACCATTGCACCGCCGTCCATCATCATCACGGCAACGTATCCGGGCGCAAACGCGAAGACGCTGGACGAATCCGTCACGAGCATCATCGAGCAGGAAATGAACGGTGCGGACGGCCTGCTCTATATGGAGTCGGTCAGCCAGGGCGGTAACGGCCAGGCGCAGATCACCGTGACGTTCAAGGCCGGTACCGATCCGGCGCTGGCGCAGGTGGACGTGCAGAACCGCTTGAAGCGCGTGGAAGCGCGTCTGCCTTCGCAGGTGACGCAGCAGGGTGTGCAGGTCGACAAGGCCCGCTCGAACTTCCTGCTGTTCGCGACGCTCGCATCCACCGACGGCAAGATGGATCCGGTGGCGCTGGGCGACTACATCTCGCGCAACGTGCTGAATGAAATCAAGCGCGTGCCGGGTGTCGGTCAGGCGATTCTGTTCGGCACGGAACGCGCCATGCGCGTCTGGATCGATCCGGCCAAGCTGGTCGGCTACAAGCTGACCCCCACGGACGTCTATAACGCCATCCGCGCGCAGAACGCGCTGGTCTCGGCCGGTACGATCGGTGATCTGCCGTCCGTCTCCGATCAGCCGCTCGCGGCAACGGTCGTGGTGGAAGGTCAGCTCACGACCACCGAGCAGTTCGGCAACATCGTGCTGGTGGCCAAGCCGGACGGTTCGCTGGTGCGCGTGAAGGACGTGGCGCGCCTGGAACTCGGCGGCCAGACCTACTCGACGTCTGCACGGATCAACGGCCAGCCGATCTCGGCGATTGGTGTGCAGCTTTCGCCGACGGGTAACGCGCTGGGCACTGCCAAGGCCGTGAAGGCCAAGCTGGAAGAGCTGTCGAAGTACTTCCCGGCGGGCGTGGAATACAAGGTGCCGTACGACACCTCCAAGTTCGTCCAGATCTCGATCGAAGAAGTGGTCAAGACGCTGTTCGAGGCCATGGCGCTGGTGTTCCTGGTGATGCTGCTGTTCCTGCAGAACATCCGCTACACGCTGGTGCCGTCGATCGTGGTGCCGATCTCGCTCTTGGGCGCGTTCGCCACCATGAACGCGATGGGTTTCTCGATCAACGTGCTGACGATGTTCGGCCTCGTGCTGGCGATCGGTATTCTCGTTGACGATGCCATCGTGGTGGTGGAAAACGTCGAGCGGATCATGGCCGAAGAAGGCCTGCCCCCGCGCGAAGCGACCCGCAAGGCCATGGGCCAGATCACAGGCGCCATCATCGGCATTACGCTGGTGCTGATGGCCGTGTTCATCCCGATGGCGTTCTTCTCGGGCTCGGTCGGCGCGATCTATCGCCAGTTCTCGCTGTCGATGGTGTCATCGATCTTCTTCTCGGCACTCATGGCGCTGACGCTCACGCCGGCACTGTGCTCGACGCTGCTCAAGCCGATCGAGAAGGGTTCGCACCACGAGAAGAAGGGCTTCTTCGGCTGGTTCAACCGCATGTTCAGCACCACCACGAACCGCTATCAAAGCTTCGTGGAGCGCATGCTCAAGAAAACCTTCCGCTACATGGTCATCTACGTTGCGCTGATCGTGGCGGTGGTGTTCCTGTTCCTGCGCCTGCCGTCTTCGTTCCTGCCGACCGAAGACCAGGGCTACATCGTGACCAACATCCAGCTGCCGCCGGGTGCATCGGCCAACCGCACGCTGGAAGTGATCAAGCAGGTCGAGAACTACTACAAGCAGGAAAAGGCGGTCGAGAACATCGTGGCTGTCCAGGGTTTCAGCTTCTCGGGCAACGGGCCGAACGCGGGTATCGTGTTCACCCCGTTCAAGGACTGGAGCGAGCGCAAGGGCAAGGATCAAACCGCCGATGCCGTGGTCGGCCGGGCCTTTGGTGCGCTGTTCGGTGGCATTCGCGATGCGATCGTCTTTCCGCTGAATCCGCCGCCGATTCCGGAACTGGGTAACGCAACGGGCTTTACGTTCCGTCTGCAGGACCGCGCGGGCCTCGGCCACGACGCGCTGATGGCAGCTCGCAATCAGCTGCTGGGGATGGCGGCGCAAAGCAAGGTCATCACCGGCATGCGCCCAGAAGGCCTGGAAGATTCGCCGCAGTACCAGGTGGATATCGACCGCGAGAAGGCCAATGCGCTGGGTGTCTCGTTCACCGACATCAACGCCGTGCTGTCGACGGCGCTGGGCTCGGCATACGCCAACGACTTCCCGAACTATGGTCGTCAGCAGCGTGTGATCGTGCAGGCGGACAAGATCAACCGCATGCAGCCCGAAGACATCATGAACCTGTACGTGCGCAACGCGCAGGGCAACATGGTCCCGATGTCGACGTTCGCCAAGGGCCATTGGATCGTCGGCCCGGTGCAGCTCGTGCGCTACAACGGCTATCCGGCTGTCCGCCTTTCGGGTGCAGCCGCGCCGGGTGCCAGCTCGGGTGACGCCATGGCCGAGATGGAACGCCTGGCCGCCAAGCTGCCGGCCGGTATCGGCTACGAGTGGACGGGCCAGTCGCTGCAGGAAAAGGCTTCGGGTTCGCAGGCGCCGGCGCTGTATGCGCTGTCGCTGCTGGCGGTGTTCCTGGTGCTGGCGGCGCTGTACGAAAGCTGGTCGATCCCGGCTGCGGTGATTCTGGTGGTGCCGCTGGGTGTGCTTGGCGCACTTCTGGGCGTGACACTGCGCGCGATGCCGGATGACGTGTACTTCAAGGTCGGCCTGATTGCGGTGGTGGGCTTGTCCGCCAAGAACGCGATTCTGATCATCGAGTTTGCGAAGGACTTGCAGGCGCAAGGCAAGAGCCTGATCGACGCGACGCTGGAGGCCGTGCACCTGCGGTTCCGCCCGATCATCATGACGTCGTTCGCCTTCATCCTGGGTGTGCTGCCGCTGGCGATTGCCACCGGCGCCAGCTCCGCCAGCCAACGCGCCATCGGTACCGGCGTGATGGGCGGGATGATCACCGCGACGGTGCTGGCCGTGGTGCTGGTGCCCGTGTTCTTCGTGGTGGTCCGCCGCATCTTCAAGGGCAGCGAGCGTCAACGCCGCCTGGATGCCGCGCACCGTCCGCTGGACGAGGAAATCTGAACATGCAGAAAACGATGACCTTTCGAACCCCCGCGCTGCTGCCGGCGCTCCTGCTGGCTGCCGGCGTGTTGTCCGGCTGCTCGCTGGCGCCCACCTATGAGCGCCCGGACGCTCCGATAACGGGCACGTACCCGCAGGCACCGGCCGGCTATGCCGTGCCGGCGGACTCCGCCAAGCCCGGCGAGAACGCGCCCCGCGCGACCGAACTGGGCTGGCGCGAGTTCTTCCCCGATGCGCGCCTGCAGAAGCTGATCGGCCTGGCGCTCGAGAACAACCGAGACCTGCGCGTGGCCATGCTCAACGTCGAGGCCGCGCGTGCGCAGTACCGCCTGCAGATCGCCGACCTGCTGCCGCCGGTCAACGCGTCTGCCACGTACACGCGCAGCCATACACCGCCGTCAATCTCGACCACCGGCGGCGACATCCACACCAAGCAGTACCAGCTTGGCGTGGGCATCAGCAATTACCAGGTGAACCTGTTCAGCGTGGGCGACGTCACGTCGTCTGCGCGTGCAAGTTATCTGGCGACGGACGAAGGCCGGCGTGCCGCGCAGATCAGCCTGATCTCGCAGGTGGCCAAGGCCTACCTGAACGAGCGCGCCTACGCCGAACAGCTCGATCTGGCCCAGCAGACCCTGAAGGGCCGCGAGGACTACTACAAGCTTGCCAAGCAGCGCTTTGACGTCGGCGCCTCGTCGGCGCTGGATCTGCGTCAGACCGAGACGCTGGTGGAATCGGTGCGTGTGTCGGTGGCACAGCTGACGCGCCAGTACGCCCAGGCGACCAACGCCCTGGTGCTGCTGGTGGGCGCGCCGCTGCCGGCCGATCTGCCCGCGCCGACCATGGTGTCGTCGGAGAAGATCGTGGCCGACATTCCGCCGGGTCTGCCGTCGGAGCTCCTGGAGCAACGTCCGGACATCCGCCAGGCTGAGCAGAAGCTGATTGCCGCCAACGCCAACATTGGCGTGGCGCGGGCAGCGTTCTTCCCGAGCATCGGGCTGACGTCAAACGTAGGCACGGCCAGCGGCGCGCTTCATGACCTGTTCAAGAGTGGGACCCAGTTCTGGTCGTTCGTGCCGAACCTGACGCTGCCGATCTTCAACTGGGGCACCAACATCTTCAACCTGGACTTGACCAAGACCAACCAGAAGATTGCGGTTGCGAACTACGAGAAGACGATCCAGACCGCGTTCCGCGAGGTGTCCGACGCCCTCGTTGCGCGCGGCACGCTGGAAGAGCAGGTGGCCGCGCAGAAGCGCTTCCGCGATGCCACGGCCGATCGCCTGACGCTGTCTGACCAGCGCTATCGCAACGGCGTGTCGAGCTTCCTCGATGTGCTTGACGCGCAGCGCGATCTGTTCAGCGCCGACCAGACCCTGGTGCAGACGCGTCTGGCCCGCCTGACCAACGCCATCGATCTGTACACGGCGCTGGGCGGCGGGTTGCAGGAGCACAGCACCACCGTGGCCGCACAGCAGGCACGGCCGACGGCCGCGCCGGGCGTTGCGCCCGCCACGCCGGACATGACGCCGCAGCAATCGAAGTAAGTTTGCGTCTGTTCGCTCGAAGGCCCGCCTTGTTCAGGCGGGCTTTTTTTCGCCTGTGCCCTTTGCGCCGGCGGCGTGCTCGAGAAATCGAAGCAGCGCCACCTCTTCGCGTCGTAGGCCCTTGCGCGCGCGGGTCGGGGGCAATGCTTCCAGTTCGCCCTCCAGGAACGCGTCCACCACGGCCGGGTGCACATAGCACTTGCGGCAGACGGCCGGTGTGTTCCCGAGGCGCTGGGCCACGGCAGCAACAACCTCCACCACCTGCCGGCGCGCCTCGGTAACGTTCGTCGGCGTGCGCCCGCGCAGCAGATCCAGCGCCAGCACGCTGCCGGCCCAGGTGCGGTAGTCCTTCGCCGTGAAATCCGCGCCGGAAATCTCCTGTAAGTAGGCATTCACATCTGTGGAATCGACCGCACGGCGCTCGCCAGCTTCGTCGATGTACTGGAACAATTCCTGCCCCGGCAGATCGACGCAGCGCCGGATGATGCGCGCCAGGCGCGGGTCCGATACCGACACGTCGTGCTCCACACCGCTCTTGCCGCGAAACTGAAAGCGCACCGTGTTGCCGTGGACCTCGACGTGCCGATTGCGCAACGTCGTGAGCCCGTAGGACCGGTTGTCGCGCGCATACGCCGCGTTGCCCACGCGCACCAGCGTCACGTCCAGCAGGTAGACCACCGTCGCCAGCATCTTTTCGCGCGACAGGCCCGGCGCCTCCAAATGGGCGGTGATCGCCCCGCGCACCCACGGCAGCACTGCCCCGAAGGCCAGCAGCCGCCCGTACTTGTCGGCATCGCGAAAGGCGCGCCAGTCGGCGTGATAGCGATATTGCTTGCGCCCACGCGCGTCGCGCCCCGTCGCCTGCAGATGACCGCCCGCGTGTGGGCAGATCCAGACGTCGGTATAGGCCGGCGGGATCGCCAGCTTGTTGATGCGCGCAATCACCGCCGGGTCGCGGATGCGCCCGCCGCGCGTGTCGAAATAGACGAAGCGGCCGCGCAGCCGACGCCGGGTGTAGCCCGGGCGTGTGTCGTCCACATAGCGCAGCCGTTCGGGCAGCGCTTCGGCGAGGGTGGTGGTGCTTGCGGCAACCGGCGCGGGCGCAGACTTGGGAACGCGTTCCACAGTAGGGACCTGGAGAGATGCTCGCGTTGAGCAAGCGGCGTTCCTTCCTCGCTCCTTCCGCTGGCTGGCCGCTCACGGCGTAGTATCAAGGCCACGCCTCTGCGCAAAATTGCGGCAAGAAATGGCATTCTCACCACAATCGGAAGTGCCTTGCATCGGTAAACAGATTCAACTACACTGCACGCCCTCTGGGCGGTATATAATCCGCTGTTTCGCCGTCCACCCGAATACTGAGCAAGGGACCCGATGACCACCATCCGTCTGAAAGAAAACGAGCCGGTCGAAGTTGCACTGCGCCGCTTCCGCCGTGAAATCGAGCGCACTGGCCTGATCAAGGAACTGCGCGCCCGCACCGCTTACGAAAAGCCGACGACCGAGCGCAAGCGCAAGAAGGCTGCCGCTGTGTCGCGTACGCGTAAACGCCTGCGTTCGCAAATGCTGCCGAAGAAGCTCTACTAAGATCGCGCGATTGTTTCGGTAGCACCAATCGGGTGCTGCCGCTGGCGGTGTGAAGTCAATCGACCTCCGTTCCGCCGAGCTTGGTTTGTAGCGCCTAGCGCCTAGCGCGTACCGGAAGCCTTTCCGGATTCAACCAACGCTCCACTCCCCGATGCAGAAGCTAGCAAGATGCGGTTGATGGCCTGTGCGCCATTGTCCGCTGCTTCGGTGCGCCCAGCGCGCGCCCTTCTCTGTTGCAACGACATCCGCCAGCGGTAATTGACCGGCTGGCTGTTGGCGTTTGTTGCGCCGATCCTGCGCGGGAGTACATTAGCGAGCATCCCCTGCTCGTGTTTCCCCGACAACAATGCCTACTAACTCCAACGAGTACTGGTTTCCCGCCAAGCGCTACGGCTGGGGATGGGGCTTGCCTTCGCGTTGGCAGGGCTGGGTGGTGCTCGCCATCTATGCCGTATTGCTGCTGGCGGGCATCGTCGGGCTGCACCCGGGCACCACGCAATGGAGCTTCGTGGTTTACGTGATGGGTGTGACGGCGCTGCTGGTGTTGGTTTGCTGGTGGAAGGGCGAGCCGCCGCGCTGGCGTTGGGGGCGGGATTGAGCGAGGGGTCAACAGTTAGCAACTTAGATGGGCGCCAGTCCGGCTCGTATTCTGCGGCTGGACGATAAGCCAGCCTCCGTTCTATGCCCGCTTGTAGCCCAAGCGGCGCTGGAATTCAAACCGGCCCTTGTGACGCATGGCCTCGTTCATACCGGATTTGGTGCGAACGCGTTCTTGTCCGACTTCTCGGCGCTGCCTGCCGCAGGCCCGGACATCCCGCCCACCTGCGCGCCCTCGAACGCCATCGCGTGTTTTCTGCTGTTGCAAGCCTCAAGTCGTTTCAGCGCGCCGTTTTGGCGCGCCGGTGTAACAGGGGCCTCACTCAGAACCGATATGACACCCCGATTTGTATTACCGGATACCAGCGATAACGCGACATCTCGCGTTGCAACTCCTGCAGGCCATTCGTTGCAATAAGGTGGCTATTCACGGGGCCGACCTTTGCGGCCAACTGCGGCGACAAGGTGTAGGAAGACTTTGGTATGCCGTAAGCGACACCGATGTCCGCAATGAAGCCGAACCCCTTTGAGGCCGGCCGATGGCCGTAGCCGATGCCGAAATATGGCATCACGGTTGGATATCGGGCTTTTGCAACGGCATACATGCCCGGCAATGCCAGAAGCTTTCTACCCGCGAACGTGTATGTGCCATTGGTCGGCACCGAGGTGCCGCTGAGCTCGTCGTCGGAGAATCGTACGCCAGCGGTTGTTCGAAAGCCGCTGCCGCACAAGGGGAAGATATCGGCGTAAATCCCCCCCTGGCGAAGTCGAATGTCGTCCTGATAGCGATTGCCGCCGAAGCTGAAGTTGTGCGACAGGTTGATCGCGTTGAAATCGATATGCGCACCAAGCATCGAGTTGAAGCTTATCGCCGCTCCAATGCCTGCACCCTGTGTACCACCTTGCAAAAATATCTCCTGCGCCTGAGTGCTGCCAACGAAGATCTCGCCCATTGCTACCCACAAATAGATTGTCTTTTTCACGGGCCTCTCCCCAGACGTGTGCCAGGCCGAGGGCGTATCGACTTAAGCGGTTGGGTCCGTCCCCGCAACGCACTCGACGTTTCACTCGCGCAACGTTCCCCTGTTGTTTTCGCTATTTATCGGATCGCAAATAACCCTACGGGGTGCGGCATAGCCACTGCAGTCTGTCGCGCCCTTACTCGATCCAATCCCTGATTGCGCCGTGTTCCACCGCCTTCGTGCGATGGCCGACATTGCTTCGTAGATGCTCGTACCGGTCGCGTTGGGATAACTGCAAGGAGCGCACCATCGGGCGCAAATCCAGTGGTGGCGGGCGGTTTCCATCGCGGTCGCGGATCGTGAGCGCGCCAGACGGGCTGGATGTATCAGATTTGATGCGTGGAATCCCGCGGTCAGTTCTCGCACGGGGCTAAGCGGTCCATAAATCGGATGAACACGTGTGGATCGCCACGTATGCGGGAATACTCTTGTATCGAGCCGGTGCAAGTTGCGGTGCTGTGGGCGGGGCGCCGCGTTTGCGGTAGAGGGGATTGGATCTCGGAGAGGTCGCGCCTAGCTGGCTGCCTGAATGGTATAGAGATGGACCTCCGACGGTGAAAACAAACGAATCGGCAAATCGCTCATGCCGATGCCTCGACTGGTCACCAACCGTCCACCCTCCGCCAATTCAAAATAGCCGCTGGCAAAGCGCCGTTCGCCCGAGCCCGAAGGCAGCACGATGGCACGACCATTTGGCCGAGCAATCTGTCCGCCATGCGTGTGCCCGCGGAACGCCAAATCAAATGGATACGCCTGCACGTGCCGCAAGCCTAGCGGTGAGTGCATCAGCAGCAGTCTGCGCGGACCGGTGCCATTGAAGGTGCGTCCAGCGTCGGTTGCCTTACACCGGGCTCATCTAGCCCGCAAACATGCAGTTCATCATACGGCGGTGCAAGACGTACGGACTCATTGACAAGCATTTGCACGCCCGCTGCTTCCAGCCGCGCCCGGATGAACGTGTCATCTACCCAGAGGTCGTGATTGCCGAACACGCCGAATTTGCCCACGGGCGCCGGCAGTTCCTGCAAGCGTGCAGCTAAGCCACTGATGTGGCGGTGATGCAGTGAAACAAAATCGCCTCCTAGCAGGAGCACGTGTGGTGCGAAGTCTGCAATCGCCCGCTGCATGGCATCCAGCAAGCGCGGATCGGTCAACGGCCCCGCATGGAAGTCTGAAGCGAAGGCCACTTTGAGCGGCTCCGCGAGCGGCGCACTCAAGGGTAAAGTCACATCACGGCGATCAACGTGCAGCTGTCCTTGAAGACGGAGTGCGTGCGCGACGTGCGCTGCCCAGCCATTGGCGTGGAAGAGCCCTTCGGCCGTTTCGCCGGCGCGCCGCCACCAGCTGTAATAGCGCCCTCTGCCCATGCGTGCTAATCCGGCGGTATCGCCGTATTGCACGCCGCCGCTATCGACGCCCGATAGCCCGCCGGCAAATTCACCGGCAAGGCATCGGGCGCAAACAGCCCAAGGCGCTTGTGCTCATGACTGACGGTCGGCTCAAACGGGCTGAGCAGCGCGCACGCATACGTGGCAACGAACACATGCTTGCTCGGCACGACTTCAAACAGGTACGTGTCGACCAGCGCGCCCACCTCAACGTGCAAGTTCAGCTCTTCGGCAATCTCGCGTACGAGGCATTCGGTGGAGGACTCGCCGAGTTCGATTCGGCCGCCGGGCAGTTCCCACTCTTCCCGTTCATTGAGCAGCAGGACGACCTCGCCCGCGGGCGCGCGCAGGACGCCTTTGATGGAGACGGGGTAGGCGGACATGGCGCTCACTTGCCGATGCAAAACCGGCTAAAAATCACCCCCAGCAAATCATCGCTGGAGAACGCCCCCGTAATGCTGTTCAACGCCTCCTGCGCAAGCCGCAGTTCCTCGGCAAACAGATCCAGCGATTGCGCTTGCTGTGCCGCGTGCTCCGCCGCCGTGGCGAGATGTTCGCGGGCCGTGCGCAGCGCCGCGAGATGGCGCTCGCGGGCGAGGTAAAGCCCCTCGCCGCCGCCCTGCCAGCCGGCAATCTCCAGCAACGCCGCGCGCAGCAGTTCGACGCCCAGGCCATCGCGCGCCGAGAGCCACACCTCGGGCGGTTCGGCATCCACGCGGCACGGTATAGCTACGCCCGAGAGGTCGATCTTGTTGATGACGCGCAGGGTCGGTACGCCGGCAGGCACGTGTTCGGCAATGCGGGCGTCGATTGCGGTGTCTTCGGGCGAGAGGCCCTTGGCGCGATAGTCCGTCGCGTCCAGCAGATGCAACACGACATCGGCGCGGGCGATGGCGGCCCAGGTGCGCTCGATACCGATGCGCTCGACTTCGTCTTCCGTATCGCGCAGGCCCGCCGTGTCGACGATGTTCAGCGGGATACCCTCAATCTGGATGGTCTGCTGCACCTTGTCGCGTGTGGTGCCAGCGATGGGCGTGACGATGGCAAGTTCCGCTCCGGCCAGCGCATTAAGCAGCGACGATTTGCCGACGTTCGGCTGCCCCGCCAGCACCACGTGCAGGCCTTCGCGCAGCAGCGCACCTTGGCGCGCCTGCGCCAGCACGCCATCGACGGCCGTGCGAATGTTGGCGAGCTGACCGCGCGCGTCGGAGGCTTCCAGGAAGTCGATCTCCTCCTCTGGAAAGTCCAGCGTCGCTTCCACCAGCATGCGCAGATGGATCACCCGCTCGACCAGCGCATGCACCGTTTGCGAAAACGCGCCATCGAGCGAACGCGCCGCCGAACGTGCGGCGGCTTCGGTGCTGGCTTCAATCAGATCGGCGACGGCCTCGGCTTGCGCCAGATCCATCTTGTCGTTGAGGAAGGCGCGGCGCGTGAACTCGCCGGGCTCGGCCACGCGCAGGCCGATCTCGCGGCCGGCGGTCAGGCAGCGCTGCAGCAGCAGTTGCATCACGACAGGGCCACCGTGGCCCTGCAGCTCGAGCACGTCTTCGCCTGTGTACGAATGCGGCGCGGGAAACCACAGCGCGATGCCGCGGTCGATGGCGTTGCCGTCGGCATCGAGGAATGGCAGATAGGTTGCCTGGCGGGGCGTCAGCAGGCGTCCGCACACGGCGCGCATGACAGCGCGCACGTCGGGCCCTGACACACGTACCACGCCGATGCCGCCCCGCCCGGGCGCGGTGGCAATCGCCGCGATCGGGATCGTGAGGATGGGCGCGTGCGGCGCGGCCGACGCATTCGGCAAGGTGGTGGGATGGTCAGCAGCGGTCATGGGCGGTATTGTGCGGCAGCCGCGCCGTTGCGCGCCAGTTTCCAACCAAGGAGATTCGGATGATCGATCACACCGGCGTCGTCGTCAGCGACTTCGAAGCCGGCAAGCGGTTCTACGAACGGGCGCTCGGCGCCATTGGCCCGGGCAAGCTGCGGGAGTTTCCGGCGGCTGTCACGGGCCACACCGATGTGGCGAGCTTTGGCCCATCGGGCAAGGCGGAATTCTGGATTTCAGCGGCGACGGCCGGGCAGGGGTCGAACAAGCCGCCGGTGCATGTGGCCTTCCGCGTCGACACGCGTGCCAATGTGGACACGTTCTACGCCGCGGCCCTGGCTGCAGGCGGCACCGACAATGGCGGGCCCGGCGTGCGCGCGCACTATCATCCGAACTACTACGGCGCCTTCGTGCGCGACCCGGACGGCCACAACATCGAGGCCGTCTGCCACGCACTTGGTTGAAGCGCTTGAAGCGTTTCGAGCAGGCGAAAAGAAGGGCACCCGGAGGTGCCCTTTTTCGCTGAAGTGCGTTCGCCTTACTTGGCGGGTGCCGCCTTCTTGTTGGTGCCCAGCATACGGTTGATCGACCACTGCTGCGCGATCGACAGGCAGTTGTTCACCACCCAGTACAGCACCAGGCCGGCCGGGAAGAAGAAGAACATCACCGAGAACGCGATCGGCATGAACATCATCACCTTGGCCTGCACCGGGTCCGGCGGGGTCGGGTTCAGCTTGGTTTGCACGAACATCGACACGGCCATCAGCACCGGCAGGATGTAGAACGGGTCGGGCGTGGACAGATCGTGCACCCAGCCGATCCAGGGCGCACCGCGCATTTCGACCGACGACAGCAGCGCCCAGTACAACGCCATGAACACCGGAATCTGGATCACGATCGGCAGGCAGCCGCCGAGCGGATTGACCTTCTCGGTGCGGTACAGCGTCATCATTTCCTGGTTCATCTTCTGCGGATCGCCCTTGTGGCGCTCGCGGATGGCCGTCATGCGCGGCTGCAGGTCTTTCATCTTGGCCATCGACCGGTAGCTCGTGGCCGACAGCGGGAAAAACACCAGCTTGATCAGCACCGTGAGCGCGACGATCGACCAGCCCCAGTTGCCCAGCAGCGCGTGGATCTTCTCGAGCAGCCAGAACAGCGGCTTGGCGACGATGGTCAGCCAGCCATAGTCCTTCACGAGGTCCAGGCCCGGGGTGATGGCCTCGAGCATGCGCGCTTGCTGCGGGCCGGCAAACAGGCGCGCCGTGGTCGACACACTGGCGCCCGGCGCGACGGTGCCCAGCGGCTCCTGGATGCCGATGCGGTAGAAGTTGGTGTCGACGCGGTTGACGTAGTACTCGCGCTTGACGTTGTCGGCGGGAATCCAGGCCGATGCAAAGTAATGCTGCACCATCGCCACCCAGCCGCTATTGGTCGGGGCCGGCACCTGTGCCTTGCCCTTGTCGATGTCGGCGAAAGTGATCTTGTGGAACTTGTCGCCGTCGGTGTACACGGCCGGGCCGGTGAACGTGCTGTAGAAGCGCGATTGCTCCACAGCGCCGCCGTCGCGGGCCAGTTCCAGGTACAGCGTCGGGTTGATCGGCGCGGTGCCGTCGTTGGTCACGTCGAAGCGCGAGTCGATCACGTAGCTGCCGCGCTTGAAGACGTACGTCTTGGCCAGCTTGGCGCCGCCCTTGTCGGCCGTCAGCGTGATGGAGACATCGTTGCCGGTACCCAGGTCACGCGGGCCGGGCGATGCAGCGAACACCGTCGTGTGGTTCGGGAAGTCGCCGCCGATGAGGCCCGAGCGTGCCAGATAGGTACGCTCGACGCTGCGGTCGAACAGCACCATCGGGTTGCCGTCGTGGTCCTTCTGGTCGAGCAGTTCGAGCTTGGTGACGATGGCGCCGTCGGTGTCGATGGTGGCGCGCAGCAGGTCGGTCGAGATGACGATCTTTTCCGAAGCCGGGGCCTGCGAAGCGGCACCCGTAGCCGGGGCGGCTTGCGACCCGGCGGCTGCCGCTGTAGAGGCGTTGCTTGGCACGTCGCCTGCGGGCGTGCTGCCCGGCGCGGCGGCCGTGGTCGTGGCCGTTTGCGGCGTGGGGAAGAACATCGACTGGTGGCCATTCGCGCGTTGCCAGTTGTCGAACAGCAGGACAACCGCCAGCGAGAAGATCACCCAGAGAATGGTGCGTTTGATATCCATGTCGGATTACGGTCTGGGAAGGTGAAGCCAGCGCCGAAAAACGGCTGCGCAGCCCGATCTTGAACCTGCGATGCTCACCGTACCCTTGTACGGTTGCGCTTCTCGGTCCAACCTCGGGCTGCTCGCTACGTTTTCCGGCACTGCCTGGATCGACGGCCGCGCAGGCTGGGAGTCAGCTGCGGTCGCGTCGGTCGATGCGGGATCGGTGGAGCGGGGCACAGCGTCGCCAGCAGCGGGCGGCACAGGATCATACCCGCCTTGTGCGAACGGATGGCAGCGGCATAGACGTTTTGCCGCAAGATAACTGCCGTAACCGGGCCCGTGAGTGAGCACGGCATCGCGCGCGTAGTCGGAGCAGGTCGGGAGGAAACGGCATTGCGCCCCCACAAACGGGCTGAACGCCACTTTGTAGATGCGCAGCAGAAACAGCAGCACGCGCGTCATGGCGTACTCCCAGCGGCGGGCTGGGGAGGTGTTGCGGCAGGCGGCGCCGACAGTGGCCGCGTGGCAACCTCGAAAAGCTGCGCCAGCTCTTCGCGGCAGATGCGCTTGAAGGCGGCCACGGTGGGCACGTCCTGGCGCGGAAACTTAGCCTGCAGGCGGATCAGCACGTCGCGCCCGCCCAGCAACGGCTGCCGCAGGCGGAACAACTCGCGGCACTGGCGCTTGATGAGGTTGCGCTCGACGGCGCGCTTGGCGAATTTCTTGCCGATCACCACGCCCAGGCGCGCCGGGCGATCGCCGTTGGCGCGCACATACAGCACGAAGTGACGACTACGCCGGACCGGCCGCAAAGCAAAAACGGATGAAAACTCATCCGTTTTTGTCAGCCTCGCGGCCTTGGGGTAGGCGTGCAGGCCCATCGCCAGCGTGCCGCAGAGCCATGAGCAACGGCCGAAGCCGCCGCCCTTGGCGCGGCCGTCTTTAGATGGCCAGGCGCTTACGGCCCTTGGCGCGGCGTGCGTTCAGCACGGCACGGCCACCGCGGGTCTTCATGCGGACACGGAAACCGTGGGTGCGCTTGCGACGGGTAACGGAAGGTTGATAGGTACGCTTCATGATGCACTCTCTTGTTAATGGGTGGTGCGGACATCGCCGCACGCGCCGGGCCTAGGGCTGCCCCTGCGGCCTGGTGTCGATTCAGTCAGAGAAATCGCCCACGCAGACCGCCGTGCGCTGTGTTGTTCAGGTCTAGGGTGTCACCGGAACATCGGGCACCGAGAGCATCGGGCCTAAGCCGGATCAGTCGCGACGAAGTGTTTCTCGCCCCGCATCTGACACGAACAAGCGTGCGCTCCCCTGCTGCGCATCGCAGAACCCGGCATTTAAACGGCATTTTCCACTTCTGTCAAGCCTGACTGACTGGGGATAACGTGCGCCCCGCGACCGAAATCCACCCGGCGACGAGTTGTCCCCAGCGCCTTGTGCGGCTTGGGGTCCTCTGCGCAAAGGCTTGCCGGGATTGGGTTTGCGGGAGGTCAATAAAATCGGTTGTCCACCGCTACTCACAGCGGGTCCACAGGTTATCCACAGACTTATCCTTTGTGGATAACTTTCGGCCAGGGGTACAATCCCGTTCCAATAACGAAAGCCACCCGGTTTCTGGCCACAGCCAGGAGCCCGGCGGCCGGCCCTCCCGGGGACGTCATCAGACGCGTGTGGCGCCGGTCAAACACCTAACGATAACGATGCAGGATTTCTGGCATGCGGCGTCCGCTCAACTCGAGAGTGAGCTGACGCCGCAACAATTCAAGACGTGGATCAAGCCGCTGACGCCGCTGTCGTTTGACGAGCAGGCGTGCACGCTGCGGATTGCCGCGCCCAACCGTTTCAAGCTCGACTGGGTCAAGAGCCAGTTCTCGGGCCGCATCCAGTCGCTCGCGTGCGACTACTGGGAGGCGACGGTCGACGTGCAGTTCGTGCTCGACCCGACCGCCGGCCAGCGCCAGGCGGCCCTCCAGCCGTCGCTCGCGCCGGTGCCGATGCAACCCCTTGGGGCGCAAGCGGTTCAATCGCGGCACGCCATGCCGGCCGGCAACGGCGTTGCGCATGATGCGGCCACGCCGCGCCCTGCGCAGCAGGCGTATCGCGAAGCGGCACTCGCAACGGCCAGCAATGCCGCCGCCGATATCGATGTGCCCGTGATGGACGCCGCCGAGGTCAGCGCCCGGTCGTACCGCATGCCGCCGCAGGCGCCTGCCGTGGTCGCGACCCTGGCTGCGCCGCCGCAGGCGCACGTGGACGATTCCGTGCATGAGCGCTCGCGGCTGAACCAGATCCTGACGTTCGACAACTTCGTCACCGGTAAGGCGAACCAGTTGGCGCGCGCCGCGGCTATCCAGGTCGCCAACAACCCCGGCAAGTCGTACAACCCGCTGTACCTGTACGGCGGGGTGGGGTTGGGCAAGACGCACTTGATCCATGCCATCGGCAACTTCATGCTGATGGAGAACCCGCGCGCTCGCATCCGCTACATCCACGCGGAGCAGTACGTGTCGGATGTGGTGAAGGCATATCAGCGCAAGGCGTTCGACGATTTCAAGCGCTACTACCACTCGCTCGATCTGCTGCTGATCGATGACATCCAGTTCTTCTCGGGCAAGAACCGCACGCAGGAAGAATTCTTCTACGCGTTCGAGGCGCTGATCGCCAACCGGGCGCAGGTCATCATCACCAGCGATACATATCCGAAAGAGATCACCGGCATCGACGACCGCCTGATCTCGCGCTTCGACTCCGGCCTGACCGTGGCGATCGAGCCGCCCGAGCTGGAGATGCGCGTTGCGATTCTGATGAAGAAGGCGCAGGCAGAGAACGTGACCGTGCCGGAAGAGGTGGCCTTCTTCGTGGCCAAGCATCTGCGCTCGAACGTGCGAGAGCTGGAAGGCGCGCTGCGCAAGATCTTGGCGTACTCCAACTTCCACGGCAAAGAGATCACGATCGAGGTCACGCGCGAGGCGTTGAAAGACCTGCTGACCGTGCAGAACCGCCAGATCTCGGTGGAGAACATCCAGAAGACTTGCGCGGATTTCTACAACATCAAGGTCGCGGATATGTACTCCAAGAAGCGGCCGGCCAACATCGCGCGCCCGCGTCAGATCGCCATGTATCTGGCCAAGGAACTCACGCAGAAGAGCCTGCCCGAGATTGGTGAGCTCTTCGGCGGACGCGACCACACCACGGTGCTGCACGCCGTGCGCAAGATCGCCGACGAGCGCACCAAAGACGCCCAGCTCAACCACGAGTTGCACGTGCTGGAGCAAACGCTCAAGGGCTGACCGCGCGATGGTCAGCAGAGCGCATGGCAACGCCATTCGCCCTGAATCAAGCCTCGACAGACGCCCGCTCGAATGCGGGCGTCTTTTCATGCACAATAGACATATTTGCCGCGCGCGTGACGCTATCCAGCGCCCCCTTATTTGCGGTATAATTTGTGATTAACCCCTTGATTTACAACAACTTTGGGTTAATCGCGAATGCTCCTGCAGGCACCTGGCCATGTGGCCGAGGCTGGGGCGCGCGCGGTGTCACCTCTCAAGCCAAGGATCGCCTTCATGCAATTGGTCAAAACCTCGCGAGACAACCTGCTGCGTCCGCTGCAAATCGTGAGCGGCATCGTGGAACGCCGACACACGCTGCCGATCCTGGCCAATCTGCTGATCACCAAGCAAGGTGAACGGGTTTCCTTCCTGTCCACCGACATCGAAATCCAGATCACCACGCACGCCGATTGCGGCGCCGGCGCGGGCGACGTTGCCACCACCGTGGCCGCGCGCAAGCTGGTCGACATCCTGCGTGCCATGCCCGACGGCGAAGTTGCCCTCACGCTCAACGACAAGCGCATGACGGTGCAATCCGGCAAGAGCCGCTTTGCGCTGCAGACGCTGGCCGCCGAAGAATTCCCGACCGTTGCAGAGGCAACCGATTTCGGTGCCCGCATCACGCTGCCGCAGAAGACGCTCAAGCACCTGCTGGCGATGGTGCACTTCGCGATGGCCCAGCAAGACATCCGCTACTACCTCAACGGCATGCTGCTGGTGGTGGACGGCAAGCAAGTCATGGCCGTCGCCACCGACGGCCACCGCCTGGCCTACTGCGGCGTCGAAACCGGCGAGCAACCGGCAGGCGCCGGCGGCCGTCAGGAAGTCATCATCCCGCGCAAGACCATCCTCGAACTGCAACGCCTGCTGGAAGACGTGGACGATCCCGTCTCGGTGCAGCTGGCCTCCAACCAGGTCAAGTTCACCTTCGGCAATATCGAGCTGATCTCCAAGCTGGTCGAAGGCAAGTTCCCGGATTTCCAGCGCGTGATCCCGAAGGGTTACCGCAACAGCTTCACGATCGACCGTGCCTTCCTGCAGCAGGCGCTGCAACGTACGGCCATCCTGACCACCGACAAGTTCAAGGGCGTGCGCTGCATGCTCGACACCAACGTCCTGAAGATCAGCTCCACCAACGCTGACCAGGAAGAAGCGCAGGAAGAACTCGAAATCGACTACCAGGGCGATGCACTGGATATCGGTTTCAACGTCACCTACCTGCTGGACGTGCTGGCCAACCTCAAGGCCGAAAAAGTGCAGGTGAGCCTGGGCGACTCCAACTCGAGCGCGCTCATCACCCTGCCCGACGACGACACCTTCAAGTACGTCGTCATGCCGATGCGCATTTGACGCACCGCTGCACCCAGAGCAAGACGAGGGGCTGGATCGTGACGATCCGCCCCTTCGCCGTTTTTAAGCAACCCCGCTGTGTGCGTTGAGATAACCATTTCCGCGCCCATGGCAGCGAGCAGAACGACATGACCGAAGAGCAGAAACCGCAATCCACCCCCGCCGAGGCCAACAGCTATGACGCCGCCTCGATCCAGATCCTGGAAGGCCTGGAGGCGGTACGCAAGCGGCCGGGCATGTACATCGGCGACACCTCGGATGGCACCGGCCTGCACCACCTCGTGTTCGAGGTGCTGGACAACTCCATCGACGAAGCACTGGCCGGGCATTGCACCGAGATCCAGGTCACCATCCACACGGACAACTCCATCTCCGTGATCGACAACGGCCGTGGCATTCCGACCGGCATCAAGTTTGACGACAAGCACGAGCCCAAGCGCAGCGCGACCGAGATCGCCATGACCGAGCTGCACGCCGGTGGCAAGTTCAACCAGAACAGCTACAAGGTGTCGGGCGGCCTGCACGGCGTGGGTGTGTCTTGCGTGAACGGCCTGTCGAAGTGGATGAAGGTGACGGTGCGCCAGGGTGGCAAGGTGCATTACATCGAGTTTGCACAGGGCGTTCCGCAAAACCGCCTGATCGAAACGGTGCAAGGGCCGGACGGCCAGATGGTCGAAGTCTCGCCGCTGCGCGTGTTGGGCACCACCGACAAGCGCGGCACCGAAGTGCACTTCCTGGCCGACGAAGAGATCTTCACCAACGTCGAATACCACTACGAGATCCTCTCCAAGCGCATTCGCGAGCTTTCGTTCCTGAACAACGGCGTGCACATCCGGCTGACCGATCAGCGCACCGGCAAGGAAGAAGACTTCGCCTTCTCGGGCGGCGTGAAGGGCTTCGTTGAGTACATCAACAAGAACAAGACCGTGCTGCACCCCACCATCTTCTTTGCCGCAGGCGAGAAAGACGGCGTGGCCGTAGAAGTGTCGATGCAGTGGAACGACGCCTACAACGAGCAGGTGCTCTGCTTCACCAACAACATCCCGCAGCGCGACGGCGGCACCCACCTCACGGGCCTGCGCGCCGCCATGACGCGCGTCATCAACAAGTACATCGCCGACAACGAGATCGCCAAGAAAGCCAAGGTCGACACCTCGGGCGATGACATGCGCGAAGGCCTGACCTGCGTGCTGTCCGTCAAGGTGCCCGAGCCCAAGTTCAGCTCGCAGACCAAGGACAAGCTTGTCTCGTCGGAAGTGCGCCTGCCGGTGGAAGAAGTCGTCGCCAAGGCGCTGAGCGACTTCCTGCTGGAGACGCCCGTCGACGCCAAGATCATCTGCGGCAAGATCGTTGAAGCCGCCCGCGCGCGTGAAGCCGCCCGCAAGGCCCGCGAAATGACGCGCCGCAAAGGCGTGCTCGACGGCATGGGCCTGCCCGGCAAGCTGGCAGACTGCCAGGAGAAAGACCCCGCGCTGTCTGAACTCTTCATCGTCGAGGGTGACTCCGCAGGTGGCTCGGCCAAGCAGGGCCGCGACCGCAAGTTCCAGGCAATCCTGCCGCTCAAGGGCAAGATCCTGAACGTCGAGCGCGCGCGCTTTGACAAGATGCTCTCCAGCCAGGAAGTGCTCACGCTCATCACCGCCATGGGCACCGGCATTGGCAAAGACGACTACAACCTCGACAAGCTGCGCTACCACCGCATCATCATCATGACCGATGCTGACGTAGACGGCTCGCACATCCGCACGCTGCTGCTCACCTTCTTCTACCGCCAGATGCCCGAGATCATCGAGCGCGGCCACGTGTACATCGCCCAGCCGCCGCTCTACAAGATCAAGCACGGCAAGGAAGAGCGCTACATCAAAGACGACGTCGAGATGGCCGCCTACCTCGTGCGCCAGGCGCTGGACACCGCCGTGCTCGTGCGCCCCGACGGCACCGAGATTGCCGGCGACGCCCTGGCCGAACTCGCACGCCAGTACCAGTTCAGCCAAAGCGTGATCGAGCGCCTGTCTCGCGTGATTGACGCCGACGCCCTGCGCGCCATTGCCGAAGGCGTGTCGCTGGACTTGTCCAACGAAGCCGCAGCCGAAGCCAGCGCCCGCACGCTCAAGGCCCGCCTGCTGGAAATGCAAGGCAACGCCAGCAGCGCCAACGGCGGCGCCACCGCAGACGCCTTCATGCAGTACGACGAGAAGACCGAGAAGTACCGCGTCATGATCGTCCGCCGCCAGCACGGCAACCAGCGCCTCAGCCACATCGACGCCGACTTTGTGGCCGGCGCCGACTACACCGCGCTCTCAAGCACCGCCGCCACCTTCCAGGGCCTGATTGGTGATGGCGCCAAGGTGCGCCGCGGCACCGGCGACAAGGTGCGCGAGCAGAACGTTGCCGACTTCCACGCCGCCATGACCTGGCTGCTGAGCGAAGCCGAGCGCGGCGTGAGCCGCCAGCGCTACAAGGGCCTGGGCGAAATGAACCCCGAGCAGCTGTGGGAAACCACCATGGACGTCACCCAGCGCCGCCTGCTGCGCGTGCAGATTGAAGACGCCATTGCCGCGGACCAGATCTTCACCACGCTGATGGGCGACGACGTGGAACCGCGCCGGAACTTCATTGAGAGCAATGCGTTGGTGGCGCGGAATATTGATGTTTGAGGGGTGCTGTAGATAGCCTCATAACCTGAGAAAAACGGACCCATAAGTTGAGAAGCTTATGGGTCTTTTTTGTTGATAGCACAGGGTTATGGGGAGCGTCGACACCCTGGCCGCTCTTAGCGCATTCCTCGTTAAGGTCGATAAGGAGACCGTCCGTCGCTGTCGCCTTTTATTGCTGCTCCGCTCTGGGGGCTGAACGCTTGGTGTTCCGGTTCGGCTCGCACGCGCCGCTCGGAAACCCGAATCTGGCTGTTGCCGCCATAGTCGCAAGGGCTCGGGTAAACCGCCCAACAATGGCGATTGAGGCGCTAACGCTTTTGCCGTGTTGCTGCGCACACGACACCGAGGCGAATCAGTTCATCGACATGACGAGCAGCCTCGGCAGGAGCATGGCCACCCGAAACCAAGATACCAAGCTCGATATTCAGGTTGAACGCGAATTCCGTCAGGTTGGCGCTGGACACTAGCAGACGCGTGCGGTCAGCAACCGCAAACTTTGCGTGCAAGCTGCCATACCGCCCACACTCGTCTCTAATCCGATGCTTCTGGGGCCAAACGTAAACCTCCACCTCGCGAAGCCCTGAAGCGCGAAGATGCGGCACCGGGTCGAAGTCGACCTTGCCACCGTTGTCCCCGTCGCTTTCGACGACAAAGACTACGCGGACACCTCGCGCTTCAGCCGCTGACAAGGCCTCGGCCACAGCCGGCACCTTGTATGCCGCGAACGTTACGAGATAGACCGACTCACGTGCGGATGCAATCAACTCTAGGAGGGCTGGCCCGGTGCTTCTCAACGTCGTAGAGATAAGCGCGGGGCCAGACCACACCAGCTCAAGCTGCTGCCGTTTCCGCTCCTCGTGGCTGGTAGCGCTTGCAGCGAGCAGCGCCTGTCCCAACTGCGAATATTCAGCCGTCGGCATCTCGTGCCGCCAGGTCGCCATGAGCGCCAAGAACAGCCTCGCCGCATCGGCAGATAGAAACGATTGAGCCTCGACTACCCTTCCGAGGGCAAGGCAGTCTGACACACGCAGCACGGTTTCCCGCGATACATCACAGGCGAAACGAGCCACGGCTTCGGGCCAAAGAAGTGCTTGCTGCTTGCTCACAGGAACAGAGGCACGGCTGAATTACCCAAGGTCTGGACAAGCAGGGAGCGGTCCAGGTACTTGTTGCCGCGCTCGCACGACGTCTCAGGGGCGAACTGGCAGGCATGACATGCTGCTCCGTGAAGCGAAGCAGTCCCGTCGTTCGCAGGTCGGTGCTCCCCGCACAGGGGGTCGGATGTACACAGTTGCATTGAATCCAGCGCTTGACGGACTAAAGCGCCGAGTCGAGCCGGTTCGCCTTGCGAGACAAGACCGCCCAAGGTGCCCTCGCTGTCTGGCGCGGCGGTGTACAGCAGCAGGCCTGCCATGGGAAGCCCGGTACCGTCGTCGCAGTAGATGCGCTCGCGGATGCTTGCCGCGCTATAGCCGGACTGGAGCGCCAACTGTCGCATCAAGGCGTGCGAGAAGGAGTGAATCAGCGCGAAGCGAAGACCGGGGAAGCCGTCGGTCGGGTTGGGCATGTTGCGTGCCATCTTCCAGCCAGCGTGGGCCGCAATGAACTCGCTTTCGCGCTCCGTGTTCTTGGCTGCCCAGGCTAGCAGCACGTCTCGTTTGAACTGAAGAAACAGCCCCTCCCCCCGGACTTCGGAAACCGGCACCCAGGTCGGCGCGTTTCGCGACAACGGTGCGCGCATGTCGGTCGGAATATCGGACGGGTCGGCATAGTCGCCGGGCGAGTCGATTCGTGTGAAGCCCACCAGGGCTCGCACTTCCCGCAAGCGCTCAACTCGCACCACCTTCTCAAAGAAGGCTTCGAAGCCGACGGGCGGTGCCACCGGGGTCAGCTCGAAATCGACCGTATTTCGAGTCGGGTCGGCGGTCGAGAAGACCTGCCACTCCGGCTCCTTGAGATTGCTGCTCTCTTCTTGCTTCGCACTATCCGAACGTCTGACCTGGATGGCCTCCCAGACCTTCGCGTCGTCGTACTCCTCAAGGCCGCGCATATTCCCCGCCGCCCGGAAAGCAACCAGCACTTCCGCAGACGTAACGAGTTGTAGCATTACCCACTTGTCCTCCACCAGTTGGGGTAGCGGGTCGGCATGCCGTGGAATCGACAAGGCGGAAAGGGAGATGCCGAACCAACTGTTCGAGGCACCCAACAGCATGGTCTCGGCATGCTCGGTACAGCCACCCGGCTCAAAGTCCCGCAGGTGAGGACGCCGGCCGCGACACGCAAAGAGCGGGTCTGCCTTTGCGGTTTCCCCGAAGGCCTCGACCAGTGAGCGGGTCTGCCCACAAGAATCGCAGTGGACAAAGAGGTTTGCTGCCTCGTCTCCTACTCCCATCTTCCGCAGCCTCAGAGGGCCATTGCAGTTCGTGCTGCCGCTGTGCACATACTGTAGCCACGGGAAGTCGTCGACATGCCCGTGCTTGCACGCCAGTTGGAAGCGGGTCGGCAGCACAGCAGGTGGATTAGGGCTTCGGTTGCAGGAGACGTGCCGGTAGCGAACCCGGTCGGGTCGATACGGGTCGGACTGGAGCTCGAAGAGTCCCGAGCTCAAAGGTGCCACCAGGTCGCACCACGGGCAGCGGTACCACTGCGGAAAGGCTGCGACGGGCACGCCGATGCGCGGGCCGTTCAAAGGGTCACGAGAGCTCTCATCCAAGTCAACCGGCGGCAGCATCAGGCGTTCGACCTGTGGCCCTAGTTGACCGCGTACTGCAGCCAGCAGGCGCTCTTCACCAACCGGAGTGGCGTACTGAAGCTTCCAGTCATCAAGGCCCATGACCATCGCAGCTATGTTGGGCAGGTCGACCATGGCGCCGACCCCGTAGGTGTGCAATAGTTGTGTGGGGCGTACGTCGCCCACGCGGTGTTCGGCCATCAGCCATTCCCTCCCGTTTGGCCGGCCGGCCCGGCACTTGTATTTGCTGCAGCGACCTGGATGGCCAGAGTCCCTGCAGGCTGGTTCATGACGGGCGCCGAGTAGCCTTGGCCGTACCCATCATCAAGGGGGCGGTCGTCGAGCAGCAGGTTGACGCTGGGCTCCACGTCGCGCAGCGAGCCAAGGCAGGTGAACGTGTCCCAATCGCCAAGCCCGGCTTTCTGCAGCAGCGGCCTTGTCAATCCGTCACGCTCAGACTGGTAGCCCAGCTTTGCACCGCCAGGCTTGGGAGCTGCCTCACGCAGCCAACGGTCGAGGCGGTTCTGCAAGTGTCGCTGCACCTTCTGCCCCTCGGCCACTGACTGAGTGACCTCCTCCGCGCGTCGCGCAATGGCCGCGACCGCCGCCTGGACCAGTGCCGCCGTCCGGTCGACCTGACCTGCTGCCTGGTTAGGGTTGTAGGTGGTACCGGGCAGCCGTACGAGTGCAGCGAGGATGGCCGACAGCCCCCGGTCGACAGCTCTGCTGGCGAACGGCGTCACCGACAGCGCTTCCACATGCTGATAGAACGTGGCGTGGTAGTGGCCAAAGCGCTCGTAGTGCGACAGGTCCCGGGGTCTGGCCCAGTTGTAGACCGTGCACACCAGACCTGGCGCTGCGGCGTTCCGGCCGACTCGGCTGGTTGCCTGGATATATTCCGAAGAGCCTTTCGGTTGACCAGCCACCACCATCAAGCCAAGGCGCTTAATGTCCACGCCGACTGAGACCATGTTTGTGGCCAGCACGACGTCCAGCGGTGACGGCGAACCCTTCTGCCCGGGTGGCCGCTTTGCGTGCGGAGGCAACGTCGGGTCGTGTTGCACCTCCAGACGGTCCAACAGCAGCGGAATCTCGCCCGAGTTCTTCCGGGAGGTCAGCTCTTCTAGTGCGGGGCTATGGCGCCGTGCCAGTCCGCGCTGGTCCATGTCACGCACGCGAGAGCGCACGTCGTCGTCAATGAGGCGGCGCATGCCCCCAAGCTCGCGCATGGAGTTGAAGTAGCCCAGCACAGTCATCCATGGGTCGATTGGCTTGCCGTACTTCTGGAACAACGTCTGCCCTGCGGCCAAGTAAGCCACATACACGCGGATGAGGGCCAGCTTCAGCCGGCGTCCGAACGCGGCCACACCGATGTAGCGCCGCCCCGGATACTTGTCGTTGGGTGTCCGCTGCACACTGAAGAAGTTGTCCTCCACGTCCAGACCCTGCGGCGGGAACACTCGCGCATCCCGCAGAAACAAAGACCGCATCTGCTCACGGGCCTGGCGAACCGTTGCCGTTGACGCAATCAGCTTCGGCCGCACCGTCTGACCGTTCACGGCCCAGGTGCACAGCTGGTCGACTGCCGTTTCGTACAGCCCCACCAGGCTTCCGAGCGGCCCTGAAATCAGGTGCAGCTCGTCCTGGATGATGAGGTCGGGCGGGCGCAGCGGTCCATGGTCGACCTTTCGGACCGCGGCAAATCCATTGCGGGCCGGATGTTGGCTCGCATCTTCCATGCAGGGGGATGTGAAGCCGTGGCGTGGACAGTACCCGTCCACCTGCCCGAACAGCATCTGTGTGCGGCCGTTCCAGGGCATCTGCGCGAATTTGTCGACCGTGGCAATCAGCAGAGCGGGAAGGCGACGATAGATTTCCTCGTCTACCGTTAAGACCGGAATGCCCTCGTCCGGCGACTTAGCTCGGCTGAAGTCGCAGCGCCCCAGTTGGTCGCCGCAGAAAGTGAAGACTCGGGCTCGCCCTCGGTTGTACGTCTCCACGGTCACGTCCTGCCCGGCTTTGACCTCGCAACCGCACCACGGGCAGTTCGTCAGTTGCAAGGGAGACCCGGTTCCCCGGCCAGCCCCAGCGCCTTGAGTACGCAGGATGGCCTCGTGCGCATCCTCAATCGAGTTGGGCGTCGTGCGTTGCCCCACCCACAGTCCAATGCGGAAGGGCTCAGCCCCCCAGGTTGCGCTGTCGCCTCGGCGAATCATCTCGCAGGCGCAGATGAGCGCCGCAGCCCGCTGGAACTGCTGAAGGGTCAGCAGGCGTAGGGTGTAACGCATGATGACGGCCACGCCGGCGTGGCCCAAGCGCCCGCCCACGACGCCCTGAAGGCGACGCATTGCCAGCGTGTACGCCGTCAGGCCCAGATACGCTTCGGTTTTGCCGCCACCAGTGGGGAACCACAGCAGGTCTGCGATGGCCGAGGCCGATTCGCTGCGGTCCGGGTGGTCCAGCTTGGTGACGCCCGGCAGATTCAGCAGCACGAAGGCGAGCTGGAATGGCCGCCAGCTGCGGTTCTCGGGAAGGTCCAGCTCATCCAGCGTCTCCTTCGAGCCAGCCCGCCGCCGTTCCGAGTGCAACGCATGGATGCGCTGCTGCCACATAGCCTCGTTCGCAAAACGGAAAGAGCGCTGCGCCGCGGCATCGGTCTCCAGAAGCTTGATGCCGGCCTCGATGCGCAGCTGGGCTTCCTGGCAGTCGTCCAGCGCTTGCCTCGCGGTGGCTTCGAACTCATCCAGCCCATCGGCCTTGGCGTCGATGTGCGCCCGGTTGGCGGCAATCCATTCGGTGTAAGCCACCGTCAGCTGACGGAGGGAGGCAAACAACGCTGCGTCGTCCATCTCGGCGAGCAGCTTCATGTCCAAGACCACGCCTGCCAGAGCAGGGTTGTCTTCTGGCGTCGGCGGCGTCGTCATCGGCACTTCGTAGGTCGGGGTGACACGGGTCCTCAGCCGCACGGCCTTCTGCGGCTCCCCTGCCGCCACCTCGGCGTCGACCGCAACGCCGTGCCCACTGGCGAACTCCACATGCTTGCGGTAAAGCATCTCGAGACGCACCTGCTCGTCTGAGGCCGCTCCCGAACGGCGGCGTCGCTTCTGGAACACAGGGGCGCCAGATGGCGCGGCAACCTCCAACTCTGGTTGGAACAGCAACTCATCATCCTTCGGGCGGCGGGTCGCTGAAGGTTGGGCATTGACGAGGAACAGACTGACTACCCAATCGCCATCGAGCTTCCTGGCCCGACCACGAATCACCACATCGGGTTGAGTGGGGTCGGCCGACTTTGCCGGAATGTCTCCCTCGGCCAAATCAACCACGACCGGCTGGCCGCCCATCGGGTAGCGCTTCCAGACCGTCTTGGGGTTGCCTTTTTCGGTTGTCGCCTTCGCGCTTTTCTCTCGCGCGTATCGCCCCCATCGGGGCGTGACCACCAGGTGAGTGGCGCTTCGGTTGACAGTGCAGGTCAGCCCGATTGAAGCAGGCGCCAGGGAATCAATCGGCAGCGCCAAATCATCGGCGTTGCCGTCCTCGACAGTCCCAGCACCGTCTGACGCGAGAGTGTCCGACTCGGCAGCACGGACCACCGTTCGCTTTGGCGCCAGGGTGCCGACCAGATAGCGGTCGGATACGCGTGGCTCATCCACCTCTTCATCGGGACCACCCGCGGGGCCTAGCAGGTCCTTGACGACCAGGTCTTCCAGCTCGGCGCGAAGGTCGCGAGGCCTCGGTGCTGCTGCAGCCAACGGCGCCAAGGGTGCCGCCGGAGGGATTGGAGCCGTCGTGGCTGTTGTGTCGGTCATGGAGTTCTTCTCCCGCCTTAATTGTCGAAATCAAAGGAATCTGGGTCCTTGCCAGCCTTCATGCGTTCGCATTCGAGGACGAACTGCCGAACTGCCGGCAAATACACCTCGGGTACCTGTCCTGCATCGAGCAGTGTCTGGAGGCGTGCAGCCATGACTTGCACATCTCCATAGGGCATGACACCCTTTGGATTGACTCGCAGGCGCACGCGAACGGCGTGGTCCCCGAAGCCATGCGACGTCGACTCGGACTGAAACGCTCCGATGAGCTTGATGAGCCCTTCGTCGGTACTCGACGCCGTCGCCCACCAAGCTCTTGCCTGTGCATCTCTGCCCCATTGACGCCAGCCACTGAGAAGAGCCGCCAATGAAAGGTGGTCAATGAAGGTCGGCTCGCTGGCAAGGACTTCGACACGCGACATCCACGCCGATTTCATTCCGACTACATCGTCCGCCCGAACGAGCGCGGGCCCGCCTTCACCCTTGGCTTCCTTCTCGACTTCGCTAGCGAGAGACCCGACCAAGTGCTGGCCGCAGCGCAGTGCCTTACCTTTCGTTAAAGCCGTTGAGACCACCCTGCAACGGTCGCCGTGGTCGACCTTCTTCAGCAGGTGATAGACCACGCGCGCAACGCGCGACTCGTTTCCAAAGTCAAACTCGCCTGGAATCCTATCGGTCCGTACTAGCAGTTCGTCGCCCATGTCGAACAGCGCCGTGATGACCGGTTCTGCGCTCGATGCATCGAGTTCACCGGGAACATGGTCCATCAGGCGCTCTAGCAACGCGCGGGCTTTGGTCGTCCCTCTGGCTGTTCTCTGTGCCAGTGCACCGCGCAGAACGCTTGCGAAGGCAGCGGGGTCATCGGCAGCCGAGAGCAGTGCATCGACATCAGCGCGCGTCACTGTTCCGACAGGCAGAGACAAGCGGAAGTAGGCCGGAAAGATGTCGGCAACGCAGACTCGCAACTCGGCCCTCCACCGCTGCAGCGAATCTCCGGAGTAATGCATATTCGACCAGACCGACTCCAGGCGCGGGAACAACCGATACATCAGTTCTTGTGTCGATGTACGCAGGTCCTCTGGCACCCTCTGCAACCAGATGTCGTGGAAGGCAATCGCACGGGCCTTGTCGTCGCCATTGTCAATGGCCCTGTAGCCGCAAAACTGCTCGGGCGAGGTTCGAATGACGTCGTAAACCGCAGGCAAGAACACGCGCAAGCACTCGATGGCGATGAAGTCGACTGGGTTCACCTCGCCGACCACCGCCGGGTACGTCACGCTCAACGCGTTGGTCAGGCGGACGATGTCTCGAGGCACTGTGAACAGCCTGTGTAGCCCCGAGTAGAAGACATTGGTCCAGTAGTGCGAGTCGAATCGACCCTCCGGCGTGGGGGCCATGACGGCATCGAGACGAACGAATAGGGCCTGCAGCAGCGTGGAGTGGTCAACCCTCGGTAACTCGAACGGCACCTGAATAATCTTCTCGATGTACCTGTCGCCAGGCAGGCCCGTCTGCTCGCTAATGGCGGTGGTGGCCACTTCTCGGTCGAACGCCAGCAGGTAGGTGATGTACGGAAAGTCGGCTAGCGCCTTGATGACGGTGAAGAGCTGCCTCACTTCCTCGGGGGTCAAGCGGTCGATGTCGTCGATGACAACTAAGACCCGCTTCTTCTGCTCGAGCAGCACGGAAGAAAGGGCCTTCTTCAGCGCAGGCACGTCCTTTGGCTTTGTTGCCAGTCGCTTCGCACCGGCTTCAACTACCTTGCCGATGAACGGAATGCCGTGACTCTTGCCAGCGAGGTCCGCGACACCCCCCAGAGCACCCGAGAATTCTGCGATGAGGTTGCCGACCTTCTCGAAGCCCTTGAACTTGGCGGGCAGCACGGCTTGTAGCTGGCCCAGAAAAGCCTTGGCCAGGTTCTCCTGCCCCGAGAACCACCATGGGTTGAAACTCACGACTACAGGCCGCTCAGCCTCCGGACCTTGTTCGAGTTCATGCTCGATGTAGGCCAACACCGTCGACTTGCCTGAGCCCCAGGGGCCATAGAGCGCGAGCACGATGCCGTCGCTACCTCGATAGCCGCGGATGGCTTTGGCCAAGGTCTTGGCGAACGGCGCGTGGCCAAAGAGGTCCTGCGCGGGGTCCGTTGATGGGCGGTCGGACGAGAGCTCAGCTGCATGCTTGTCAGTCATTCGACGGACCTCACTCGAACAACTGCTGCTGCACGCTCGGCGCCGCAGCCTTCTTGGCAGGTGGCCGCCCGGCACGCTTGAGTGGAGTCGAGCGTTCGGCTTGTACGGCTTCCACGCTGCGGGCAGCCTCCAGCTCCTCCCGGTAACGCTTACGATTCTGCGTCGAGAGGCGGTGCATGAGCTCAACTCGCGCGGTCTCTGAAACCGTGTATCTCAGCTTGTCCGCGTCGACGACATAGCCAGCGACGTGGAATCCATGGTCAAGAAGGACGTCTGACCAGCCGTACGCGCAGGCAACTTCGTGGTCGATTTCCCGATGAATTCTGCGAATCCTCTCAACATCCGCGTCGGCGCAGCTTGGTGAGTGAACTAGCTTGTACAGCTGGGTCAAGCCGCAAACTCTCTTCTCAAGGACCGATTGGCGGAACTCGTGAAGTTCGCGGCCGAGGGATTTCAGTGCACTGTTCTCTATGACTGCTGGGAACGGGAAGGTCTCATATACATCTGACGGTGTATAAACCGCATCGGTCTTCATCCGGCTTCCGTGAACGTGCACCCACGCATAGTGAAAGCTTGAAGACAGGACTGCAAAGTGCGTCAAATCGGAAGAAGCGATAACAACTACCTTTTGGTCAAAGACAGCCTCGTTGTCGACCAAATGTGGATATTTTGTTTTGCTGGTCTGTGCAAAGACGGTAACTTGCGACATGGGCGCGTTGCCATCCGACCAGCCGTCAGGGTGGCGTGCAAAAACTCTTCCGCGACCTATTGCGTGATACAGAGCCGGTCGCTTCTCGGAGTAGTGCCACCAGCGCTGCGGCATCGGTTTTCGAAGGACATACTGGCCGTTCTTGTCCACTCGTTGCCGTTCAGGTTTGACCTCTCTTTCGACTATTGTCAGGAGGTCAGGGAAGTCTGAGGCCACTCGCCCGGGGTAGTCTGGCGGCACGCGACCATCACGCAGCCATAACAGGCGCCGCCTTTCGTCCGCAATCGCCCACAGGCCATCGTCCGCCGAACGGTCCAGCGGCCAATCCCAAAAATTTATGACCCAGCGCGATGCCTGCTGTTGTGGGTGAGTGTTGAGGTCTTCTCCGTTCACGTATGGGAACAGCGCCTCTGCATTGCGCTCGTCGCGTGCGATGAGCTTTTGCGCTTCCTCGGGAGATATTGTGAAACCAATGCCCAGCACGTAAGACCCAACGAAACTCCTGCCGGCGTTGGCCTGCAACGGCATTGGACTCCACTCGTCCTCAGCTGTCAGGAAGGCCGAAATGAAGGGCACAACACTGCCGTTGAGCCTGTAGATGCCATTCCAAGCTCCGCGCAAGCCTTGCACTGCGCTGGCAACAACGGAAGCGGCTCCTGGCCATTCGAAGTTGGTACGCGCCGTGTAAAGCGTGATGCCTTGTCGCAGCATTGCCTCCAAGCCTACTTGGCGGGTGTCTCCCTCGGCGATGGTGTTGACCGCTAACAAACCGAAGGCACCACCTAGACGCAAAACCTGCACCGCGCGCAAGAAGAAGTAGGCGCAAAGGTCAGCTGTTCCACGGCGCCCGGCAGCCAGATGCAGCACGAGGTGGTCGCGGTAGTCTGTTCCAAACAGGCCAGTAATCTTCTGCCCACCGACGAACGGCGGATTACCCACCAGCGCATCAAAGCCTCCCGAGGCGGATGCCATGAAGACCTCTGGGAATTCGACCAACCAGTGGAACGGTCGGCGTGGCTCGCCGCTGCCATTGGCGGTACCCAGCATCTGGGTTGCAGACTGACGCAGCGGCCACAGCAAGGTGTTCGGCGGGCCTTCCGCGACGAAACGCTGCTCGACTGCTGGTGCCAGTGCTGTTCCTGCCTGCAGCAGCAGTTCCTCGAGTCGCGCATCCAGAAGCGCCGCGCTGCGGTCCGCATTGGAGCCCGCCGTTGACAGTGCCGCGCCCACAATGAGGTCAGCCAACACTCGCACCATCGCCAGAGAGGCCTCCGCCTCCCTGTGCAGCTGCGCCTTCAGCTCGGCATCGCGAACGTCCAGTACTGTGAACCTCTCCAGCGCTTCCCGCTTTCGCCGAGCTTCCGCTAGCAATTGCTGGACTTCGGTGAGCAGGTAGTCCACTACGCGTGTCTGGGTCCGCGACGGCGCGAGGTGAAAGTGCTCTAACTGAGCCGGGTCGTGCAGCCCGAGCAGGCTGTCGCCGCACTTGATGGCATGGTCCAGGAAGGTGAACGGCCGGTGCTTGTGCAGCGTGACCAGCCAGAGCGACAACTTGGCCATTTCCACTGCCATCGGATTGAGGTCCACGCCGTACAGGCAGCGCTCGGCCACCAGGCGGCGGGCCAACGCCAATCGTTCCTCCGGCTCGGGCGGCAACAGGTGCTGGCTGTGGCTGGCTCCGGCTGACAGGGCCTCTGGCACGGTGAGCGGGCCGTTGTCTCCTGATTCCGCTTCGGCCTTGGCCCAGCCCTCGACCACGCGTTCGGCCATGTAGCGGCAGGCTTGGACGAGGAAGGCGCCCGAGCCGCAGGCGGGGTCGCAGACCTTGAGCACCAGGATTTCGGTCGGCGTTTTCAGGGTCTCCAGGGACGGTTCGGCGCCCTGGCTGACGCCCGTGTAGAGCAGCGGGTCCAGGGTGGCCTTGACGACCTCCTCGGTCAACGTGCGTGGTGTGTAGTGCGTGCTGGTATTGCGGCGGTCGCTGCCCTTTGTGACATATACGCTGCCAGGGTGGATGACCACCGGGTGGCCCGAAGAATCGTCTCGCAGCAGATGGGCAAAGCGCGCAATGCGGTTGAAGAGCCCGTCATGACCAGCGCACACCGCCTGAAGGGCTAGGGCATTGGGTGGCTCTTCACGACGGAGGTCGCTTCTTAGCGCGGAGGGGGTGCGGCCTGTTCGTTCTTTCAGGTAGTTGACTACGGCCTGCTCGCTTTCAGCAGCCTTTCCCTCCAGCACGGAGAGCTCGACTTCTACGTCGTCACCGCCGCTACCCCGGAGGCCTAGAACCGTCGACGTGGCTCGGCGGGCCGTATGGTCGAGCAGACCTTCATACACATGGCCAATCTGCTCAATATCGAGCGCGCGGAAGCTCAGGCGCCTCGGTTCCACACCGCCGCCCGGGATGCGCATCTGCAGGAACTGGAGGGCCTCCAGCAGGTGCAGCACGGTACGGTTGCTCACCGGAAGCGGTTGGGCGGGAGCCTCTTGCCAGTGTGTCCCGGGCTCGCGCCCTTCTAGGAACGGGATGCGGTCAGGGTCGAACAGTGCACCGCCGTAGGCAGGCAGACGCATCTGGTCGTGCTCCACGCCCGCGTGGATGGCTCGGAAGGTGGAGAGTAGCCGCGACCAAGCATCGTGCCGGTAGGCCAGTAGGTTCTCGTCCGGCACCTCGCGCAGTTGGTCGCGCAAGGTGGACACGGCGTAGTGCCGATTCCAAAGCGGGTCTCCCAGGAGAAGCAGGCCCCGTTCTTCGGCAGAGAGCACGAAGACCAGCCGCATCATCACTGTGAGCGCAGCCTGGTACAACTCTTTCTCCCCCACACCGGTGAGCAGCTGGCCATTTCGGTCGGCATTGATGCGGTCGACAGCCTGGACCAGCACTTCCACTGCCTTGCGAACCTGCAGGCCCAGTTGGTCGGTAACTTCCTGCTGGTTCTGTGCACTCTCGGCCAGCAGGGCTGGTAAACGGTCGCGCTCCGCCACGCCGAACATGCGCATGGACCCGACCAGCGAGCTGAACGCCCGCAGCGTGAGCGGCTCTTCGCTCCACAGCGCAGCATCCCAGGTCACATACGTGGCGGGCTCGCCTGGACGTGTGCTCACCAGCATCCAGTGCGAGCCGTTGGTCACCAGACCCAGAGGGACACCTGTTCCCTGCAGCAGGGCCAGCATGCGCGTGGCCGGGGAGGCTTGCCAGCGCGCGCTGTTGACCGTCCGGTCCAACTCCTGAGCGACGGGGTAGGCAACGACCAGCAGCGCTGCGCACTCGTCTTCGGAGCGCTTGACGACCCATTGGGGCCGCAGCGTTTCACCGTGCTCAGCCACGGTGAACTCCATGCCAGGCGGGACGGCCTGGTCAGTTAACAGCACTTCGTCAGGCAGGCTCAGAATGCGTTTCAGTACGAACTGTAGCCAGGCATGGTGGACGGCACGGTCGCCTTCGGCGTCTTCCCATTCGGCAAAGGCCAGCCGTGTGTAGCGACTGACCCCGGCATCGAGCGCATCCAACTGCTGGGGAAATACCCGCAACAGAACAGGCAGAGAAAGAAAGGGGCCGGAGACTTCGACCAGCGACAGCCATTCGGCGTGATGACGGGCTACGGACATGGGCTTATCGCTTGCTGAGCCCAGGGGGCACGAGGTAGGTCACGGAGACGGGGAACAGTCGTGGGGATGGACTGGCGTAGCGCGCGCGGATGCGCTCCTCCTCGCGGGCCATCTCCTCCGGCAGGTCATTCAAGCGCCGTTCGAGCGCGCTGCGGTCTCGTTCTAGTTGTTCACGTTCAGGTATGGAGAACAGTTCCATCTGCGGCTGGGCGTCATTGAGCTGGGAGCGGATGCTGGTGATGAGCTCGCCGATGGCCGAGCGCATGGCATCCACCTCGGCCTCGGCCCGCTCATCCAAGCGGCTCTGCAGCGTCTTGGTACGGTCACGCATGCGGGCTTCGAGGGCACGCCACAGGTTCTCACGGTGCGTCGGCCACAGGGGCTCGACGCTCTCTTTGAACCAGTCAGGAGCGGGCTGTGGGAGCCCGGAAGCGGCCAAGAGCTCCAACTCGCCAACCCGGTCGATGCGGGTGAAGCGTCCCTCACGAAGCTGTCCCCCAGCGAAGATGACTTCTTCGTGGATGCGCTGGTTGTCGGCACCGAGAACCACCAATCGTGCATGTGCAATCGCCACCGGTACATCCGCGGTGTTGGGTGGCATCAGCCGCGCGGTGACGCGGCTCAGCCGCTGTTCGCCCTGGGACCAAACCTGGGCACGCAAAAGCTGCAAGCACAACTGGACCAGCCGGTGGTTCAGGTGCACCAGGACCACATCGTCCCGCCCTTGCGTCAGTGCATGGTCGAAGACGATAGGCCGAATCTCATGCGTGTGCGGGTGGGCGAGGCCGTCGTATGCCGATTGCCAGGTGCCGACCAACCGTGGCAGACGGAAAACAGGGCACCGCTCGCGTTGCCCCGTCGAGTCCGGCCAGACGCCAGGCAACGTGGCCTCGACAAGGGGCTGCTGACCGGCCAGTGCCAGGCCCGCCTCCACCACCGCATGGATGGAGTCAGGGGTGAGGTTCAGCTGGCGCCGTGTGTCTTGCAGCTGGTGATGCAATCGAGCCAGTTGTGCATTGAGCTCGTTCTCTGCGCGCCGCACGCGCAGAAGCTCGCGCGCCGGCTGTGAATGCCGTTCGGCTTCGGTCGTGTCCAAGTCGCGCCGACGTCCGAGCATCGCCTCGGTGACCTGACGGGAGATGACCGGCCCGACCTTGCCCAGGTCTTCGCGAATCGTCTCCACCTTGCGCGCCGCCCGCAGCAAAAACTCAAGGTCGCCTTCCAGGTCGCCTGGGTTGGCGTCTTGGGTAAGGCGTGAGCGCTGGTGGTACCCCTGGCCGACGAAGTGGAAGATGTGGACCTGGAGCTGACGCTGACCGTGACGGTCGATACGACCGTTGCGCTGCTCCATCCGGTTCGGGTTCCAGGGAACCTCGATATGAACCAACTTGTTGCAGTGGTTCTGCAGGTCGAGACCCTCGGACGCCGAATCCGTAGCCAGCAGGATGCGCACGTCTGACTGTGCTGGTGAAGCCTGGAATGCGTTCTTGACCTGCTCACGCTCGTCCAGCGGCATGCCTCCATACATGAGCTGGACGCGCCCAAGGCCTGAGAAGCCGGCGGTGACCAGCCGCTCCTGCAACCACTTTTGGGTAGCACGGTACTCGGTGAAGAGGATGACCCGCTCCTGGTTCCATTGCCCATTAGGCATCAGCGTTTGCTTCAGCCAGGCAAGCAGCGTTTGGAGCTTGGAATCGCCTCGGGCCGACATGCGGTCGGCATAGGCGCGGAGGTTGTCTAGTAGCGCGGCCTCTTCATCGTTGAGCGGCCGGAACAGCGAGGCCGCTGTGGTTACGGCCTCATCGGCCGCAGTGTCCCACTCGGCGTCGCTCTCGACTTCAATTTCTTCGTCCAGGCCGTCAATCATTCGACGCAGCAGCCCTGTAGAAGGCGGTGCCTGGACCGCACGACGGCGAATGGTCAGCGATTCCACATGCTTGGCCAGCGTGGTTCGAAATGCTTCGGGCGACGAGAAGAGGCGCTTCTTCAGCAGCTTCAGAACGAACTCCGTGGCGTAGCGCTCGCCGTCGTCGCGGGCTTCCGCGGCACGTAGCTCGGAGTAGCGCTTGAGGTCCTGGTGCGCCTGTCGCTCCTCCGCCGTGTAGTTCACTTCGAGCGCCTCAATGGCCCGCTCGGGGTACCGGGGGGTTCCGTCCCATCGGCGCGGGAGCTCGCGCTTGAGTCGGCGAACCATGACGGCGGCTAGCTGGTCGGACTTCGGCGTCACCGCGCGAGCGAAGCGCTGGTCATCGAGCAGCTCCAGCAGCGTCGAGAAGCTCTCGCGATAGCCGTTGTGCGGAGTAGCCGACAGGAAGAGCTTGTGCTCGAAGTGCGGTGCCAACAGTCGAATGGCATGGGTGCGCTGGGAATCGGTGGCGTACTTGCCGCTACCCGACGGTGCGACGTTGTGCGCTTCATCGACCACCAGCATGTCAAATCGCCGAGGGTAGGAAGGCTGCCCCGTCGCGGGCAGCACTTCGCGCATCAGCCGCAGCGGACGCTCGCGCTTCAGGAAGTCGATAGATGTGATGAGCCGCGGGTAGTGGCTCCACGGGTTCACATGCAAGCCTCGGCTGCGACGAAGCTGCTTCATAGTTTCGCTGTCCACGATGCGGAAGTCCAAGCCGAACTTGTCACGCATCTGTTCGCGCCACTGAATCTGCAGCCCCGAGGGGCACACGATGAGCACAGACCGGATGCGGTGACGAAGCATCAACTCCTGGACGACCAGGCCGCTCTCGATGGTCTTGCCTAAGCCGACGTCGTCTGCGATGAGCAGATTGACCCGAGGCATCTGGATGGCACGCGCCAACGGGTCGAGTTGGTAGTCCTCGATTTCGATGCCCGCACGAAAGGGGGCTTGCAGGGTGCTGGTGTCGGTCTGCGACACGGCGCCCCACCGCACAGCGTTCAGAAATGCGTCCAACTGCTGCGGGACATCGAAAGCGGTCAATTCGGGCATGGAGGCCCGCTCGAGCACTGAAGTCCCGGGTTCCAGCTCCCACACGACCTGGAGTTCTTCGCCGAGCGCGTCATCCTCGACTGACGACATGGAGACCAGATGTTGCGGTGCCGCGTCAGTCCGTCCTGCCTCGACGGCAGTTACGACGAATCGACGGTTTCTGGCCTGCACGAGTTGACCAGGTGCCGGGAGCCCCCGCTCAATGCTGACGACTTCTGCCACGTTCCTGCTTCTCCTTTATAGGCGGCTCAGCGGCTGCTTTATTAGCTCTGGACCTGCTGCTACGCCGAACTTCTCGCAATGCTCGCGAACCAGCCCTTCGATGAAGTTTGCGATGGTGCGGTGGTTACGTACTGCAAGGTCCTTCAACTCTGGGCTGACCCACAGGTTCAAGGTTTTGGTCTTCAGGTCCATGCGCCTCACTGGAACTGTCGGTTCACACCAGTCATTGATACGCGATAGGTGTACATCCGCTTGCTCACGCCGTATTGCGCGACGACGACCTGCCTAACGCTCTTCAGGCGAGCAAGCTGTATGCGGTCGGGGAAGGTGGGCAATGCTGGCTTGCGGACCTTAGGTGTTCATGTGGGTGTGGCGACATTATCCAGCTTCCAATGATTGAAGGGCAACGACCGAGGGGGGCGACGCAGAAAGGCACTCGCCTCCCAAGCCTTTCACCGTCTGTTGAGCGGACCGCCGGTTGCCGTTCCCATTTCTGGCTGGAGCAAGGCGTCATTCGCTGGCGCGAAGCCTGGCGATAGGGTCAAGTTGCGAGTCGGGCTACATGTAGAAGCTATAGCGAGGCTGCACAGCATCTCCTTCCCGCACATATTTGAGAACCTTGCCAACTTGATGGGCAACTCGCATGGTGATGGGTTCCGCGCCGTCAAACTGAGTGTTGTTCCAGTTGAGCTTTGTTAGGGCAAGAATCTCTTCGGCGAGCTTGCGTGGACTAGTGTCCGCTTGAGCAATCTGAAATTTCAAAGGGCGTGGCACATACATCCCCGGATATGTGGCGTAGTACGGCACGCTACCTCTCGTGTAGAGGAGGTGGTTCGCGGGGTCCAGGCTCAGCATTGTTCCTCTGAGCGGTGGATAGTTTCCGTCGCGGAACAGTCGTGTGAAGGACTTGGTTATCACAAGGAAGTCTGCAGTTTCCAGTCCTTGGTCATCGACCGCACCGTTGAAGCCATCCAGCTCCTCCGCGCTGTACTTCGAACTCTTGTGCACAACCACTCGAGCCGGCGGATGCTTGTGTTCTCGTCTGTATTCCTTCAATGCGGTAGTGAGCAGCAAATGTGCATCGTTGCGAGAAAGGTGCGGTTGCCTGTCGTCCTTGGACAGTTCAACTGCCTTACCGCGCACGATTACCCCCTCGCCGCGTTCGTCGTAGACCTGCGCCATGCTCGTTACCAGGTTTGCCTGGTCGAGTGAACGATAGAAGCTGATGCCAACAAAACATGCATGGAACTCGGAGGCGTCGCGAACGATACGCCACGGCCGGTAGTTCGCCTTGTAGTACAGGGCGGTGTGGAAATTCCAAGCCCTAGTTGCCTCGTCTTGCAGCGGGCGCTTTTCTCCTTTTTTGCTCGTCTTTCCCTTTGCAGCCTCGTCGTATGTTTGCGGCAGCACGAGCTGGATTGGTTGGTTCATCCGCATGACCTTTGCTTTCAGCATGTTGCGGAGGTCGAACGTGCTCCCATATTCGAGCGCGTCTTGCTTAGGGTTGAACTCTGCGGTCGCTTCGCTAATTTCTTCGTCTTCCAATGCGACCAACTCCGGCGGGACACCCACAATGACGACGTCCGGCCGACCTGACTCGCTGATGGCCCGGACTTCATCAGAGAGCAGTGATTGCCCGTCGGCGATGGCCATAAGTTGAGATTGGGCGGTGATACGGCTCAACTCTCGATTGGACAGAGTTCGTACAGCGTTTGAATCAATATCGAACTCGGCCCGGAAGGCCGAGTCTGCACCAAAGCCCGGAAAGTCCGGGAATAGATGTGGCTGCCGGCTGGCCTTGGCCTTGATGCCGGCCTTGCTACGCTCGAGCCACTGGAGGATGCCGTCCACCGTTTGTTGGGTGCCGACTACTCCGAGGCGAATTCGGCGCGCTTGCCCCTCGATGCTGTCGAGCGGGCCAAACAGGGCGATGCCTTGGCGCATATCGACATGCCTGTGATGCCCGCCAAATTCCAGTTCTGGCTCTTCCAAGAAATCAAGTTTCATCATCCAAGCTCGAACAAAGGTGCAGATGTCGTGTCGCCTTGTTGGTTATCGGAACTGTCCGATGACGTCCACGCGTTGTCATCAATACCGCGGTCAATGCTGAATACGGCGGGTGGACCAAAGTCGAGAAATGGGTATCCCTCGTCAAAGAGGCCGGGAGGGTTACGCAGAATGTCCACCCACATCATTAGTTGCCCTCGAATCGCTCCATTTTTTTCCAGTTCCTTGATGCCCTTCAGCCACTCTTCATGCCACTTGCTTTGTTCTCTGCCGTTCTTGGTAAAGAAATACGTCGGGGTAACTTCGAGGTACCAATCATCTCCAAACCGATAGAACTGCGCCTTCATTGCTGAATGCCGGAAGCCCATCAGATGTCTCTGCTGCTTATTGCGCCGCTCTTTAAATACCTCTCGCGCGGTGGCTTTTTTGTCCCCGCGATAGGCGTAGTCATACGGCGTGTTGCTTTCGGAGGGCGGGAAAAAGAAGCACTTCGTATCCCTGTCAAATCGTAGAGCCTCTGGCATTGACCGCAGCTTCTCCCGAAGACAGCTGTTCATCAGATTCACGAAGTCGCGTTGCTTGTCCTGGTCGGTTGATTCTGCCCACTCTTTGACGTCAAAGTCCTCTACCGTGCCTCTGTCGCACACATTCTGATAACGCGGGTCAGTCAGGTCACGCACCGTAAGAATTCTGCCGTTCTTTAGAACGAACTCGAGACGCAAGTGCGCCTCGCGTAGCGTCGAGGCCAAGTCCTTTGCTGTTTGATAGGACGTCTCAGCCAAATATAACCGTTCCGGCAATTTCGTGACGGGAACTAGGTTGCTGACGAGTGTCTCTCGCTTTGAAAGCGCGGGTGCGACGCCGCGCGGCGAGGCTGCCTGAGCGACATCGATGAGCCGCCCTCTACTGTCTTCGTTTAGAGCGTCTCTAGCTTTGACAAAGCGCATCCGCTTTTCATCGCCAGGTGGAGAGGGTTGAATAACCTGCCAGTAGCATTCGTTCGTACTCGGTCTCGAAACGATAAGGATGACCGGCACAGTGTGGCGGAGCCAATAGGCCATGTCCCGGGCGTCTGGCCAATAGTCAAAGCTCTCGTTATTTTCATTTGGTAGCGCCGAGACTGCTTTGCTCTGTACCTTGATGAGCATGCCGGTCATTCGGCCGGTGGTGGCGTCCCGGATTTCGATTTCGCCGTCTATGCCGGCATCGTGTTGCGTCGTTGGTCGCCACACGAGGCCCATCCGTGAAACTATCAGCTCGATTAGGCCTGTCCCTTGCGTGCCTAGCAACTGACTGTCAGTCAGCTTCTTATCGTTCATTTGCCATCCAATAGACCCACTTCGGGCTGTTCCAGCTGGACCGCTGAACGCGGCATCAATCCTCGATTTTCTTCTTCGAGACGCCTACTCATTGTAAGTGCATATGTGTCGGTATTCAGGGTGAGCTGCTGTATTCGTGTATCGCTAACCGTGCAAATCGCAAGCGAACTGGGTTCCATCTGTGGCTGCTGCGAACAGCGGGTGCACGATGGCGCCTGGTCGGCGCGGCCGGAAAATCCACTGTGCCGCTCGCCCAGCTTGAAAAACTTCTCTGCATTGACTACGGTAACTCGGTCTCGGCGCAACGTTGAGATGCTGTATTGAGAGTGAACCTGCCTTCGCAAATGTGACGCGCTCCCGCGGCGAACCTCTATTTATGAGAGGGTTCGACGCAGGAGCGAGCGATGAAGCAGCCCACTTTTTGGCGAGCGAAAGTTCACCGCGTTCGGCTGGAGACTGGCGCCGGCATTCAGTCTTCGCTTGCCTTACAGACAACGCCCATCGCGTGCCCCGCGCTATGGAGCGACCTTTGCACGCTGTCGCAGGTCCCGGGGCCGGCCTGCCGGCCTCCTCTTGGGGGCTGCCATCGGAACGGCAGCCAAACACGAGTTGTCACTTCCTTTGCCAGTCACAACGGCGCCCGTTCTCGCGCACATCGTGCGGTCAGCGGCAGAGCCAATTTCCCGCCTCTACTCACGCGACAGCAGCGCGAGGTAACGCTAACGTTACAGGCGTGTAACGCGAAAAAAAATTTCAGTCGGAAGAGTCCTTGCGTGCCAAGCGATATTCGCGAGTGGCACTGTAACGCCTGTCAGACCACCCCTATATTTCGCCAAAACGCGTCCGTAAGCTATGCAGTCGAAGCTCCCAATGACTGCCTGATGCTGAACAGGAACAGCACTCTCCATCTTCCATTCCCACTTGGTTTTGCAGGCGTCGTTGCGCGCCTCGCGACACGCTCCCAAAGCGTTCTCCGACTGACGGCAGTAGAGCGAGGTGTGTCATGAGCCACTCTGTGTCGTATGGCCGTCGCGGCCGGCAGAGCGCCGCCAACACCGGCATCCGTCAAAGGGCATCAACATACGGCAAGGCCAGGTTCGGCACGTACAGCGAAAAAGCTGGCGGCCACATCAACGTCGAGTCCGATGTCGAACGCTTCGTCGCACAGTTGCTGACGATTGACCCACGTGTCAGGGCTTTTCAGCCGCAGCCGTTTTTCGTTGACCTGATAGACCAACGCGTGCTGTTCACGCGGGATGCGGTGCGGGAAGCCTGGCACAAGCATCGCGATGTACCTGGCGCGAAGTTCTACACCGTGGACTTCAGTATCGAGGGGCTTGGCGGCTTGCATCATGCCGTCGAAGTGAAGGCCGAAGGGTTCGAGGGCGACGAGGTCTACCGGGACAAGGTTGCGCGCGCTCGCCCCATTCTGGCTGCCAATGGCTATCCCCTGCGCACCCTGGTCCTTCGCGCGAATACCGTTCATCCGGTGCGGATGAACGCGCGGGTGCTAAAGCAGGCAGCTCACCAAGCCCGCACTTACTTGACCGACGAGCTCGTTGAGCGCGCGATGCAGCGCTGTGAAGAGGGTTCTGTCTCGGTTCGCATGCTTTGCTCAGACCTTCAACTCCCACCAGGCCTGATTCCAGTTCTGCTCGTCAGTGGCGTGTTGGCGGGCGACGTGGCTCATCGCGCTATCTGCGGAAGGCTGGAGTTGTCCCTGGCGTATGGAGGCCTTAGCCAACCGGTACATCAAGGTCACCGACATTCATGACGACATCTACGCAGGCAAACGGACGCTGCTTCGCGCGGGCAAGCCGCGTTTTAGTCATGCGGCGCAACGGGAAGAAAGGGAACTCCATGAACGAACTCGACATTGACCACGACATGAATGTGTGTGGCACACCTGGGCAACTTGTTGTTGATAACGGCCCCGAAACCAAGGGCGGACGCATCCGGAATCTGGACCTGCTCGGCGCCCACGTGAAGCACTGTAGAGCCTGGGCCGGGCAACAAAAGGCTGTTATCGAACGGCTGCATTGTTCAAGCCGGACAGAAACGACCGGCTCGGCGCGCGGCAACTCGCCACCGAACTTGGATGATTTATGAGAGGGTATAGCGGGAGCAGGCGATGAAACTGGTCTGGCTGCGGGCGAATTTTGCGACGTGGGTAGTCCTTCGCCTAACCTCCAATACTCTGTCCCGGTTCGAAGGGGACGAGTGCGATGGTCTCCACGCCCATCGCGCGCAGGCAGGCAATCAGGAAGGCAGCCGAGAACCTCTTGCGATTGATTTTGCGGTTTATCTGGTCCGGCGACTCGTAGATGCCCTGCGCCTCCAGCATCCGCGAAAGCTCTTTGTAGCGAATGCCGCGCCGTACCATCTCTTCCTCTACCAGCCCCTTCGCCTCTTCTTCCCACCGCCCGTACGGCTCAGCCGGCAGCTGACCACGTTTCTGTGGGAGTTCTTCCATCGTTCCCCCTCGACCTTGTTCGAGCCTCTATTTTTCTGGTGCCGCGATTCTCTCACGGGAAATTTCGGTCGTATACGACTGACTCCATGTGGGGGAGCACTACACGTTCTCTGCAAGCCATTTTTTTGCGAGAACAGAATGCTGACCATAACCCTACAACCCAGTTTGCCGGCCCGACGGGCCGCAACTGCAATCCAGACGACCAGCCTCGTTAGCAGCCGGTTGCAGACTCCGGACGGAGGCGCGAAATGAGGAGCGCACCGTCCTATGGCGTCCGTAGTCGCCGGAGCGCTGCGAACGCCGGCGTCCGGCTTACGGCCCGTACGTATGGCAAGGCTCGCATCGGCACATATGCCGAAAAGGCCAAAGGCCACATTACTGTTGAATCTGAGGCGGAACGCCTGGTCGCGCATATGCTGTGCGTTGACCCGCGCGTGCGCTCTTTCAGGCCGCAACCGTTTACCGTCGACCTGGTCGCAGAGCGGCTGCTGTTCACGCCCGAGGAACTGGCAGAAGCGCGCAGGATGCGCGGCGGCCGCGCCGGGGAGGCGGAGTACACACCAGACTTTGCCACCGTTCAGGCCGACGGCCTGCAGCGCGCGTACGAGGTCAAGCTCCAGGGCTTCGAGGGCGACCGTGGGTACTGGGCGAAGGTCGAGCGGGCCCGGGAAATCATGGAGGCGCACTGCTATCCGCTATTCACGGTGGTGGTGCCTGCGAATGAACGGCACCCGGTCGTCGTCAATGTGCAGCTGCTGAAGCCGGCGATAGCGCGTGCTGGCGAATACCTGACGCAGGACATCATCGACCGGGTCCAACGCTATTGCGAATTGGGTGCGGTACTACAGCGCACGCTGTGCGCCGAACTCCAGATTCCGACCGGCCTGATTCCTCCGCTGCTTGCTATGGGCGTTCTTCAGGCCGACCTCGCGCATAACCAGATTTGCGGCGCGCTGGAACTGACAGCCGCATATGGTGACTTGGCCCACCTCTGTTTGATTGAGGAACTGCGGCCATGATGTCCGACCTGCGCGCTGGGGACAAGCTGGCGCCGCCCGGCAAATCTGACAGCTACTTAGAGGTGCTGGACGGCCGCCTGCATGCTGGCTCCATCCAACTGTTCGACGCCGAGAAGCGCGAGGCCAGGTATGACAAATACGATGACATCAGCGCCCGGATTTCGGAAGGCAGTCTGGTCCTTCATCGGAAGGGAATGCCGCGCGTCAGCATTGCCGCCCAGTACGACAATCCGGAATTGCACAGTAAGGTCCGCCTGCTGAACGACATACTGCGGCGCATTGATGTCATCCGGAACCAACGCGGTCTGTCGTTTAACGCAGCGATACCGCTGGCCCGTGACGCTTACCTGATGGAAAACGCAGGCAAGCCTCTTGTTTCCCCGTTTCCGTCGCCCGCAACCCTGTACCGGGCTCACGCGAATCAACTGCTGGGCCTGCCGGTTCTCAAGGGTGACAAAAATAAAGGCAATGCGACGGCCAGATATTCAAAAGACCTTGTCGAATTCGTCAAGGACGTCATCCAGGACCAATTCCTGGTCACGGAATCCAAGTGGACGGTCTTCGACCTGACGAGATACGTCAACCGTGAGGCTCGTCGGCGCGGCTTGCATGTTGCCAGCCACGCCATCAGCCGCAAGTTCGTGTGCGCCAGGATTGATGAACTGACCGTCGATGCCGAATACGACCGGATGGACCCGCTCAATAGGGTCGCAGGTAAATCGTTTGCAAAGAAGCGCATCCGGGCGGCGTTTCCGTTCGCCCGAATTGAGCAGGATGCTCTGCACCTGCCGTTCGTTGTAGTAACGCCGCATGGCATCGCCCGGACCATCTATCTGGTTCTGGCAATTGATGTCTGCACCGGGTATCCGGTGGGATGGCATCTTGTCATCGGTTCGCCGCGCGAGATGGATTCGCTGTTGTGCCTCGAGATGTATCTGACGCCCGCCAAGGCAGCCCGCTTCGCGGAGCTTGGCATCGCTCACGCGCTGAACATTTACGGCACGCCCGCACAGGTCATTTTTGATAATGGTCCGGAGACCAAAGGCGGAAGAATCGTCCGACTCGAGCGATTAGGAATGGATGTCAAGCACTGCAAAGCAAAGGAAGCTCAAGGTAAGCCATTCATCGAGCGCCTGAACAGGTCACTTAAGGAAGCACTGCAGCGTCTCCCGGGATGCACGCGCTTCGAAGGGAAAGATGGCAAGCGCGACCCCGAGGCACTGGGCGACGACTTGATAAGCGTCGAAGCACTCGAAAAGTGGATTGTTGGGTGGCTCTATAGGGACTGGGCCAACACCCCGCTCGACCGGCTGCGTTGGGACGAACTTTTGGTCGATTCGGTCAAGGGAAAGACGCCGCTTGAGCGCCTGGCCTACCAGACCGAAGAAATGGGACAACCCATCACTCTGCCGCCACCGCGCCATGAATGGATGGCGGCACTTTTCGAACACCAGATACGCACGTTGAACGCCAAGACGGGTATCTCGCTCGAGCATGGGTTCAGGTACAACGGCGAAGCGAAGTCGTATCTACTGGCCAAGTACGGCGACCGTGCGCAACTTCACGTGGTTTACAACCCCGACGATTTTCGTCAGGTGTACGTGTACGAGGGAAGTGACCTTCCGCTTGTCCCACTGACGCACGACCACGTTCGTCCGGACACGCCGGCGTGGACCTTTGCTGAAGCCAAAGACCGGTTCGATTCGGGCATGGCTGACTGGACGGTCCCGGACGAAAAGGTCCAGTTCGAGCGGGAGCTGGACGAGGCGGTCACCGGAAACGCGAAAGCCGGTAAGCCCAAGGCTCGCGGCAAGCGTGAGGAAAACAGGGAAACCGTGCGCCGCGCCAAAGACAATTCAGCTGTCCAGCGGGCCATCGACCGGCCGCTTTCAGCGGCAGCACCATTTGGACTTGCACCTTTGGCCAATCCGTCGTTGCCAGCGGAAGATTTTCAGTCCGGCGTCATCTCATACGACGATGCGCCGTCGATGAACATTGTTAACAGAAACACCGGAGAAAAACTGCTGTGACGCCAGCCCAACAATTGCGCAAGGACATTGAGGAATGCGAACTACCGCATCTCATGTTCATGGAGCACCTCACTGCGCTCAAGCGGCGCATCGATGACGCTCTCGCTGGCTTTGCACCAAAAATCGTTCGCGTTCCTGGTCCGAGCCGCGTGGGCAAATCATCCCTCATCGCCAAACTGTCGCGTGACTACCCTGAAGCCCGCATTGAAGGGCGGCGCCATGTACCTGTATTACTCGTTGAGGTGCCCCCATCCGCAACGGCCAAACTGCTTCCTAAAAGTGTGCTGCGTGCGTTGGGCATGCAGGTTTCCGGCAGCATGACGGCGGGCGCGATGTTCGACCTGATGGTGGAGCAGCTGCGCCTGGCCCGCACACGCGTTGTGATTTTCGACGAAATATCGCACCTCGTTGATGAAGGCTCGCGGGTGCCTCCGCGCGCGGCCAGCGACTGGCTCAAGACGCTGATGGACACCCTCGACATGACGCTGATTCTGTTCGGCATTCCGCGACTCGAGCGGCTTTTTGCAGCAAATGAACAGCTGCGCAACCGGGCTTGTCCCGCCCGCATTTTCTTGCCGTACGACGCAAGCGATGCTGGACAGATGGCGGCATACCACTCATGTGTCGCGAATTATGCGCGCCTGTTCTCTGCGGCTGGCTATCCCATTGACATGCCCGCCCGCGTGTTTACGCAGCAAAGCTACCTGCTTACCGGGGGCCTGATAGGGGTACTTGCGGACTTTATGCGCGAGCTTGCGAGTTTGATGGCACACGAAGCGCCGCGCGCCATTACATACGCTGATTGCCAGAAGGCGCTTGAAGAAGTCAGCCACGCGGGGTCACCGCACAGACTGGCATTCCAGGACTCTGGCATCGACGACGCGGGCGTGGAGCCGGCGGCGCTGAAACAGGCATATGTCCACGTCCTGACCAGTAACGCGGCGTCGGTACCAGTTCGCAAAAAAATCGGAGTTAAACAATGAGCCTTGTTCTCGCCAACGCACCTAGGAACGACGAGTCCGGGATGGGTTACTACCGACGTCTCGCCGCCGATAATGCGCTTTTCAGCTGGCGCGACCTGGCAAGTACGGCCGGCGTCGAGCGGAATCGCCGTGCCTTGCTCACGCGCACGGAGGACGTCGCCTGCAATCTCGGCCTGGAACCGGCATGGACCGAATTTGCCCGACATCAGGAAAACCTCTGCCGGGGTTGGGGACGTCTGCACCGTGCGCAATCTGACGCCGTGTGTCCTGCTTGCATGGCTGAATCGCCTTACCTGCGAAGCTGCTGGGAACACGCCTATGTCACGGCGTGTCCGCAACATCGAATCCTGCTGGTTGACCAGTGCAACGCTTGCGGGAAGCATCTTTCACCGGAGCGGCTTTACATTGGATTGTGCTCGTGCGGTCACGACCTGAGCAGTCTGCCACGTGTGCCGGCGACCCGCGCACAGCAGTGGCTGTCGACGCTGATTGCGAGCGACGGGCAGCAGTCTGGCAGTATCAAGCCGCTTGTGCACGGCATGGACATCAACGTGCTGATGAAGGTCATCCGCACGCTCTGCCAATACCCGGACCCGACACGTTCCGGGTTGCCGCGCAACGCGGCATTGCCGAAATTCGTCACTGAAGCAGTCGAATATCTCTCGCCGCTCGAAGATTTGCTGGCCGATTGGCCAATAGGGTTCCAGACCCACGTCGAGCAGCGCATCGCCGCTGGTCGCAAGGATGCCCGCACGCTGAACACGTTGCTCGGCGACTGGTACATCAGTCTGCGCAAGCTTTGCCAGGGCACGACGCTAGAGCCTCTTCTCCAAATCATCATCGACGTCGCTGCCCGGAAGTCCGATTGTGTCCTGGGCCTGGATTCGGCCAAAGCTATGGCCGAGGACGCGACCGGATACATGCGCGCGTCGCATGCTGCAAAGGCTATCGGCGTCAGCGTTTCACGTCTGCATGACTCGATTGCCGCGGGCGAGTGCGAACACCGTGCACGGCGCACTGGAACGCGTGGTCAGCTGTTCGAAATTCCATGCGCTGAGGTTGAGCGCATCCAGAGACTACGCGCCGGGTGGATTTCCGACGTCGTTGCCTGCGAACTGGCGGGCGTTTCGCCCATCGTGCTCGAACGCATGAAAGCAGCTGGGGTAATCCGGTCAGACGTTCGCTGGCGCGAAGACCTAATGAAGGGCGGTCCGGTCGAGCGCCATTCCATCTCGGATTTACATGAGCGTGTGGAGCGGTCGGCCCAATCCGCTGTGGTGGCCGATGATTCGACGCTCACATGGGCGGAGTTGACGAGCCGGCGCATGGGTGACCGACGGGCAATCGAGTCGCTGATGCAGGCCATCGCAGGAGGCAAGGTGAGAGCCGTCGCGCGCGGTCGGACACTGGGCGAAATGTCCTTCCTGAGGACGGACGTGTCGCAGTATTTCGGCACGCCGCTTCTCGAGGCCGGTATGTCCATTCAGCAGCTTTCGAAGTTTACGGGCTGGAAGTGGGAGAGCATTTCCCACTGGATTGATGAGGGCTTGCTGGATGCGCAGTCAATCGAGTTGCGTGGCCAGCCATGTCGCGTGGTGCTGCCTCATCAGCTGTTGGCATTTCGGCAAACTTACGTGCCCCTTGCGGACTTGGCGCGCGGCATGGGCACCAAGTCATCCGCGTTGTCGAAGCTGCTGTCCGGCGTCGATATGGTGGGCGCAAAACAACTCACCAGCGGGGCGGCTCGTGGTGGACTGGTTCGTCTCGCCGACTTGTGCCGTCTCGCCGTGCTCGGGGCAAGGGCCGGTCAGGACCTGTTTGTATCCGCGTCGCCTGAATGACAGATGGATGGAGGAATGAAATGCCACAGAGACTGCGGGACATTTTAGGCAGGCTGTACAAGCCTCCGACGGACGGGGTGCGGCAAGTGTTTGCGCTGTCGAGGGGAGATGCAGAAAAACTGCCGCTGCTGCCCTCGGTGGCGGTCATCTCAGTCACTGCGCCAGAACGCCCACCTGCCAACCTCGGTTCCTTTGCTCACGTTCTTCGCCTGAGTTTTGCCGATGTGAATTTCCTGAATCCATATCTTTCGGCAAGAGCCCAGGAAAAACTCGTCCATGCGTTCACTGACGCACAAGCTCAAGCCGTCCGCTCGTTCGTCGAAACCCTGCCCGCGACAATCTCATCAGTCGTTGTTCACTGTGAAGGCGGGTACTCGCGCTCAAGTGCAATTGCCGTCGCGCTGCATCGACTATATGGTTACCACGCCGAATTGGCATACCTCTCGGAGGCTAACTCTTCCGTCATTCGCGTGATGATGGGTGAGAGCCGCGGACATCATGAACGGCATACCCGTCGCTGATATGTATCCCCGCATCCGGGCTGGTCGGGACTATCCCGACCAGCCCGGATGCGGGCGAGACGCGCCAGATTGCCAACCTGCAGTGCGCAAACTTGGAGCCTCCTCCCAGAGTGGCCCTTGTTGCGGCTTCCGCAAGCTGAGGCCAAACTGGCAAAGGTTTCACCATCCTGTTGTCTACCTAAATGGCTCAGCCAAAAAAGCAGGTGAACATCTTGATAGTGTGGCTACGGGTGGTGAGGCTGAGCCCAGCCCTCCCTGGCATGTTTGCCCGGGATACGCCTTCACTCAGCCGCCACCCAAACTACGGTATGGAGCCGGCTTCGCCCGGCAGACTTTCGTTCCACGCTTCTGCCTTCGCCAGCGTGCCGGATGTCTCAGAACTGCCCCCCGAATCCGGTGTCCCCTGCGCGCCGGTGCTCGTACCTCGCCCGCGCAGGCGGCAATGACCACATCACCGAAGCCCATCAGTTGGATGGGGCGGCCCCACTATCCGGCGGCTTTTTCGCGCGGCGGACAGCATGTAGCTTCTTGCATCAAAGTATATGTATTGCGAGTGAGCATGAAGCACCAATCGAAGAAGTCCGCTCTGAAACGGGGCGATGTTGAGCGGAGAGTGCGTTTGCCGTGCCCGCAGAAAGGAGGACGATGATGTCGTCGGAGAATCAAATCGACCTAGACATTGCACTTCGCAAGCTCCACGAGCTCGCGTTGGCAGATGGCGACTTGGGTTATGAGTATTGGTATCGAGTTGGTCAGTTGCTCAGGAGCGCGGCCGGCATGCAGTCAGAAATTGATGCACTGTCGCGAGAGCTCGAAAAATGCCGCGCGAAGCAGCAAGGCAAGTCGGAATCGTGAGAATGGCGGCGGGCGCATCGCTGCGCACGTTCATCCGAGTCGTTCGAGCTCTTGGGCGCGAGCAGTGGTTCGAGACAATTGCCCCGGCCCCGTCCGTCAATCCGCTCATGCTGACTCAGCCGTGTCACGTCGTCAGCGGGCCAGCGAGCCCCGACTTAAGACGCAACGTGAAAGACTGTGGAGCTGGTAGGTGCGCGCTTATAACGCCTCTTGGTCGACAAACTTGTTCTGCCTTTTTAATGCGGGAATGAGATGCGTATCGGCTAACGAGCATCCCGTCAGGTCTATCGGTTGCTGCCCGCCTTTTCGTGCTTCAAACGGCGAGTGACCGTCACCTCTTTCCAATCGCTCAAGCATGGGGCCGTAGCCGGGCTCCCAGGCTTCTAGCCCATCGAAAACCGCACGTAGGCTCGCCAAGATTCGCATTCCGGCGAAATCCAAATCACCCCAGAACCAAGATGGCAGCCTGACCCCAGCGCGCAACCACCCCAGAAACTTGCTGGTGTCCGTTTCCTGAAGGGAGCCATGGGCTGCGAAGTAGACGGAAGCTCCGGCGGACGACCTCAATCGTTTTGCACTACCCTTGAAGCCGGACGCAAATACAAGCGCCAAGTTTTCGTAGCGCCCCGTTGCGTCTCTTGTCGCTTGCTCGAAAGTGGCCAGATTTTCGATAAACAGCACTTCAGAAAATCCCAGCGTCGGCAAGAAGACCTGCAGCTGGACGGGCACCTCGGAAAAAGGGCACTCTTCTTCACGGAGAATGGCTGCAACCAATTGCTGCCGACCATCCAGCACCTTCGATAAGCCCCAGAACAACCTCGCCGAGACCTCTCTCAGAAGCAAAGGCTCTTCGACAAAAGACGGAAGCAATAGAAGGCGACGCACGACCTCTTCTGCCGTTCGTCCTGGGATTTCGATTCTCATGCGACCCACGGTTTCTTTGACCGAGTCGTGACCTTCTATGAAGGCTTCGACGGCTTCACGCCATAGCTCGCTGTAGGGCCGAATCCGTTCCGGTCTCCCGGTAACTTGCCGGATAGCGTTCTGATTTCGAACGACCGCGCGCGGATTGCATTCATAGGGGGCTTTTCCTGGCGGCTGCCGGTCAAGCTTCAACTCGAACCAGCCCCATGCCTCCATCTGCCGCAAGCAGGTCCATTGCAGTTCACGCTCTTCCTCAAGGGATGCATTGAACAGCCCTGGAAACGACTTCGCATCGAGTCTGATTGCCCTGACAAGCGCCTTGCCCTGAGCCTCAGCGGCATCGAATTTGTCGACCAGATGGTTCAAGAATTGAAGAACGCCAGGGGTCCTCAGCCACCGCGGCTCGGTCACGTCGGCTCCTTCGCCTCTTCTGCCTCGAAAAGAAGTTGGGCTTGCTGCCGAACCTCTTTGCGACGAGCCTCCCAGAGCTCACGCAGTTTGTCCGAGTTGAGTTCTCGTTCATCGGCTTCAGACACGAAGTCGACTTCGCCGTTACCTTCCGCCATGGTCCTGGTGAAGCACCATTCTTTGGTGAACTCAGATTTCAAGGCGCCTGCATGTTTTGTGGGCATTGCGCATATCAACTGCATACCAAGGCTGTCACGAATGAACTTCATCACATCATGAGCACGGCGCTCGTCCATCTTGGCGAAGGACTCGTCGTTGACCAACAGCCTTAGGTTCCCCCCCTTCTCAAAGTGTTTCAGGCGGTTCGTAACGACTGCCGCACGTACGATATAGGCCGGAGTTTCCAACTGGCCGCCAGAACCGGTACCCCACTCGGATAGAGCTACTCGAGACCCAGAGTCCGACTCCTTCCAAATTTCATATCGGCGATAGTTGCGGTAGTCGGCAATTCGCTGAAGCTCTTTCTGTGCGCGTTCCTGGTCGTCTGCTAGCAGCAACTTCAGCAGCCGGTCTCGTACGGCGCAGTTTTCTGGACTAAGTACCTGCTCATCGAAAAGCCCGCCTGACTCCTGCGTTTCCGCCAATTCGTAGGCGGCGCTGAAGAAGCGATAGTATTCCTCGAACTCCGGCACCCAGTGAGACCAGTCGATGCGAAACCGGTCGGTCCCAAATTTCAACTTATCCAACTCGTAGTTCAGTGCTTTGAGCGTACGCACCCCGGTATCCACCGCGTTTCGAATCTCGTAGCAAAACTGCTTTGTGAATACATCCTGAAAAGAAGTCTCTGCCCGCTGCAGCTTGTCCAGGTTTTTGAGCAAACCGATTTCACGCTGCGCACCCAATTGTTCTCGCACTTGAGCGCGCAGTTGGATTAACAGGCCGTAAACCGGCCCAAAGTCACCGTCGCGGTGAGCCCCGTAAGCGAAATCCAGTTTCTCGTCCTGTCGAGCGTGCTGGTTGTACTCAGCGACCAACTCGCGTACATCTCCCGTGAAATCCTTGGCGTTGCCTATGAGGTTCTGAGCCGCATCCACGAGATTCTTAGGCCCTCCATCGCTCTCCAGCAACTGGGTAACTTGTTCTCCCAGAGTGGCATACGATAGGGTGCCGCTTACTTCCGCAAGTAGGCTTAGCCGCTGCATCTCCTCAGCGACTCGAACTCGACGCGCGGGAAGTACGCTTTCCTTCTGTGAAACCACTTGGCCCTGCGTCTCCAGGTCGGAATTCAGCTTGCCAATTGCCTGGTCTGTCCTGGAAATTCGACCCTCGCACTCTTCCAGTTGTGTCTGAAGAGCATTCAGCTCCGCCGCCAAGCTCGCGACCTCAGTCAAGTCGAGCCGACCGAGTTCATCCGCAACGCGTCCCAACTCATTGACCGCTTCGACTGCGGCTGACGTGGCAGCGAAGCTCGGACGCTTGGTTTGTCGCACTTGCGAGAGAAGCGCCTGAAGCGATTTTCGCTTCTTTTCCAAATCTTCTAACTCCGCCTGAGCCTTCTCGTGGGCTGCTTCTGCCTCCGCTCTTGCGTGGGCTTGCTGCGCCTTGCCGAACACAAGATTGTCAGAGGTCGCATGGAAGTATGTCCGCCCGGCTGTAGCGCGGCCGTCCTTCATCACACCCCGTGGCGTTTTGCGAAGGACGTCGAAAGATTCCACCTTGATTACCTGGCCATATTGTTCTTGCAGATACGCCAATACAACAGGATGGTCGGTCCGCAGTTCATGAACGATAGAGTCGCTTGGCACCAGGTCTGGACGCGCCGACCGTCGGCAGAGTCCACCCTGCACGACACGCGACTTGAGATGCCGGTCACGTACAAACCGAATAGCTTCCTCCTCGTGCTCTTCGGCCACCACGAAGTTGAAGCGAGACCCAGCCAGATACCCTTCGATTGCAGGCATCCAGCCTTCGTCCACTGGTTCAATCAAATCACACAGCACTTGCACGCGGATGTGGGATAGCTCTCGGCGAAAAGCATCCAAGCCGACCTTCACTTCGCGCGGGTAGTCAGCTCCGCCTTCCGCCAAGTTGCCCTTGCGCTCCGAAGCATGTTTCTCCTTGTCTACGAGTTGCTCTCGCAAGCCGTTCAGAGCACCGAGCTGTGCATTCACTGCGGAGACAAAGCTGTCCGTGGGGCCCACCAAGCGCTCATACAACGGCTCAAGGCGACTTGCCAGGGCCTGCAACTCTTCGAGTACCGAAGAGGCAGCCCGCATTGCGTGAACGTCAGAGGCAGACTGGAGCGAGACCAGAGATGCTTCCCATGTATCCACCGACAAAGACTCGAGCACTGCGAGCGCCTGCGCTACCTCCCCGATGGCTGTGCGGACCTCGCGGAAGTCATTCGGGACCGCAATACCAACCAATTGACGGCTGTGGGCAAGCAATACCTGAACTTGCTTCACCCCTGCCACCAATTCGCCCAAGGCTGCGGTCAGGCTCTTCTGCGCTTGTGCTGCTCTGTCGTCCAGACGCTCCTTCTGGTTGGCCGCCGGGATGCCAGACAGCTTGGCCTTGATGGTCACCAGCCCCTCTTGATAGCCACCTTTCTCGCCACGTAGCTGCCGGATGAGCTCGTTCTGTTCGGTAAGTCTCCCGTTAAGCTGGTCGACGGCGCGGTTTGCTTGTTCGAGTGCTCTCTCATCGTCGCGCAGGTTGCGGCAAGCGAGGAGCGCTTGATACACCATGGCCTTTTCATAGGACTCACCCGCCATGCGGACGACTTCACCAAGCGTTTCGAGACGAGCGACGCTTTCCCGCAGTCGCTCTCCCTCTCGGCGGAGGCCGTGAACCTGACGCATCAGGTCGCTGATTTGACCGATGCGCTGAGCGTGCTGCTGCGGGTCATACTCGAGAATTTGAGTCTTGACCAATTCATCCACGCTACCGATGGGCTTATGTGCGATAGCCTGTGTCCATGCTTTGGCGGCAGCTTCCGCCTCCTGAAAAGAAACCACTTTCTGACCTCGAAAGCGTCCGTACATCTGACAAAGATATTCGCGCTTGTTGTCCTTGAGGTTCAGGACGTGAGGGTATCTGGCCTTGAGTTGGGATTCGATGCGCTCGACCTCGACGACAGTCATGTTGCCCTCCACGTCTAGGGCAACGAGGTCATCAAAATTCAGTTCAGCGTCGTCAATAATGAGCAAGGCGAGCCGCTCTTGCACAGCCTGCCGGCGGTCGCCGGACCCATCTACGCGTGCCGCCGCCGCAACAAGCGCCGTAAAGCTTTTGCCGGTTTCTCCCTCGCTAGGGCGAAATACCAGCCCAACGTACCCATGCGCACCATCTGGCCGAGCGAACAAGTTGTCTTCTGCACCGACTATGTATGACCACAAGGTACGCTTGGTCTTGCCGTTGCGGGTACTTTGACTGGTTTCATCCTGGCCGGGGTTGTAGCTGAAAATGTGCTGATAGACCGCCGTCATGCCGGTCTGTAGCGCATCAAGCATCGTAGACTTACCAGAGCCAGTCGGCCCCGTCAGTAGAGTCATGTTTCCCATGGGGTACTCGCCCGGTCGCAGCGAACCCCAATTAACGAGAATGAGAGACTCGAGCTTCATTGGGTGGCCTCATCGTCTATTTCCGCAGCCGGCTCAGCGGCACTACCATCGAGAGCGGTCGCGAGGGCATCGTCGCTCACAATGCCCAGAATGGTTTGCCGGATGGCGATAAGGGCATCCTCATCGGACATCGAAAACGTCGCGCTTACGCGTATCAGGCGGTGCCGCTTCAACTCCCGGAGCAATTTGTCCCGGTCGCCGGCAGATTCTGGCAATGGACGCTTCAGCTGTGTCTGCAGCGTCGTGGCGAGTTCGTCGAATCGGATGAGCACTTCTCCTTCGTCAGTCAAATTCGAGCCACCTTCCGTGAGGCCCCGCTGATAAAGGAAACGAAGGGCGAGAGCGGCGGCTACGAAGTCGGGAGACAGCTTTGCGCGTAACGAGGGAGCCGGTTCGGAGTCTTCTGGAGTGATGCCAGGGGCTTGAGCGCCGGGCGCATAGAGCCGGAAGAACTCAGCTTTGGTGTCGTGATATAGGAAGAACCCAGCTAGGCTGAAATATTCGGTGAGCAAGCTCTCCATCCGACGCGCGTCATCATATAAGCGCGCTTCTATGCCGTCCTCGTCTCGGACAACGATGCCATAGGCGAAGAGCCGAGCTGCGACCTCTTGGAGTCGGTCGAGCTTAAGGCCGGATGGTTGCAAGTTCTCAAGCGCGGCGGTTGTCAGGCTCATCGTCGAACTCAATCAAAAAATCGTCTGCGGTGTAAAACTTATTAATGAGGCGCGTCGGCAGCTTGCTTGCCTTGACGTCTGTGTCCTGATAACTGCGGATAGCCTCCACAGCCTGCATAGTCGTCAGAACGTCGGTGGCTGATGTAACTGGCAAGCTCGACAGGCGGAGGGCCCTATTTCGGAGGCGCAGTTCACGGCGGAGGTATTCCAAGACATCGTTGTTGGATAGAGCGAACGCTCCCGCTTCAGCGCGATGCATCGCAGCTGCCAGCCTGCTTTCACGAGTGACTCGAGGTTTAACTGTGACCGCCAAGGCCTTGCGTCGTTGCGATGTAGACCGGAGCTTGAAGGAGGCGGGGTCAAGCAGACGCACCTCTGCAGGTGCGATGGCTGCGCCCAATCTGTGAAGCAGGGCAGCTTGAGCATCGCCTTCCTGTTCTGAAACTAGAGCAATGGCTTTGCTGTAGTTGTGACGGGACTGCTCGCCTCGAAGAAGCATCGCTTGCTGCACGATGCTGGTGGCTCGGCGAACATAGATGTTCATGGCTTTGAGGAGTTCAGGGTGTTTGGTGGTACAGGCGGCTTCGACCATCTCCTCGACACGGTCCAGCATCCAATCGAACGTGCTTTCGGCTTGACCATCCGCGTTGGCCCACGAAGCGATGTCCCGAAGCTGGGCTTCAAGAGCGTCGAACTTCTCCTGCTCGATGCTACGCAGCTTGTGGATAGCCCCTCTGATGGCCTGGCGATGCCTTTCCACGTTGTCGGATGTCATCTGCTTCTTGAAGTCTTTCTCGAAGCGGTCAAGAAACTCGATGAACTCATCCCACGAAGTGCGAGAAGCCTCGGACATCAATCGGCGAACCAACTCCTGGAAATAGTCAACGCCCTCCGATAGGTCGCTGATGACTCGCTCAGCGTAATCGTAGGCATCCACAACGTCGTAGGCGTCAACATTCTTTAACGCCGCTTCAAGGGCGTTACGGCAACCGCGAACGTTGCGCTGACGGCTGCGAGTACGCAATCGGCTCAATGACCATAAGGCTTCGGCAAAGAGTTTTCCTGCGCGTGTCAAGCGATAAGCTGTGACCAGCCCGACTCGGTCTCCGAAGGTTTCCAGCCATCCATCCTTGAGCAGGCTCCGAATCAAAGCTCCGGCGAGTAGTTGGACGTCGTTGCTGTCGATGCTGGCGAGGTCGTCGTCTTCTGTAAGACCATCACCAGTGACTTCCGCGGCGTGCTCGCGAATAGCCGGCATCAGTACATCCCGCAGGCTGTCGCGGTTCAAATTCTGGGAGTAGTCGGCGCCTGGGCCATGCAAACGCTCGTAGAGGGACTGCAGGCACGCAGCCACGAGCTCCCGCCGCTTACCGTTGAGCGGTCTGAAGAAGTTCTGGCGTTCGGTCTCGAAGAACATGAATACTAAGCTCGCTGACGATTAGCGGTTCTCACGGAGCAAGACGTTAGAGGGGTAGGCATTAAGCGTAACGCATGAGAGTGTGGGAAAAGCCAGTATATTTGGCGGGTACGTTACAGCTTCCAATTTGCCAGGAAACCCGCGTGTCAAATACCCTCACCGCCAAAGAACAAGCGCTAGCGAAGATTTTCAGCGACGAATATGTGTTTACCATCCCTGGCTACCAGCGACCATACTCGTGGGGTAACGACCAGGCTCAGGAGCTGCTTGACGACTTGTTGGCCGCACTGGAGTCTGCGCCAGAACAACTCGGCGATGCCGCGCCATATTTCCTCGGAAGCATTGTTCTCATCAAGAATGAGGCCTCGCCTGATGCGACGGTGGTCGACGGGCAACAGCGCTTGACTACGCTAACGCTTCTGCTCTCTGCCATCAGGGCCACGATAAACGACGGAGCTGTGCAGACAGGTATCACAAAGCGCATTTACGAGCACGGCGATGTCGTGTCCGCTACCGAAGCCAGCTACCGTCTGTCGCTACGTGAGCGAGACCGAGACTTTTTCCGTCAGTACGTCCAGCACGAGGATGGTTTGGCCAAGCTCATTCAGCTCAATTCGACACTGCCGAGTGTGCAGGAGCGTCTTCGCGCCAATGCCAAGGTTCTCATGGCCGGTCTTGCTAAATTGAAGCAGTCCGATTTGATACGGCTGGTCCAGTTCATTATCACCCGCTGCTACCTCGTCGTGGTGGCTACTCCTGACCTTGATTCTGCTTATCGAATTTTTGGTGTTCTCAACAGCCGTGGTCTCGATTTGAGTGCTACGGACATTTTGAAAGCGGAAATCATTGGGGGGGTCGAATCAGGTCTGCGTGATGCGTACACGAAAAAGTGGGAAGACGCAGAGGAAGACCTGGGACGTGACGAGTTTGGTGACTTGTTCAGTCATATCCGTATGGTGTATCGCAAAGCCAAACCGCAAGGGACCCTGCTGAAGGAGTTCAAGGAGCACGTTACGCAGGCAACCCAGCCGCAGGCATTTGTCGACACCGTACTTCTTCCGATGGCACGAGCGCTTGCCGCGCTCCGCGACGCCGACTATGCCAGCACGATGCACGCGGAACTCGTGAATGAACATTTGCGTTGGCTTAACAAGTTGGAGTTCAAGGACTGGTTGCCGCCTGCCCTGGCATTTTATGTGCGGCATTCCGAACAGCCGACGCTGATGCTAGCTTTCATTCGCGACCTCGAACGCCTTGCGTATTCGATGCTCGCGCGAAAGATTGGGGTCTATGGCCGCATTGAGCGCTTCTCTGCATTAACGGGGGCCATCGAAAATGCCCAGAATCTCTTCGTTGAGGTGTCACCGTTGCAGCTCTCTCCGAGCGAGCAATACGAAACCTATTCGGTGCTAAACGGTCCGCTGTATGACACGCACTCAGCGCGTGCAGTGGCGCTACTGCTTTTGCGCCTAGACCGACTTTTGTCTGATGGTGCTGCTGTGTACGAGCATGACGTTGTCTCGGTGGAGCATGTGATGCCGCAACAGCCTGCTCCGAACAGCCAATGGGCGACGTGGGTCCCGGACACAAAAATCTATCAAAGCTGGGTCCATCGACTGGGTAACCTGGTGTTGCTGAGCCGCAAGAAAAATAGCTCCGCGAGCAACCGCGAATTTTCCTGGAAGAAGGCTTCGTATTTCACCAAAGGTGGCGTCTCCGGCTTCGCCATTACGACTCAAGTGTTGCATCATTCGGAGTGGACAGTTGACGTCATGCAGACGCAGCAGAATGCGGTGATGAAGGTGTTCGAAACGCACTGGCGCTTGGAAGACCGCAAGAGCAAGTCAGAGGTCACGAAGGAACTGCTGGCCGAGCTCCCGTCGGATAACGACGGCATCTACTTCGAGCTCGAAAGCGCCAAGCACGGCCTCACCGCCGTGGCGCGGAAAAGCACCGGCGCGTTTACCGTTCTCGCACAGTCGCAAGCGCGGTTGGACTGGTCGGGGCAGCCACATTCATACCAACAGTTGCGAGAGAGCCTGCAAAATTTCGGCTCCCTACAACTGTCGCCTGACGGGTCCCATCTGGTCTTTACGCAGGATGTGAACTTTGTCAGTCCTAGCGCTGCATCCGCTACGGTCCTGGGCAGAACGGACAATGGGCGGAACTCATGGAGACTCAGGGGGACGACGATTACCTTTGCCGCCTGGCAAGACAATCTGCCGGCCAGCCAGCCGCCAGGCGAGACAGAATCAGGTAACCAGTGATTTTGTAACGACGTAAGTTCGTCATGAATCCAGCGGTCAGGCGCCGCTCTAAACTGAATAGACGGCCTTCTTGAAAACTTCGAATGCAAATTTGAGGTTCTCGTCTGTCGGTGGCTTTTTGCGCAACCACCTGGTTTCAATGCCGAGGTACGTGGCCCAGTGTATGCCCTGCGTGAACTCCCTCCAGCTATCGTTTTTCGCGGCGAGCTCAACGTATTGATTTACGAGGAGATACTGATGTGCTCCCGCACAGTACTGGGCGCATTTGTACGCTTCCCGGATGTACAGGAAGGCCTCCGCGTATTTTTGTTCGCGATAGTAGTAGGTGGCTCGTGACCTGCCCCCGGTTTTAGTACGAAGCACAGTTAGAGTCCGAGGTTAAAAACTCTTGCTCATGCCCCTGCGCAAACTGCATCGGGGTCAGGTA